>NZ_JBSGFZ010000004.1:0-396635 GCF_053603655.1 Kribbella sp. NPDC004138
GCCCCTGCATCCCCCCTCTCCTCCCCGGCCCCCCCCGCCCACCCCCCCCCGCCCCCCCCGCCCCCCCCCCCCCGCCCAGGCGGCCCCACCACAAACCCCCCCCCGCCGCCCCCCAAGCGCGCGCCGGGGCGCGGTGCCCCGGATTGTCGCAGTACTTGTGGCGTTCGATGCCCGGCGTTCACCCGGCTGACGTAGCGTGAAAAGCATGGCTCCGACACCCTTGCTCGGTTCCCGCACGCTCGACCGTCAGACCGCCCGGACGCTGCCGCCCGGCCCGAAGCTGCCGACGCTCGCCCAGACCGTGCTGTTCGCGAGTCACCGACGCACGTTCTTCCCACGGATGCGGGACAAGTACGGCGACGTGTTCACGATCCGCCTGGTGCCGTCGAGCCGCGTCTGCGTCGTGCTGAGCCGCCCGGAGCACATCCGGGAGGTGTTCGGCAGCCCGCCGTCAGTGATGCACGCCGGCGAGGGCAACACCGTGCTCGAACCGATCATGGGCTCGCACTCCCTGCTGCTGCTCGACGACGAGGACCACGTGCGGATGCGGAAGCAACTGATGCCGGCGTTCTCCGGCGCCGCGCTGCGCGGGTACGCCGCCATGGTGCTCGACCTGGCCCGCGCCGAGGTGGCGAAATGGCCGGTCGGTGAGCCGTTCAGGATGCACCAGCGGATGCGGAACCTGACGCTGGAGATCATCCTGCAGGTGATCTTCGGCGTCACCGACCTCGACCGGCTGAACACGCTGCGCCCGCTGCTGGACAAGATCGTGTCGGTGTCGCCAGTGATCATGCTCGGCGGCTTCTACCCGCAACTGCTCCGCGTCCGGCCGTGGAAGACGTACCTGGACACCCAGCGGCAGGTCGACGAGATCCTGTACGACGAGATCGCCGCGCGCCGCGAGACGTTCGCCGGGCGCACCGACGTCCTCTCGCGGTTGCTTGCTGCCGGCAACTGGTCGGACGTGGAGCTGCGCGACCAGCTGGTGACATTGCTGCTGGCCGGGCACGAGACGACGGCGACCGCACTGGCCTGGACGTTCCACGAGCTGGCCCGGCGGCCGGCCGAGCTGGCGTTCGGGCAGCGCGCCGCCGACGCCGGGGCCGACGACGAGCTGGAGGCAATCGTCAAGGAGGCGATGCGGCTGCACCCGGTCGTCTACCAGGTCGGCCGGCGGCTGACCGAGACCGCGGACATCGCCGGCTACCGGCTGCCGCGCGGGACGACGATCATGGCTGCGATCGGCCTGGTGCACCGCGACGGCGAGCACTTCCCGATGCCGCAGGACTTCCGCCCGCAGCGCTTCCTGTCCGACGATCCGCCCGCGCCCGGCACCTGGATCCCGTTCGGCGGCGGCGCCCGGCGCTGCATCGGCGCCGGCTTCTCGCTGATGGAAGGCACCGAGATCCTCCGCGCCGCCCTGGCCGCCTACGACTTCCACGCGCCACACCCCAGGCCGGAGCCGCCTCAGGCCAAGAACGTCACCCTCGTCCCGCGCCACGGCGCCGAGGTCTCGGTCACTCGCCGCTGACCCGCGGCGGTCAGTCCTCCAGGTCGCCGACGTCGCCCAGGTCGACGTCGCGGTAGCTGCCGCGGTCCTGGTCGTCGTCGTCCTCGAGCTCGAAGTCGTCCTCGTCGTCGACGACGTGCACGGCCGCCTCCTCCGCGCCGGCCGCGGCGCCGTCGATGCCGACGTCCTCGGCGTACAGCTCGCTGTCGTCGTCACTGTGCGCGCCCTCGTCGGAGGCGACCAGGCGGCCCGAGCGTTCCGTGCCGACCTGCGGGCCGCCGACGTCCTCGCCGTCCTCGGCGTACGGGTCGACGTCCGGGACCTCCTGCGCGATCCGCTGGTCCAGGGACTCGCCCTGCAGCGCCTCGTCCGCGGTCGTCCCGAAGCCTTCGCCCGCGGACCACTTCTCCGGCGGCGAGTAGCCCTCGTCGAGCAGATCCGCCACGCCCCGGTCGTCGAGCGTGTCCTCCGCCTGCAGCTGGTCCTCGTCGTCGACGGAATAGCTGCCGTAGTCCTCACGGTTGTTCTCGGTCATGGAGCAACACTGAACCGAGACCGGCACGGGAATCAAGCTGGCGCACCCATCGCGCAGAATGGGGCGCGTGGATCCGGTCAGGCTGACGTTGGACCAGTTGCGGGAGCTGCGCGACGACATCGCGCCCCACGCCGCGCGGCGGTCCCGCGCCTCGATCGACCGCCGGATCGAACGCTGGCGCAGCCGGGTGTTCTTCATCGCCCAGTGCGCGCTCGCGGCCGGCGTCGCGTGGACCCTCGCGCGCTATGTCATGGGTCACAAGCAACCGTTCTTCGCGCCGGTCGCCGCGATGGTCTGCCTCGGTTTCAGCTTCGGTCAGCGGCTGCGCCGGGTCGCCGAGGTGATGGTCGGCGTGGCGGTCGGCGTCGGCGTCGGCGACCTGTTCGTCAAGGTCTTCGGGACCGGCATCCTGCAACTGGTGTTCGTGATCGCGCTGGCGATGAGCGTCGCCGTCCTGCTCGGCGCCGGCAACCTGATGACCACCCAGGCGGGCGTCCAGGCCGCGATCGTCACAACGTTGCTGCCCAATCCCGGCGCCGGCTTCAGCCGCTGGCAGGACGCGGCGCTCGGCGGACTGGTCGCGCTGGCCGCGGCCACCATCGCACCCGCGGCGGCGATCCGGCGCCCGCGGCAACAGGCGTCCGGGGTGCTGAACGAGCTGGCCGAGATTCTGGTCGAGACCGCCGACGGTCTGCGGACCCGCGACGAGGAGGCGATCACCGACGCGCTCCGCCGCGCCCGGGCCAGCGAGTCACGGCTCGACGACCTGCGCAGCGCCGCCGACGAGGGGGTCGCGGTCGTACGGCTGTCCCCGTTTCGCCGCCGGCACCGCGGGCGGGTGCAGGAGATCGCCGATCTCGTCGTACCGCTGGACCGTGCGATCCGGAACACCCGGGTGCTGGTCCGCCGGTGCGCGGTGTCGGTGTGGCGCGACGAGGCCATGCCCGCGGAGTACCCGATGCTGCTCGACCGCCTCGCCGACGGCACCCGCCTGATCGGCGAGTCCCTGTTCGAACCGGCCGCCGACGTGGCCGCGCACCGCGTTCTGGGCGAGCTGGGCCGGCGGACGGCGGACCTGCCGCAGCCGGCCGGACTGTCCGCGGTCGTGGTCCTCGGTCAGCTCCGCTCGACGATCATCGACCTGCTCGAGCTGACCGGTACGTCGTACGACGAGGCCCGCAAGCTGGTCCCGCTGCGCCCGGACGGGCTCGACGAGAAGTAGTGACTCAGGTCACAGACCGGATTCCCGTCATACCTTCGGGAGCGCGGCGTCTCACCGGCATGACGATCCACCGACTGATGACCACGATGGCCACCGAGCAGGTCCGTGAGCTCGAGGACCTCCTGGCCCGGACCACCGACGACCGGACCGACGCCGCCGCCGAGCAGTAAGGCGCCAGCCGGACGAACGGACCCGGGCGGCGCACCCGGACGGTCTTGCCCACCGAGCCAGACCGCACGGAAGTCGCACGCAAACGCAGAGGCGCCCCAGTGCGAAGCGCCCCCGGATCCGTGACCGGTGCACCGCCACAGAGGTGCACCCCACCACCCGCCGACCATCCTGACGCCGTTTGCGCGAGGCTCAGGCCGGTCGGCGGGTGTTTTATTTGCCAAACAGAAGTAGCTGAGTGAAGAAGGAAGATGCTCGTCACCCGGTGCGAACCGGACAACCCAGCGGCGTGCAGCGACAACTGTCAGTCGCGCCCCGGCGACGCGACCGCGAGCGCGTTCCGGCGGCAGGCGTCGGCCAGGCGGTCGTCGTACGTGACCACCAGGTCGGCGTCGATCAGCACCGCGGTCGCGAGATGCAGTGCGTCGGGACTGCGCAGGATCAACGGCTCGATCCGCCGGGCGACGCTGACGACCTCACCCGTCATCGGGCGTTCGTCGATGCCGGACATCGCGCCCTCGATGAGGTCGCCGGCATCGGCAGGCTTTCTGACTCGGGCCAGGACGACGCGAGAGACCTCGACCCAGGCAAGTGAGGACGACGCCAGTACGTCGCCCTGCTCGTACCGGCTGTCCAGGAACTCCACCAGGTCGTCGGATTCGTCCTCGGCGACGACTCGCTTGATCAGCGCGCTGCTGTCGAAGTAGATCCGCATCAGAAGCGGTCGTCGCGGTCGAGCAGATCGAGGCTGGTGGTGCCCTTCGGCAGCCGCAGGCGTGGTGTCACCTTGCGGTACGGCACTCTGGCCGGCTGGACGGCATGCTCGGCCCGGGCACGCTCGCGCTCACCAGCCGGGTCCGCCGTATCGATCAGGTGCAGCCGCCGGCCGAGCGCGTCCCGGACGATCTCTTGCTGCGACAGGCCAGTCCGTGCCGACTCCGCCTGAAGCGCGGTCGTCACGTCAGGTGGGAGTCGCAGGTTCATGGCCATGGACGATGGTACCACGCATGGCACCATGCATGGTACCGCTCAGCTGAGGGACCCGACCGCCGAGTGACGCCGGCCCACCGAAGCCGCCACGCACCGAACAAATACTTCTTCTCTTCTTCTTTGATCCGTCAGCCGGCAACTGTGATCTCGGTGGTGACCGAGTTCGCGATGAAGCACTCGCGGTGCGCCACTTCGTGGATCCGCTTGATCGTGGCGGCGTCCGGCTCGGGGCCGTTCCAGACGATCGTCGGGTGCAGGGTCACCTGCGTGATCGCCAGCCGCCCGGCGGGTCCGGGCGCCATCACCCCGACCGCGTGATCGTCGTACGCGTCGACGACCAGCCGCTTCCGGGCCGCGATCGCCAGAAAGGTGAGCATGTGGCAGGACGAGATCGCCGCCACGAACGCCTCCTCCGGGTCGACCGGGCCCGGGTTCCCCAGGTACTTCGGGTTCGCCGAGCCCGGCACCGTGACACCGCCGTCGAAGCGCCACTCGTGGTCGCGGTCGTAGGTGTCGTAGGTGAACTCGTTCGCACCACGGCTCCAGCTGATATCGACCACGTGCTCCGACATGCTCAGGTCACCTTCCCGCGACGTCTCCGTGGCACCAGGTCGGCGCCGTCACCGGATTGCATCGTACGGCGGTGTGCCCGGGCAGCTTGGCGACGAAGTCGCTGTCGTACCGCGCGGCCATCCCGGCCACCGGCCAGTCGGTCGTCACCACTTGCGCGCCGCTGGCCAGGGCGATCCCGAGCCGGCTGTAGTCCTTGTCCCGGATCGTCGCCATCGGCTCGTCGGACCGGGTCCGGATCAGGTACCCCTTCGCGACCAGCCGCTGGATCTCGGCCTGGTTCGCGCCCCGCGGGTCGTTCACCTGCGTGATCGCCGCGTCCGGCTCACCTTCGGGGCCACGGGTGAAGACCGCACGGCCCTCGAGGTTCTGGTGACCGGTCCGGTAGAGGTCGCGGATCGCGCCCGGGCCGCCGTTGTCGAAGTAGAACAGCACCTGGCCGCGGACGTCGTCGAGCTTCGGCCAGCCCTTGGTCAGCACCGACTGCTCCAGGGTCAGGCCGGGCTTGCGGACGTCGTCCGGCGTCAGCAGGTCCTGCTCGGAGAACACCGACCGGATCTCGCGGTCGACGCCTTCCAGGGTGGCCGCGTCCCACGGCGGGGACTGCACGCCGCCGGCCGCGACCACCTTCGGGTCGGACTGCTTCAGCTCGAGGTTGATCGTGATCGGCACGTGGTTCGGGTGCTGGTCCGACCACGACTTCACCTGCTGCAGGCACAGCACGAAGGTGTCGCAGGTGGTGTTGTAGTCGAAGTCCGGGATGTGCATGACCTTGATGCCCGGCTGCACCATCGCCGGGTCGGTGAGCGGCCCCTGCCCGGTCAGTTTCCGGATCAGCGGATACGTGTACAGACCGCCGTCCGGGTCCGGCAGCAGGTCGAGCTCGAGCGTGCGGACGTTCTGGTCCTCGAGCTGCTGGGTGATCGGCGCGTGCGAGTACCAGAGGTCGACTGATCCCGGGTTCTGCGCCTGCTGGACCTTCTGCTCGGCCGGGCTGAGCTCACGGTGGTACGAGTTGTGCGAGCCGATCATCTGCACCTGGTTGAAGCGCAGACCGCCGCCGTTCCCGCCCGAGTGATCCCGGCCGAGCGCCGTACCGGCGACCCCGGACGCGGCCAATGCGACGGATGCAAGGCCCGCAACAGCTGTCTTGTTGATGCGCATACGAGTTACCCCTCCTCATGACCAACTGTCGGCAATCTGTCACAAAGAGGTGGCAACGTTGTCCCCCCGAGCGTGGACAATAAGTGAATGTTGACGTCCTCCCCATCCGGAGTGGATAGGGATTTCAACTGCTCCGCGGAGGTAGCGAGTTGAGGTTCACGCGTCGGCGAGATCCGGGGTGGCATCTCTCGGCGTGCGCTGACGGCCCGTCCGGCCGCGATGTTGACTGCCGCATTCACGTCCGCGTTCGCCTGATGTCCGCAGGCCACACATCGGAAGATCGCTTGACTCTTGCGGTTCTCCGGTGCGCGATGCCCGCAGACGCCACCTGCGCGGTCCCGGGTGATGCGGTACGACTTCGCAGCGGGTATCTGGCGCGACAGCCGGAAGCGCACCCAGCCCACCTTGGGCACGTTGACTTCTGCCCACTTCCGGTTGAGCTTGACGATCCGAGATGCTTGAGCCCCGACGATTCGGAACCCCTCGTGCAGTCCGGCCTTACGCCAACTTGGCCGTCGGTGGGTGCCGGCGAAGAAGTTCCGGACAGCCTGCTGGAGGTCTCGCAGCGCCTGCTGCTGCACGGTCTGCGACCCCGCCCGCAGCCACGGGAAGGTGGCTCGCGCCTCGGTCAGTTGCCGGCACTGCCCCGCAAAGCTGGGCACCGGACCCTTGTCCCGAGTCCACATCCGCCACTGCTCGAGCCCCAGGTTCCACATGTACCGAGCGTGCATGCATTGACCCAGCAGTGGGGCTTGCTGCGCGGGGTTCGGGTACAGCCGGAACCGGGACATGACATTCAGCCAATCACTCGGGACCGACAGTCCCCGGCTTCCGAAGGGAGGGAGTCGCGGGTCGCCGCGTGTGCGCAGCACACGCTCACTCGCGACGATCCAGGTGAGTAAGTCGGCCGATATCAACCCAGGTACGGCGTACCCGCTGCGCCGGACGCCGACCCAGGACCGGGCCAGCCGGCAGGTCGAGCGGATTCTGGACGCGGCGTGTGCCGAGGTGGTCGAGCGCGGGTACGACGCGGCGTCGACGAGCGGGATCGCGAAGCGTGCCGAGATCGCGGTCGGCAGCGTGTACCGGTACTTCCCGGACAAGCGCAGCCTGATCCAGGCCATCGAGCGGCGGAACCAGGCGCGCTACACCGACGCGGTCGGGGAGCGGCTGGCGGACGTGACGAGCTGGCGCGCGGCGGTCGACGTCACGCTGGAGACGTTCCGGGAGATGCACCGGACCGACCCGGGCTTCAAGGCGGTCGTGCTGAGCGGGCTCGGCGACCCGGAGCTGGAGGCGAAGCCGGGCGAGTTCGACGACCAGCACGCCGGCGAGTTCGCGGAACTGCTGGCGGCGCGGTTCGGCGCCCGCGACTCACAGGACTTCCGGCTGGCGGTGACGCTGAGCATCACGATGGGCGAGGCGCTCGCTCACCTGGCGGACCGGTTGTCCGCGGACGAGGCGGAGTACGTCCTGGATCAGGGCCGGCCGGTGCTGTACAACCTGCTCGCCCCCCACCTTCCTGCTTGAGCCGGAGAGGAGGCTCAAGCAGGTGTTCCGTCAGGCCGCGGACGGCAGGCCCAGGGCCGGCCAGTGGCTGACCCGGCCCGCCAGGCGCGCCCGGCGCGGGTTCCGGACGTCGTACGCGACGATCACCCGGTCACCCTTGGCGTAAGTAATCCTGCTCCCGACCGGGAACTTGCGAGCGACCTCGTACGGCCCCTCACCCCGGCGGGTGTAGTACTCGACGATGACCTCGGTGTAGACCGCCGGGGCACCGCTCTGCAGTTGGCCGCGGACCGGGCCACGCACCCGGATCACTCGTCCCGCGGTCTTCTCTTCCGTGCCGGTGGGGATCTGGGACGGCCGAAGACCGGCCAGAACTTCGGTCACGATGAAGGCCGCGACCACCAGCACCAGGCCGAACCCACCGAGTACAACGATCGTCAACATGGCACTCACCCCCGACGCGCCACCCGCGAGCGACGCGGTCGTTGTCGAAACTGCCTTGCGCGGCCCTTGCCGCACACCGGTGGGACGCCACCGGACTCCACTTGGTTCCAGGTAAGTACAAAAACTTTTCTACAGGACCATAGTAGAGTCCGGTGGAGTGGTGTTTCTAGAGGTAGAGTTGACCTGAAGTTGTCAGTTTCCGCCCATTCCGAACTGGTACTGCGGCGGTACTGGCCGGTGCGTGCCAAGTGCCTCCTCGGCGGCCAGCCAGTAGTCGGTCAGCGGGTTCGCACCCTCCCGGACCGTGGCCAGCTGGATCCCGGCAGCCAGCAGGTCGTGTGCCGTCGCCGGGTCCCCGGTCTCCAGCGCGTGCCGGACCCGCAGCAGCTGGATCCGCGGGTCGTCGGGGGCCTGCGCCAGCATCCGCTCCGCCCGCGGTACGTCGGTGTCGAGCGCGGCCGCGACCGCCTCCACGACAAGCGGCACCAGGTCGGGCCGGAAGGCGACAGCGCGCTCGTAGTACTCCAGCTCCCCCGTGACGAGCCCGAGGTTGCGGAGTGCACACACGTTGTCCCCTGACTGCCGCCACGCTTCGACCGCACCGTCGACATCACCGTCGTAGTGCCGCGCCACACCCCGGTGGTACCAGACGAGCCAGTTGTCCTCGGCCGCTTCCAGCAGGTCCCGCCACGCCACCAGAGTCCCGTCCGGTACGTCGTCCACGGCAGGCAACTGCCCGTCGAGCAGCGGCAGCCATGCCTGCTCGCGCGACGTCAACGTGTCCGCGCTGAACGGCGTACCGTCCGACACCGTCCAGCCGGTCCGCCGCAGCTCCAGCGCACCCCACCCGGACCCGACGGCAAGCCGTTCCGCCGGGGCAGCGTCAACAACCCCCAACCACGCCTCCTCACGAGCCGGCAGCTCGGCGAGCAACGGCTGCAACGCCTCGGCACCCGCGGCCCGAGCTGTCGTCCAGTCCTGGGAGTGCGCACGTCCGGCGTCCATCGACAGCCGTCCGTACGCCTCCAACCAGTGCCAGGAAGTCTCACCAGGCAGCCTCAGATGCTCCATCTGGGTCCGCGCGAGCCCTGCCTGGATCTCGGCGTACCCATCCCCTTCCAGCCCCGGCGACAACCACTCCTGCCACCGTCGCCCGCCGTCTCCTTGCCCCCACACGAAGAGCTTCCGGCCACGCAGCCGCCCGGTCGACGCCTGCACGAGCCCGTCACCGGCCCCGTCGACGGACGCGATCCACGACCGCTCCCCGGCCAGCGGCTCGAAGAAGTAGTCGATGGCGCGCGGATGCCGCATCGGATAGGTCAGGTCCGTCGTCACGTCGACGAGGTCGAGGCGGCTGCCGTAGCCGAACTGCCAGGCCTGGTCGGCCGGCACCAGCACGCGGTGGTCCGGGGACTGCGGGACCGCGATGTTCGACCACCAGTACGCGGGGACGTCGGCGTCGGACGGGTTCTGCAGCCGGACCCCGACGTACAGGAACTCCGAGTCCTCCGGCAGCCAGAAGTCGAGCTGGGTGACCAGATTCCGGGTGCGTTCGAGCTCCCACAGCCGCAGGACCGGCGTACCGTCCGGGCCCTCGATGCGGGCGGCGTGCATCGGCGCGCAGGTGCCGGTCCAGTGGCCGGTGCTGCCGACGTTCCACTCGACGCCGCCGGCGAACCAGGCGTTGCGCAGGGCGAGGTTCGCGGGCTGGAAGACCGGGTTGCGGTAGAGCAGCTCCTGCCCGTGGTGGACGAGCGAGTAGAGCCGGCCCCCGAGGCTCGGCAGGATCGTCGCGCGCACGTGGTCGTTCTCCAGCACGAGCGCCGGAAGCTCCGTCTCGACCAGGGTGCGGTCGTACCCGTCCTGGTTCAGGCACGGCAGCGGGCTGTGCAGGCGCCCGTACTCGACGTTCGCCCGCAGGTCCGCGGGAAGCTCGGCGATGTTCTCGACGAGGTGCGGCTCGCGCTGGGTGCGGAGCGGCGCCAGCGGGTTCTCCGAACCGAGCGAAGCTGCGGGAAGTACGACGTTTTGAACAGAAAAGATCGTCACTGCTACATCTTCCCAAGTGCGCTATACATGGTCGACATGGACGCTGATGTGATCGTCGTCGGGGCGGGACTGGCCGGCCTGGCCGCGACCGCCGAGCTGGCCGACGCGGGCCGGAAGGTGCTGCTGCTCGACCAGGAACCCGAGGCGTCGCTCGGCGGACAGGCGTTCTGGTCGTTCGGCGGGCTGCTGTTCGTGAACTCCCCGGAGCAGCGCCGGATGGGGATCAAGGACTCCCGCGACCTCGCGCTGCAGGACTGGCTCGGCTCGGCCGGGTTCGACCGGCTGGACGACGAGGACAAGTGGGCCCGGCAGTGGGCCGAGGCGTACGTCGATTGGGCGGCCGGCGAGAAGCGCCCGTGGCTGCACGCGCAGGGCGTGCGGTTCTTCCCGGTCGTCGGCTGGGCCGAGCGCGGCGGGTACAACGCCGACGGCCACGGGAACTCGGTGCCGCGGTTCCACATCACGTGGGGCACCGGGCCGGGGCTGGTCGCGCCGTTCGAGCGCCGGGTCCGGGAGGCACACGCGTTGGGGCTGGTCGAGTTCCGGTTCCGGCACCGGGTGGACGAGCTGACGGTGACCGGCGGCGTCGTCGACGGTGTCGCGGGCAAGGTGCTGGAGCCCAGCGACGTACAGCGGGGGATGCCGAGCTCGCGCGTCGAGGCCGGCGACTTCCAGCTGACCGCGCAGGCCGTGATCGTCACGTCCGGCGGGATCGGCGGCAACCACGACCTGGTGCGCGCGCAGTGGCCGCAGCGGATGGGGCAGCCGCCGCAGCGGATGATCAGCGGCGTACCGGCGCATGTGGACGGCCGGATGCTCGCGATCACCGAGCAGGCCGGCGGCCGGTACGTGAACCGGGACCGGATGTGGCACTACACCGAAGGCATCCAGAACTGGGACCCGATCTGGCCGATGCACGGCATCCGGATCCTGCCCGGGCCGTCGTCGCTGTGGTTCGACGCGACCGGGAAGCGGCTGCCGGTGCCGCTGTTCCCGGGGTTCGACACGCTGGGCACGCTCGAGCACATCATGCGGACCGGGTACGACTACACGTGGTTCGTGCTGACCCAGAAGATCATCGAGAAGGAGTTCGCGCTCTCCGGCCAGGAGCAGAACCCGGACCTCACCGGCAAGGACATCCGCGGCGTGCTCGGCCGAGCCCGCGGCGGCCCGACGGCGCCGGTGCAGGCGTTCATGGACAAGGGCGCGGACTTCGTTGTCCGCGGCAACCTTCCGGACCTGGTCCGGGGGATGAACGACCTGACCGGCGAGGGGCTGATCGACCTCGACGACCTCGAGCGGCAGATCGTCGCGCGGGACCGGGAGCTGACCAACACGTTCACCAAGGACCTGCAGGTGACCGCGCTGCGCGGCGCCCGCAACTACCGCGGCGACAAGCTGATCCGGGTGGCGTCGCCGCACCGGATCCTGGACCCGAAGGCCGGTCCGCTGATCGCCGTCCGGCTGAACATCCTGACCCGCAAGTCGCTCGGCGGCCTGCAGACCGACCTGGAGTCCCGCGTCCTGCGGGCCGACGGCAGCCCGCTCCCCGGTGTCTACGCGGCCGGCGAGGTGGCGGGCTTCGGCGGCGGCGGTGTCCACGGCTACCGCTCACTCGAGGGCACCTTCGTCGGCGGCTGCCTCTTCACCGGCCGTACGGCGGGACGCGCAGCGGCCAAGGCAGTGTCCTGACGGACCACCGCGGACACCGTCGTTGTGTGCCGCGATCCGATGTCCGGGCGGAAGGACGGCTTCTAGCGTGACGCCATGCGCCGCCTTCTCGCCTTGTCCTCCGCCGTTCTGCTGCTGGCCGGTGTGACCGTGCCCGCCAGCGCCCATCGACAGCTCCACGTCCCGGGTGCCGAGTATCAGGAACTCGCGCACCTGGACGATCTCACCACCGCCGGTACGGTCGCGTCCGGTCATACGAATCCCGCCGACTACGCGGGCCTCACCCACTCCGGGTTGCCGCAGCAGTCCGGCGTGCCTGGCGTGCAGATCGACGGGTACTTCCCGGACACCTCGCACACCAACACCAACCACGGCTGGAACCACGACGCGCAGTTCGTGATCCGGCTACCGCAACGCTGGAACGGCGGGCTGGTCGTCTCCGGTTCACCCGGCGTGCGAGCGCAGTACGCCAACGACAAGTCGATCTCGGACTACGTGCTGTCGCTGGGCTACGCCTACGCCGCGACCGACAAGGGCAACACCGGCGCCGCGTTCTCCACCGACGGCATCCGTCCCGGCGACGCGATCGTCGAGTGGAACGTCCGTACGACGCAACTCGCCCGCGCCGCACGCGCCACCGTCGCGCAGCACTACGGCCGCCCGGCGCGCGAGGTGATCGCGGCGGGCATCTCGAACGGCGGCTACCTGGTCCGCTGGCAACTCGAGAACCACCCCGAGCTCTACACCCGCGGCGTCGACCTGGAAGGCACGCTGTGGACGGTCGACGGACCGAACCTGTTCACGTACTTGCCCCAGGCAATCACAGGCTACGAGCAGCACGACACTGCCAAGATCGTGGCAGCCGGATTCAACCCGAAGTCCGGCTTCCTGTGGGACTACCACTACACGGTCTACTGGAAGCTGACCCAACGCATCTACGCGGCGGAGCTCGACCCCACCTACACCGGCGCCGAGGCCGACTACGACTACGCGCAGCGCCCCGAAGCTCGCAGGGCCATCGCGCGGATCGCTCTGACCGGAAACATCCGCCGGCCGCTGACCACGATCCACGGCACGTACGACAGCCTGCTCCCGATCACCCAGGATTCCGACGTGTACGCCGAACTGGCGAAGCACACCGGTCTGCACACGTACCAGCGGGTCGAGGCAGGCAACCACGTCGACGGTCTCGTCGACACCTACCCCGACCAGCTGGTACCGCTCGTCCCGTACCTGCAGCGGGCGATCAGAACACCATTGTGAGCAGATCGGCGAACAGTTCCTGATCGTCGATCTCCAGGCCGCGGTTCGTGAACCAGGTGGCCATGTTGTGGCAGTCGCGCAGCAGGAAGTCCATGCCCTTCGGGTTGCCGACGATGTCGATCACCTGCGGGAGATCGATCATCACGATCCGGTCGTGCTGCGCGAGCACGTTGTACGGCGAGAGGTCGCCGTGCGCCAGGCCCGCGCGGGCCAGCTCGCGCATCCCGTCACGGAGCTGCTCGAAGTACAGGTCGAGCAGCTCCTTCGACGGCCGGACCTGGGCGAGCCGCGGCGCGGCGCCGCCCTCGCCGTCGTCGATGAACTCCATCAGCAACTCGGTGCCGTCGACCTGGACCGGGTACGGCACCGGGACGCCGGCCTTCCACAGCCGGTTGAGGGCGTCCCATTCGGCGTACGCCCACTGCCCGGCCGCGACGGACCGGCCGTGCGAGGTCTTCTTCGCCATCGCCCGGGTGTCGCGGCTGTTGCGGGTCCGGCGCCCCTCGACGTACGCCGTGCTGCGGTGGAAGGACCGGTGCTCCTCGGTGCGGTACCGCTTCGCGGCCAGCAGCGAGGACTTCGCCGGGTTGTCGCCGATGACTTCGACGGCCCGTTCGAGCAGGAAGACGTCGGCTTCCTTACCGGTTTTGAGGACGCCGAGCTCGGTATCGATCGCGGCCTGTTCCGTCACCACCCAGTCCGGGCGGGGATCAGGCCCGCGAGAGCCGCGCTCGACGTCCAGCCAGGTGGACCACCGCTGATCCGGCCCCAGCTCCTCGTCGACCGTGTGGAACTTGAAGACGAAGGCGTCGGCCGGGTCGGTGTCTGAGTAGTTATCGGTGAGTTCGTACTCGGGAAAAGACAACGGAGATGCTCCTGAACCGTGAAGTGGGACTGATGCGGACATGCCGCAGCACAGTGATGGCCATCCGTCAGCCCTCCTTAGGTCCAGGCAGCGCGCGTCGCCGCTCGGGTCAAACCAGGATGCCGGGCGCTCCCGCCGCCCGCAACGCATTTACCGGAACTGCGATCCCGCGGTCGGCCGCAGCCGCAGCTCCTGGGCCGGTTTCGCCGACCGGCAGACCAGCTCGGGCTGCACCTGCCGCTGCCACACGGGCGACGCGGCCAGCTGCCGCCGGTGCTCGTCGTACGCCGTGTCGTCGGCGAACCGTGCGAACCAGGCGAGCACCACCTCGTCCCGCAACGGCAGCTGCGGGAAGTTGTTCTCGGCAACCAGGCTCTCGAACACCGCGACCGGCTCGGCGCCGGTCGCGGTGAGCACCGGGGCGACGTGGTCGGTGAAGAACTCGACGAACTCGTCGTCCTCGCCGGCGCGGTGGTAGACGGCACCGGCGATCACCGAACCCGTCGCCTCGCCCGTCCTGGGCGTTTCCAGGGCCGGGTAGCCGGCGCCGAGCCGGACAGGCCGCAGCAGCAGGGCGTTGTCGGAGTCGATCATCGTCACGTTGGCCGCCGCCGCGTGCGCGCGCCAGTCCGGCCCGAAGTAGAACGCGTTCAGCGCGTCCGCGCGCGCCGGCAGGTCCCGGAAACCGCGGATCCAGACGAACCGGTCGGGGTCGTCCAGATCGCGGAACTGACCGACGATGTGCATCCCGGTCCGCTCCTGGCCATCGACCAGGTGGGTGTCGAAGACGTCGATCAGATCGTCCCGCTTTCCGGGGTGCAGGGTGTACTGGCGCAGGTCGACCACGGCGCAACACTCGTTCATGAGTGCGAGCAAACCATTGAAACCTGACAGTTACTGTCAGGCTACAAGCGTTTCAAACAGCCGTAACAGGCGGGCACTTGAAAGGTCCGGCCGAGTTTGATCTGGTGGAGACAGGTGGTTCAGCCCCCAAGCCACCCGACCTGCACGACGACACGACGAGGTATCTCCCGTGACGATCGCAGCTGCCGAAGTCTCCAAGCAGAGAATTGCCGATGCCACCCACGAGCTGCTGCTCGAGGCCGACACTGTTCCCGATCCCCGCCACCAGGAGTGCCTCGACGAGGTCATCCTGCTGAACGCGCCGGTGGCCAGATCGATCGCCTCGCGCTACCGCAGCAAGGGCGTCGACGCCGACGACCTCGAACAGGTCGCGTACCTCGGGCTGGTGAAAGCCGCGAACGGGTACCGGCTGGACGCGTCGACGGCCTTCCTGTCGTACGCCGTACCGACGATCCGCGGCGAGCTGAAGCGGTACTTCCGGGACTGCGCCTGGACCATCCGGCCGCCGCGCCGGGTGCAGGAGATGCAGGGCAGCATCGCCGCGGCGGAGCCCGAACTGACCCAGCGGCTCGGTCATGTGCCGACCGACCAGGAGACCGCCGAGGCGCTCGGCACGCACCCGTCCGAGGTCGCCGAGGCCACCTCGGTCCGGGGCTGTTTCAGCACCCTCTCGCTGGACGCACCCGGCCCGACGGACGGCGCGACGAGCCTGATGGAGACGGTCGCCGACGCCGAGGACGGCTACGACCTGGTCGAGAACGTGCACACCCTCACGCCGGCGGTCGCGAATCTCGGCGACCGGGACAAGCGGATCCTCCAGCTGCGGTTCTGCAACGGCTTCACCCAGGAGGAGATCGGCAACGAGCTCGGCGTCAGCCAGATGCAGGTCTCCCGGCTGCTGCGCGGCATCCTGGAGACGCTGCGCACCGAACTGGCTGTGCAGCCACCTCCCCCGGCCGGCTGATTCGGGTACCGTCGCCTGGTGGACTTCGAGGAGGCGGCGGATGCGGTGTACGCGGCGCCGGCGGCCGACTTCATTGCTACTCGCAACGAGCTGGCCAAGCAGCTGAAGGCCGACGGCGACGCGCTCGCGTCGACCCGGCTGAAGGCGCTGCGCAAGCCGACGGTCGCGGCCTGGATCGCGAACCTGGTGGCCCGCAGGCTGCCCGACGAGCTGGACGACCTGCTCGCGCTCGGCGACGAGTTCCGGGAGGCGACGGCCGACCTGGACGGCGAGCGGCTGCGGGAGCTGACGCCGAAGCGCCACCAGCTCCTGGACAAGCTGTCCAAGGAGGCCGCCCGGCTCGCGGACGAGGAGGGCCAGAAGGTCAGCGCGGACGTCGGCCAGAAGCTCCGCGAGACCCTCGACGCGGCGCTGGTCGATCCGGCCGCGGGTGACGCCGTCCGCGAAGGACGACTGAGCAGCGCGCTGCGGCACGTCGGTTTCGGCGTCGTCGACGAGACCGGCGAACCGTCCAACGTCACCCCACTCACCGACGAGCGTCGCAAGGCGGCCCGGGACCGGCGGAAAGCACAACAGGCCGAGACCGACAAAAAGGCAACGGCCGAGCAGCAGCGCGAGGCCGCCCAGCGCGAGCAGGACGAGCGGGAGGCCGCCGAGAAGGCCAAGGCGAAACAGGCCTTCGAGGACGCCGTCGCCGCGGCGCAGCAGGCCGAGGCCGAGGTCGAGGATCTGGACACCCAGCTCGACAACGCCCGCGAGGCGCTCGCCGAGGCCCAGGCCCTGGTACACCGCTTGGGCGGTGAGCTCGACGAGGCACGTCGTACCGCCCGGGAGGCGCAGAAGGAGAGCCGCGAGGCCCGCAAGCGCTACAACCGGCTCTGAACTGGGTACCGGCCGGGGCGGCGAGAGGAGCCGACCATGGCGCGGGCGATCTGGAGCGGGTACATCAACTTCGGGCTGGTCTCGGTGCCGGTCGGCCTGTACAGCGCAACCCAGGAACACGAGATCGACTTCCACCAGTTCCAGAAGGGGACGTCGGACCGGATCCGGTACAAGCGGGTGAACGAGCGCACCGGCCGCGAAGTCCCGTACGACAAGATCGTCAAGGGCCACGACGTCGGCGGCGGCGAGTACGTGATCGTCGAGCCGGACGAGCTGGACGACATCGCGCCGGGCAAGTCCCGGTCGCTGGAGATCGACACGTTCGTCGACCTCGACGACATCGACCCGATGCACTTCCAGAAGAGCTACTACCTCGGCCCGTCGGACTCCGGGAACGCCTCGTCGTACGCGCTGCTGCGGGACGCGCTGGCGAAGACGAACCGGGCCGGGATCGCGAAGTTCGTGATGCGCGGCAAGGAGTACCTGGCGACGATCCGGGCCGACGACAAGGTGCTCGTGCTGGAGACGATGTTCTTCGCCGACGAGATCCGCGACCCGGACGAGGAGCTCGGCACGCTGCCGCGGAAGTCCGGCGCCGGCAAGCAGCTGTCGATGGCGGTCGACCTGATCGAGGCGATGAGCGGCCAGTGGAAGCCGGCCGCGTACGAGGACACCTACACCGAGCGGGTCAAGGAGCTGGTGAAGTCCAAGCACCAGGGCAAGGAGATCGTGTACTCCGAGGAAGAGCCGCAGGCCACGAACCCGACCGACCTGGTCGCCGCCCTCCGCGCCAGCGTCGAGGAGGCTCGCAAGTCCCGCGGCGCCCGCAAGAAGACCGGTCCGGCGAAGAAGACCACCGCGAAAAAGACCACCGCGAAAAAGACTGCAGCCAAGAAGAGCACGGCCAAGAAGTCGGCCCAGGGCAAGAAGAAGGCGGCCTGACAGCACCCGCTAAAGTCGGCGGGCGTGGGTGGGCTTGTGCTGGGTGGCGTCGTACTGCTGGGAGCGTCGGTCCAGTGGATGACCGGGATGGGGTTCGCGCTGGTGGCGGTCCCGGCGCTGGTCCTGGTTCTCGGACCGCACGACGGGGTGTCGCTGGCCAACTGCGGTGCCGGGCTGATCTGCCTGGCGGGACTGGCCGAGGGCTGGCGGCAGGTCCGGCTGCGTTCGATGGTGCCGCTGATCGTCGCGGCGGCCTGCACGGTCCCGCTCGGTGCCTGGTTTGCCCGCCGCCTGCCCGAGCCCGTCCTTCTCGTCACCATGGGCGCCCTGGTGACGATCGCCGTACTCCTGCTGCTCCGCGGTTTCCGCCTGCGCGCTCTGACCGGTCTCGGCGGGGCGGTCGGCGCCGGCGCGGTCGGCGGTTTCATGAACGCGTCGGCCGGCCTCGGCGGACCGCCGATGTCGCTGTACGCCGTCAACGCGGGCTGGACGATCCGCGAATTCGTCCCGAACGCGCTCTTCTACGGCGCCGTCGTCAACGTGTTCTCGGTCGCGACGAGCGGACTCCCCGACCTCGACGCGGGTCGTTGGGCCACCGCCGGCGCGGGGCTGGTGGCCGGAGCGGTCGTCGGGCGGACGCTCGCCGGGCGGGTGTCCGAGCCGCGGGCCCGGCTGCTCGTGCTCATGCTGGCGCTGATCGGCGGCGCGACGACACTCCTCAAAGGGGCGTGGGGCCTTCTCCCGGCGTAGGGAGCAGGTAGCGGCTCGGGTTCGCCGGAGCGCCGGCGTCCAGCCAGCGGTGGAAACCGTCGGGGTTGCGGCGCTCGAACTCGTCGAGGCAGATCCGGCGCACCTCGGCGACGGCCTGGCGATCGCGCAGACCGGCGCCGTGCGCGAGCTGCGTCGCGGTCTCGGACCACACCCCGCACAGCTCCTGGATGCTGAGCGGGCACTGCAGCGACGCGATCAGCCGCTCGTCCTCCGCGAACTGCGTCTCGGACAGACGCTTCAGCTTGCGCTGTCGGCGGGAGGGTCGCGGGCCGCGGTCAGGGACGGCGAGATCGATCAGCACGAACACCGCGGCGAGGATCAGCGCCGCCGTCACCCCGAGGGCGCCCCACGCCAGCAGCCGGACCATGCCCGGCAGGCACAAAACGCCGGCCGCCGCCGTCGCGGCGACCAGGACCGCCGAACCGTACGGCGCGTCGTCGGTCACGTGCCGGACCACCGCCGCCAGCGGCCAGACGAGCACGAACACCACGACCAGGAGGAGCGACGCCGCGAGCGGACCGAGCAACAGGACACCGGCCAGCGCGCCGGCTGTCCCGACCCCGAGACCGGCCGCGAATCCCGCCCGCCGGACGACGCCTGGAAGGTGCATCACCACAGCTCACTCACCGTCACCACACCCCACAGAGTTCCCCTCGCTGCCCCAACGAACAAGCCCTTCGTACCGTTCCCCGGCCGGCGCGGCGGCAACCAGGTGACCTGTTCAACCCGTGGTCGGAGCTGTGCTCGGCCGGGCGATCCCGGATCATGGATGAAATGAGGACCTTCGCCGACCGCGTCCGCGGCCTCGCCCCGGCCCCGTGGGAGCACGACGCGGAACTGCTCCGCGGCCTGTTCGACGCTCAGCTCGGCAGCCGGCATGCGGACCTCGCGGCCCGCTGGATGCAGTCCCAGGGCACCGGCTTCTACACGATCGGATCCGCCGGGCACGAGGGCAACGCCGCCGTCGCCGCCGCGCTCCAGCCGACCGACCCGGCCCTGCTGCACTACCGCTCCGGCGCCTTCTACCTGACCCGGGCCGCCCAGTGCGGCTCCAAGGAGGGCCTGCGCGACATCCTGCTCGGCGTCGCCGCGGCCACCAGCGAGCCGATCGCGGGCGGCCGGCACAAGGTGTTCGGGCGGCACGAACTGTCGGTCATCCCGCAGACCTCGACGATCGCCTCGCACCTGCCGCGCGCGATGGGCGTCGCGTTCTCGATGAACCGGTCGGCCAAGCTCGGCGTACCGTCCCCGTGGCCGGCCGACGCGATCGTGGTGACCAGTTTCGGCGATGCGTCCGCGAACCACTCGACCGCGACCGGCGCGATCAACGCGGCGCTGCACGCGTCGTACCAGGGGCTGCCGATGCCGTTGCTGCTGGTCTGCGAGGACAACGGCATCGGGATCAGCGTGCGCACCCCGGACGGCTGGATCCGGCAGGCGTACGGCTCCCGCCCCGGTCTGCGGTACTTCGACGCGGACGGCACCGACCTCGACGCGGCGCTGTCGATGGCTCGTGAAGCGGCGACCTTCGTACGGCGGAACCGCCGGCCCGCGTTCCTGCGACTGCGTACCGTCCGCCTGCTCGGCCACGCGGGCTCCGACGTGGAGACGGCGTACCGGTCCCCCGCGGAGCTGGCCGCGGACGAGGAGCTCGACCCGCTGCTCGGTACGGCGCGCTACCTGCTCGGCGCCGGCTGCACCGCCGACGAGATCATCGAGCTGTACGAGGAGAAGCAGGCCGAGGCGCTCCGGATCGCGGCCGAGGTCGCCGGCCTCCCGCAGCTCACCTCGCCCGAGGCCGTCGCCGCGCCGTTGCGCTTCCCCGAGCCGGCCGCGGTGGCCGACGCGTTGCCGCGTCCGGTCACGACCACGGAGCCGCTGACGCTCAGCCAGTCCATCAACCGGGCGCTGAGCGACGTGCTGGCGTCGTACCCGGAGGCGATGGTCTTCGGCGAGGACGTCGGCCGCAAGGGCGGCGTGTACGGCGTGACGCGCGGACTGCAGAAGGTCTTCGGACCGGCCCGTGTGTTCGACACGCTGCTCGACGAGCAGTCGATCCTCGGCCTCGCGCTCGGCGCCGGCATCTCGGGTCTGCTGCCGATCCCCGAGATCCAGTACCTCGCCTATCTGCACAACGCCGAGGACCAGTTGCGCGGCGAGGCGGCGTCGCTGAAGTTCTTCTCGCAGGAGCAGTACGCGAACCCGATGGTGCTGCGGATCGCCGGCTACGGCTACCAGAAGGGCTTCGGCGGCCACTTCCACAACGACGACGCGATCGGCGTCCTGCGGGACATCCCGGGCGTCGTGATCGCGTCCCCGTCCCGGCCGGACGACGCGGCGTCCATGCTGCACGCGTGTGCGGCGGCGGCCCGGTCGTCGGGCAGCGTCAGCGTGTACCTCGAGCCGATCGCCCTCTACCACCGGCGTGACCTGTACGCCGACGGCGACGAGCAGTGGCTGGCGCCGTACGGCGGCGAACCCGTGGAGATCGGGCGCGGCCGGACGTACGGCGACGGCACCTGGCTGACCATCGTCACGTTCGGCAACGGCGTCCCGATGAGCCTGCGGGTGGCGGCGCGAGTGCCGGGAATCCGGGTGCTCGACCTGCGCTGGCTGGCGCCGCTGCCGGTCGAGGATCTGTTGCGCGAGGCAAACATCACCGGGCGGGTGCTGGTCGCCGACGAGACCCGGCGCTCCGGCGGGGTGTCCGAGGGCGTGCTGGCCACGCTGATCGACCACGGGTACGCCGGGCGGCTGGCCCGGGTGACGAGCTACGACTCCTACGTCCCGCTCGGCGCGGCCGCGCACGAAGTCCTGCTCAGCGAACAGACGATCGAGGACGCCGCCCGCGAACTGCTCAGCTGAACAGGCGCTGCCAGAAGGACTTCTTCCGGGGCGTCGACGCCTCGGCGGGTTGCGGGACCGGCGTGCGGGACGGGCGATCCATCCGCCACTGGGCGACCACCGCGTCCTCGTTCACCGGGCCCGTCGGCACGACCGGTCCGGTGGTGTCGCGGATGGCGAGCCGGATCCGCTTGTTCAGGTCGGCGAGATACTCGCGGACCTCGGACTCGCGCCGCATCCCGCGAACCTTCTCGTGGACCTGCTGCTTCTCCTTGCGGAGTTGCATCGCGGACGGCAGCAACGCCTCGGTCTCGACGTCCTCGCGGCGGAGGAAGTCCTTGACCCACCAGTCGGGGTCGTGCTGCTCGGCGAGCTTCAGCGGTTTGCCGGCGCCGGGGAGGTCGTCGAACTCGCCCTGGTTCTGGGCCAGCTTGATCTGGGACTCGACCCATTCCTGGTTGCTCATGCCCGGCGGTCTGCGCTTCGTCATGGCCCCACCTCGTCTGTCGTCGTCGACAGTTGCTCCGAGACCTCACCCTACCGGCTTGTGATTGCATTCACAAGGCATACTCGATACGTGCAGCTGACCGACGAAGAGATCGCGGCGATGACGCCGCAGGAGCGGCGGGCGCTGATCCTGCGGCTCGCACCGCGGCCTGCCGGGCTGCCGTCGCGGCGGACGATCGACCGGATCCGCAAATGGCGGACGGTCCTGATGCTGGTCTGCGCGGCCGCCCTGATCCCGTGGACCGTGTACCTGGCCATCACCCTGCCCAGCCACTACGTCGCGCGGAACTGGGTCGCGACCTGGGTCGGGTTCGACATCCTGCTGCTGACGACGCTGGTGCTGACCGCGCTGGCCGGCTGGAAGCGCAAGCAGTTCGTGTTCCCGACCGCGTTCGCGTCCGGCGTGCTGCTGATCTGCGACGCCTGGTTCGACGTGATGACCAGCCAGCGCGGCGGCGACCTCACCCAGGCCCTGCTCAGCGCGTTCCTGGTCGAGCTCCCGCTGGCCGTCGTCCTGATCGCCGGCCCACTTCGCCTGCTCCGGTACGTCGCGATCCGGCACGGCATGATCCATCCCGACTCCCACCTGTGGCGGATGCCGATCCCGATCCCGGACCTCTACCCCGGCCAGAAGGTGCCGCCGGCGTCATAAGGTGGTGGCCCAGCGTCGGGAGAGGGGTGGCGGATGTCCGAGGTGCTGTCCGTTGTCGGTGGCGAACGCGTGGCGGAAGCGGTACGGCGTACTCCGTCGACCAACCCCGCGCGGCTGAGTGAGGTCGTCGGGACTGTCGGCAGTGCGGGGCCGGAGGTGTTCGTGCGGGCGGCTTCCGCGGCGCGGGCCGCGCAGCCGGGGTGGGCCGGGACGCCGGCGCCGCAGCGGGGTCAGGTGATCTCGAACGTGGGCCGGCTGATGACTCTGAACAAGGATCGGCTGGCCGCGCTCGTCACCCGGGAGATCGGGAAACCGCTGGCCGAGGCGCTCGGCGAGGTGCAGGAGATCATCGACACCTGCGACTTCTTCCTCGGGGAGGGTCGCCGGCTCTACGGGCAGACGGTGCCGTCGGAGATGCCGGACAAGCAGCTGTTCACGTTCCGGCGGCCGGTCGGAACAGTTGCCGTGATCACAGCCGGAAACTTTCCGGTCGCCGTTCCGTCCTGGTACATCGTCCCGGCACTGCTCTGCGGAAACACCGTGCTGTGGAAACCGGCGGAATATTCCGCGGTCGTTTCCGACGCGTTCTACGAGATCTTCGCGCACTCCGGCGTACCGGCCGGGGTGTTCAACGTCGTCTACGCCGACGGCCCGGACACGTTTTCCGGTCTCGAGCAGGCGTTGCAGGCGGGGCTGATCAACAAGGTCGGGTTCACCGGGTCGAGCGCGGTCGGCACGCAGATCGGCGAGCTGTGCGGGCGCCACCTGCAGACACCGTGCCTGGAGCTCGGCGGGAAGAACCCGATGGTGATCACCGAGGACGCGGACCTCGACCTGGCCGTCGAGGGCGCACTGTTCTCCGGTTTCGGCACGGCGGGACAGCGGTGCACCTCCTTGGGCACGGCGATCGTGCAGCGGTCCGTGTACGACGAGTTCCTGGACCGCTTCGCCCGGGCGACCGCCGAGGCGGCGATGGGCGATCCGACGCAGGACGTGCTGTTCGGGCCGTTGCTGGACGCGAAGTTCGCGGCCGGGTTCGAGAAGTCGCTGGGCTGGATCGCGGCGCACCATCGGGTGATCGGCCGGGTCGGCCGGGTGACCGCGGAGAACCCGCGGGCCGGGTTCGTCGGCGATCCCGGCGCCGGGTTGTTCTACCACCCGACGATCGTGGCCGGGGTGCGGGCGGACGACGAGCTGTTCCTGAACGAGACGTTCGGCCCGGTGGTCGGCGTCACGCCGTACGGCACGCTCGACGAGGCGATTGCGTTGGGCAACAAGTCCGGGTACGGATTGTCCAGCTCGATCTACACGACCGACCCGAACAAGGCGTTCCGGTTCGCGCAGGGCATCTCGGCGGGCATGGTGAGCGTCAACAACTCGACGTCCGGCGCCGAGGCGCATCTGCCGTTCGGCGGGAACGGGAAGTCGGGCAACGGGTCGCGGCAGAGCGGCGTGTGGGTGCTCGACCAGTTCACCCGGTGGCAGTCGATGAACTGGGACTACTCGGGCAAGCTCCAGAAGGCCCAGATGGACACCGAGACGGTCGAGGCCGACCTCACCTTCCAGCTCCCGTGATCGACTTGGGCCTGCCGGAGTCCGCCGAGGTGGTGATCGTCGGCGGCGGCGTGATGGGCACGAGTATCGCGTTCCACCTGGCCGAGGCCGGCGTGCGGAACGTGTTGTTGCTCGAGAAGGACCAGCTCGGCTCGGGCTCCACCTGCAAGGCGGCCGGCGGCGTCCGGGCGAACTTCTCCGACGAGGTGAACATCGCGCTCGGCGCGCGCAGCCTGGAGGCGTTCGCGCGGTTCGGCGACCGCCCCGGGCAGGAGATCGACCTGCACCGGGTCGGCTACCTCTTCCTCCTGGAAACCGCCGAGCAGGTCGAGCATTTCCGCGAGAGCACCGACCTGCAGAACAGGCTGCCGGAAACCGCTGGATTACCGACCCGAATGGTGTCGGTGGACGAGGCGGTTTCCTTGGCGCCGATCGTCGCGCCGGACGGGCTCGTCGGCGCCTGCTTCTCGCCCACTGCCGGACACTGCACGCCGGAGTCCGTCGTGCTCGGGTACGCCTCGGCCGCCCGGCGGCTGGGCGCACGACTGGTGACCGGCTGCGAAGTGCTGGGAATCGATGCTGTGGGCAACCACATCTCCGTGGTGCGGACGAGCGGCGGCGCGGTCCGGACCGGGACGGTGATCTGCGCCGCGGGCGCCTGGTCGGCGCGGATCGGCGAGATGGCCGGCGTCGGACTGCCGGTGGTCCCGCTGCGGCGCCAGATCGTCGTCACGGAGGCGATCCCGGGCCTGCCGGACGGCTTGCCGATGACGATCGACTTCGGCACGACGTTCTACTTCCACCGCGAAGGCCCCGGTCTGCTGGTCGGGATGTCCGATCCCGACGAGGAGCCCGGATTCCACCTGAACCGGACCGACACCTGGATTCCCCGCCTGACCGAGGCGATGGCCCGGCGGGCGCCTTCGCTGCTGGACGTCGGGCTGAGCGGTGGATGGGCAGGCCTGTACGAGGTGACGCCCGATCACAACGCGCTGATCGGCGAGGCCGGCACGGTGTCCCGTTTCCTCTATGCCACAGGCTTTTCCGGCCACGGATTCCTGCAGGGCCCTGCTGTCGGCGAGGTGATCCGGGATCTCTACCTCGGCCGCGAACCGATCGTCGACGTCGGCCCGCTGAACGCGCAGCGGTTCGAGCGGTCCGGGGCGCGCGCCGAGCGGAACGTCGTCTGATGACGCTGCTGTTCACCCACTCGGACATCCTGCGATCACTCGAGATCCCTGCCGTTCTCGAAGCGTTGCGAGCCGGCTTCCGCGCGCCCGCCGACATCGAGCCGCTGCGCATCCGCACAGACCTCCCCGGTCCCGGTACGGCGACCGCTTTGCTGCCAGGGCTCATCCCGGGGATCCCGGCGTACACGGTGAAGGTCAACGCCAAGTTCCCGGATGCCACGCCGGCGCTGCGCGGGGTCGTCTGCCTCCACGATCTGACGGACGGCTCGCTCCTCGCCCTCCTCGACAGCTCGACCGTCACCGCCTGGCGTACGGGCCTCGCGGCCGCTCTCGCCACGGATGTCCTGGCCTCAGCAGGAACGCCCGAGGGCACGGGCGCTGTGGGTCGAGGCGATCGCACGGCAGTACGCGCTGAGCAGCCCGATCAACGCCGTACGCGTGGTGTCGCCGTCGGGGTGGTCGGGGCCGGGGCGCAGGCCACCATGGTGCTTGCCGGTCTGACCGCCCTCCGGCGGGTCGATCGCCTCGTCGTGCAGGACGTCGCACCAGCGCGGGCGGCAGAATTCCTCGTCGGCCAAGGGATCCCAGGTGTTGTGGTGAATGACCCGAGAGCGGTCGCCGCGGCGGCGGATGTCGTTGTCCTCGCCACCTGGTCGCGCGAGCCGCTGCTCACGGCGGCCGACGCTCGGCCCGGCCTTCACCTCACCACGTTGGGCGCCGACGAGCCCGGCAAGGTCGAGCTCGGCGCCGACCTGTTGTCGACCGCACGCGTGGTGGTCGACGACCGCGCACTCGCCGTACGAATGGGTGCCCTGGGCAACGTCGACCTCGGCGCCGAAGCCGCCGTGACGCTGACTGAAGTGCTGACCGGCGCGGCCGTGGGACGGCAATCGGCAGCGGAGATCACCGTCTACGCACCGGTGGGCCTCCCCTGGCAGGACCTCGCGATCGCATGGCCTGTATACCAAGCCGCATCCGGCCACGGCCGCACCATCGACTTCCTCAGCTGAGCCTCGCCAAGGCAGGTTCGGGTCCCAACTCGCCCGGCCCAGCGCTCGAGCTGAGCCAGCCATCTGAGGGGTTGACCCCTGAGCTTGCCGGTTGTCCCTGCGGCAGGCGAGCGGTCAACCGGCCAACTGAGGGGTCAACCCCTCAGCCGTTCAACCCCGATGCCGTGCAGTGGCGGGGTCGCCGCGCCGTCGGCTCGCCGGCTCGTTCTGGTCGCGGTGCGGGTCAGGCGCGGCGCGACGGGACACACCAAACCCGGCCTGAGACAGGCAACGGTGACCCGAGATTAGCAATATCAGGTCCCCAGACACCACGGCTTGTCTCAGCCCACCGCGACGTGGCGACACCGTCCCGCGCGCGTCAGCGAAACGGGCAGTGGGAGCGGCTCCCCAGTTGACTCGCGCCACGAGCTCGGCGCCGCGTAACAACCTGAACCTCTCTGGCGACGGCACTAGTTGACCACCGCGCCGGCGGTGATGTTCAAGGCGGTGCCGGTGATGGAGCGGGCGAGGTCGGAGGCCGCGAACACGGCGGCGGCACCGACGTCGGAAAGGGTGGCGGCGCGCTTCAGCATCGTTTGGGCGGCGGTGTGCTCCGCGACCTCGCGCCGGAAGTCCTCCGGGTAGGTGTCCGGGTTCGACTCCGGGATGCCGTTGGTCTGCAGCGTGAGCACCCGGATGCCGTGCGGGCCGAGCTCGGCGGCCAGCGTCCGCCGCAGCGCCTCGACGGCGCCGAATCCGGCCTGGAAGGCACCGAGGTTCGGCGCCGGGTCGCCGTACCCGCCGAAGGTCAGGATCACGCCGGAGCCCTGCTCGATCATCCGCCGGGCGGCCGCGCGGGACGTGAGGTAGTACGTGCGCAGCATGTTCCGGACCGGTTCCTCGACCTCGGCGAGCGACAGGTCGATCAGCGGCTTCCCGAAGTACTGCCGGTGGCCGATCAGGTTGAACGAGATGTCGATCCGGTCGAGGGTGGCGGCGTGTTCGTCGACGGAGGCTTCGTCGAGGGCGTCGACGACCGCGATCTCGGCCTTGCCGTCGTTCGCGCGGATCTCGGCGGCGACCCGTTCCAGGCGATCCGCCGTCCGTCCGGCGAGGTGGACGGTCGCGCCCGCGGCGGCGAACGCCTTCGCGACCGCGCCGCCGATCGGTCCGGCCGCGCCGTACACGACCGCGGACTTGTTCTCGAGCATCATGAGTGGGCCTCCTCGGCCAGTTCGGTGACGAGGGCGTCGAGGTTCCGCATCGAGGCGCGGAGACCGCGCTCCATCCCGCCGTCGACGTACAGGTCCCGGTCCTCGACGGCGAAGAACACGGTGTTCTGCGTCAAGGTGGTGACCCCGTCGGCCTCGTCGAAGGTGATCAGATTCAGGTAGACGATGCCGGGCGCCTGATCGAACTCGTACGTCTGCACGATCCGCTCCGGCGTCGGCGACCCGTGGTACAGCCCGTGGAAGGCGTAGCCCTTGCCGTCGCTGTCGTAGTGCGTCCACCGCCAGCGCCCGCCGTGCCGCGGGTCGAGCTGGTTCACGACCAGCTCGAGCCCGGCCGGCCCGAGCCAGCGCTTCACCAGATCGGGCTCGGTGTACGCGCGGAACAACAGGTCCCGCGGCGCACGGAACTCCCGGACGACGACGACCTGCGGCACGCCCGGCTCGACGACGATCTTCACGACTCCCCCTGCAGGTCGTCGAGCAGGTCGTCCAGACGGTCGAAGCTCTCCGTCCAGTAGCCGCGGTAGTCCATCAACCAGCCGACGGCCGCCCGGAGCGGCTCCGCCTCGAGGTGGCTGAGCCGGGCAGTCGCGCGTTGCGAACGGCTGATCAGACCGGCCTGCTCGAGCACCTTCAGGTGCTTGGAGACGGCCGGCTGCGACATGCTGAACGGCGCCGCGAGCTCCGCGACCGTCGCGTCGCCGCCCTTCAGCCGGGTCAGGATCGCCCGGCGGGTCGGGTCGGCGAGCGCCGCGAAGACACCGGTCAACCCATCTTCATAACCAACTGGTTTCAGAACCATGTGGTTAAGAATGCGCACCGACCCCGGCCGGCGTCAAGGGCGCCGGTGCTCCCAGTTGGCCGGCTCGCACCAGGACGGGTCGATGCCACGGTCGATGCAGTACTGCCGGAGGATCTGCTCCCGGGTCGACGGGCGGCTGGTCGGACGCGACGGCGTGACCGGCGTACTGACGGTCGCGCGGGTCGGCGTCGGCGCGCTCCGCTCGGGAGTCATGGTGGTCGACGTCCGGGTCGGGCGCGGGGTCGGCCGCTTGGCCGGCCGGGACGTCGCGGCCTTCTCCGGCACCACGATCGTCCGCGGTGGCGTTTGCTGTACGACGGGAGGCGTCGAACTGGCCGGCGGACCGGCGGACGGGCTTTCCGCCACGAACGTGACGGCCGCCGGGTCGTCCGATCCGCCGCCGAACAGGCCGATCACGGACACCGCCCAGATGTTCACCGCGAGGAAGACGAGCAGCGCCGCGGCCCCGGCGTACGCGGCCCGGCGGGACGGAGCGCCGTACCGGCCGATCGGGCCGAGCACCGCCCTGCCGTTGCCGTCACGCCAGAAGTGCCAGCCCGGCGGCGCCGGCGGCCAGGACGGATCCGGACGCCAGCTTTCCGGCGGGATCCAGTGGCGCCGGGGCGGAATCGGCCAGTGCGGCGGTGCCACGAACCGCTTCAAGAGAACTCCTCCACTCCACCGACACGACCCTCGCACCATGCCAACGACACAGACCCCACGCGAGCTACTTGCAGCTTCACCACGAAGTGCGTGTCGACTGGCTTTTCCGATCAACCCGCACCGAGCGGAGCGAGGAGGGGCCTGTCACGCGGACTGGCAGATGCAGAGCTGAAGCGACGCACCGGCGGCGAACGGACTGCCGGACCAGTCGCCGAGGCGGTCGACGAGTTGGAGGCCGCCACCCGGAAACATCAGGTCGTACAACCGCGCGTGAGAGTAGAACTCTCGACTCACCAGGCACCCCTCCTCAGTTGAAGTGAATGACGTTGGTCAGCAGGCTGGTCAGGTCTTCGCCGAAGGGGCGGTCGGTGGTGATTGGGCGGATGGCGGCGTCGACCGAGTGCATCAGGTTCTGGAGGCCTGGCGGGATTTGGCGGGTGGACAGGGCGAAGGCTTGGCGTACGGCGAGGAGTTCGCAGGCGAGGGTGGTGCGGGTCAGGCGGACTGCTTCGAGGAGGTTGCCGGCGGCTTCCCAGGAGAAGGTCTGGACGTCCTCTTGGCCGTTGGACGTCTCCGCCGTACTGATTGCCGTCGGCAACGTCAGGCGGCGGAGCTGGTGGGTGGTGGCGACGGCGCGTTTGTGGACGGCGACCAGGCCCGCCTGCGGACCGGGATCGTGGGCGAGCTGCGCGGGCAGGCCTGTGACCGCCGGGTCGAGCAGCCGGTGCAGCCGCGCGGCCGAGACCTCCGCGGCGTGCGCCAACGCAGCAGTCAGGTGATCGCAGTACGCCGCCAGCTCGATCCCGTGGAAACCGGCGGTGCTCACGAACTCGCCGTCGAGGTACGCCGGGGAGTCCGTCACGCCGCTGAACGCTCGCTCGATCGCGCCGTCCAACTGCTCCACCGTGCGCCGCGCATGCGCCACCACGTGTCCCGCCACGCGGAACGAGACCGGCGCCTGGAGACTCCGCGGCTCCGCCTCGGGACCCGCGAGCTCCCGCAGCCGCGCCAACTCCGCCGCCAGTATGTCGTCCCCACGCCCCGCGGCCCGGCGGTACGGATCCCGGCCGGCCCCGACCACCGCGATCGCCCCCGCCCCCACGGCCGTGAGCTGATCAGCAAGCTTCCGCGCACGATCCGCGGCCAGAGCCGCGCGCCCGGTCGCACCGGGGATACCCGCCAGCAAGGCGATCCCCTCCTTCGCCCCCAGCTCGAGCCCCGGCAACACCCCGGCCGCGGACCGCACGCCCGGGCCGTCGTGAACCCATCCGAGGCCGACCAAGGGGCCCGCGGCGTGGGCCAGCGGGATGATCTCGCCGGCGGACCCGGCGCCCTCGGCGGGGATCGCCGGCGTGAAGCCGCTGTTGATCAGGGCCACCAACTGATGGATCAGGTCGACAGAGACCGCAGCGTCGCCGGTGAGGAAGGTGCGGAGGCGGGCGATCAGGACAGCGCGGGCCTCGTCGGGCGGGAGCCAGGGCGGGCCGCCGACCGCACGGCCGAGCAGCAGGTTGTGTTGGTGGACGCGCTGTTCGGTCTCGGTCAGGCGGATCTTGCTGAGGTTCCCCATGCCGGTGTTCACGCCGTACACAGGCTCGCCGGACCGGAGCGTTTCCAGCGCGGCGCCGCGGATCGCGGCCAGGCGCTCGAGGAGGGCCGGCGCCAACTCGATCGGTTCCGGGCTCGCCGGGTCCAGGTCGGCGGGATCGTCGACGATCATCAGTGGAACCGCAGCATCGTGCCGGCGTCGGCGGCTTCGGCGCGGCGCAGGATCAGGTGGGCGATCGCGACGTCCAGCAAGGACAGGCCGCGATGCCAGAAGAGGTTGCGCTCGGCATCGTTCTCGCGACCGGGTCTGCGGCCCGCCACGATCTCCCCGATCTCGGCGTACAGCGTCTCCGGCGACAGCCGCCCGCTGTCCACGTGCCGGCGCAGCGACCCGAACCGCCCGGACTGCGCCTCGCGCCAGTCGTCCACCACGACCTTGTCGATGACGTCGAGCAGGTCGAGCTCAACGGCCGACACGGTCCCGTACGGTACGACGAACGCGCCCGGCCGCACCGCCGCCGTACGCAGCAGCGGCTCGGGCTCGGTGAGCCGCGTCGCCTCGACCAGGACGTCGGCGCCGTCGAAAGCCTCCGCCGCGGTCGCACACACCCGTACCGGCGTGGTCAGCTCCGCGGACAGGTCCGCCGCGAACTTCTCCCGCGACTCCGGCCGCCGCGACGTCACCCGGATCTCGTCGAGATCGAAGAGGTCGTCGAGCATGGTCACGTTCCACCAGGCCGTGCCGCGGGCGCCGGCGTGCGCGAGGATCTTGCTGTCCCGCCGGGCCAGGTGGCGGGCGCCGACGGTCGTCATCGCACCGGTCCGGGCCGCGGTGATCATGGTCGCGTCGAGAACGGCCAGCGGTACGCCGGTGGTCGGGTCGAACAGGGTCGCCATCGCGAGCTCGCTCGGCAGGCCCTTGCGGTAGTTCGGCACGAAGTCGCCGACCACCTTCACGCCGGAGATCCCGTGCTCGCCGAGGCCGTCGAGGTGCCCGCGGAGGATGTTGAAGTGCCCGATCCCGCCGTTGTCCGGGGTGAGGTGCACGCGCGGCTCGAAACTGGTCCGCCCCTCGCCGTGCTCGCGGACCGCGTCCTCCACGGCGTCGACGATCTCCCGCCGAGTCAGCCCCAGCCCGTCGATGTCCGGACCGCTGAGGAACCGCAGCCAGATCCCGTTCGTCACGTGGCTCCTTCGGTTGCCGTCGGTCGATACTTTAGTTTCACGCCGTCACGTTACGTTCGTGCCATGGGGTCGACGACTGCGGATCGCACGGTGATCGGGCACTCCGCCGGGGACAAGGCATTGCTGTTCGGCGGGCTGCCGCTGGCAGGGCTGGCGCTCGGGTTGTTCCTGCCGCGGATCGCCGAGTGGGCGGAGGGTCGCGAGTGGGTGCCGTTCCAGGGACCGTTGCGGTTGATCGCGGCCTGGGACGGCTGGTGGGTCGTGGTGATCTGCGTGGCCGTCGGGCTCGTGGGCGGTGTCCTGCTCGCCGGGATGGCGCTGGACGACACGTTGAAGGTCACGATCACCGGCCAGTCGGTGGAGTTCCTGAAGAACCAGACCACCGTCACCGTGCCGCGGGTGAAGGTCGCGGTGGCGTTCCTGGACGGCAAGGAGATCGTCCTGCAGGACGCGTCGTCGAAGGAACTGGCCCGCGAGAAGCACGACCAGTTCACGTCCGAGAGTCCGAAGATCGCCGCCGCGTTCCGCGCGCACGGCTACCCGTGGTCGGAGGCCGGCGACCCGCACGCGTCCGAGTTCCGCCGCTGGGTCGAGGCAGACCCGGATCTCTCCCCAGCGGCCAACGCGCTGCTCAGGGCCCGTTCCAAGGCGTTCGACCAGGGCGACAAGGGCAAGGCCGACCTGCGAGAGCTCCGCGGAGAGCTCGCGGGCCTCGGCTACAGCGTCAAGGACAAGGACAAGAAGCAGTACTGGCGCGCCACCGGCTAGGCATCCAGCAGCTCGAGGACCGCTTCGGCGTAGGCCTGCTCGGCGTCGTCCGCAGTGCAGGAACCGCTGGTCAGATTGACCCGGTAGCCGTCAGGCGTGGCTTCGAGGGACCGGAAGTGCGGGCCGAGGAGGGCGCGCAGCTGCTCCTCGCGCGGAAGCCAGATGACTTCGCGCTGCTCGATGCTGTCCAGGGCCCACTCGGTGGTGCCGTTGAAGCCGATCACCTTGCTGCCCTGGTAGTCGTGCACCTCGACGGTCATGTCGCTCACCACGAACACGTCCTCGTCCATGTCGCGGTCCGGTACGACGAAACGATCCCCGGCCGAGGGCGTCCACAGCACCCCGGCCTTGCGCAGTCGTCCGGCCTGCTCGATCGTGATCACCCCTCCATCCTCCCCACAGCGGGCAAACCGCGCAGGTCCACGCGAGCCGCCACCACCGAGACGCGGCTCGCGCGGAGGACGCGGGTCAGCGCTCGAGGGCGGTGCGGAGCTCCTCGGCACGGTGGGCGATGCGGTCGCGGCACTCGGTGGTGAGCGGCAGGTCGATCAGCGCGGTCGCCTGCAGATGGCTGAGCCCGAACTCGTCACGCAGGCGACGTACGGCGGTCGCGCGGTCGGCGGCGGCCCGCAGCACAGCGGCCACCTCGTCGCGACGCTCGAACGCGGCCAGGATGCCGTCGTAGATCTCCAGCTGGGTGTACGCGGAACGATCCGGCTCCGGCATCGTGTGCTCCGTCTTGTCACCGGTCCGGATCACCTGGCGCCACAGGGCGGGTACGGCGAGCCGGGCGCGCGTGTAGCGCCGGGTCAAGGGCTGGGCGTAGGTCATGGTCATTCGAAGTTCCCCCTAGTAATCAATCTGCCTTGGCCACCGCGTGCGGTTCGCGCGGCGGGCACTTCGTGCCGGGCGTTGTGAGCGCCTCGAAGTGCCAGGGTTCGTTGTCGTACCGGCGGCACACGCCGTACCGCCAGCCGTTCTTGTTCAGCCAGGTCATGGCGGCCGTCGGACCGATGTCCACGGCCTTGCCCTGCACATGGGCGGAGTACTTCGGCGGCAGCACCCAGCGCGTCGCCGCCTTGTACGAGCCGTACTTCTCGATCGCCTCGTTCAGCAGCCGCTGCTGTTTCGCCGCGCTGCGCCGGCCGGAGGTGATCCGGATCGTGACGCCGTCGGCCTTCGCGGCCGCGATCGCCTTCGTCAGCCGCTTCTTCAGCGTCGGCGAGAGGCCGTCGATGCTTTCCTCACGGGAGATCTTCGCGGGCTTCTTGGTGGGCTTCTGTGTCGGCTTCTTGGTGGGAGTCGTCGCGGTCCTGGGCGGAGTCGTCGGGGTCGCCGGCGTCTCCGTCGTACGGCGCGACGGCGTCGGAGTGACGAGCGTCGTCGGCGGTTCACCGATCGCGGGTGCGCCGACTGTCGACACCACGGGCGTCTTGTCCGCACCGAGGCCCAGCACGTCGGTGACCTGCCCGTGCCACAGCAGCAACGATCCGGCGACCGCACCGACCCCGACCACACCGATCACGGACAGCAACCGGGTCCGCGCCGCACCGTCCCGGCGCGGCGGCAGGTCGTCACTCATGGGGTACAGCCTTTCGGATCGGGGCGGCGGGCACATCGGTCCCAGGGACCGTTCTGATGCCCCATCTGTAGCCCCTGAGTATCAGTTCGGACGCCGAGCCTCCTCCAAAAGTTGGAGCGCGCGCCCGTCCGGGCAGATGAAGCTTTGGCGAACACAGGCTGACTACCCTGGGCGACGTGAAGAGTATCTGGCGCCGATTGTCGCAGGGGCAGCAGGATGTGCTGCTCGCTGCGGTCATCGGGCTGGTCTGGTTCGTCACGCTGAACCTCGTCAACGGCACCGGTCTGCGCCCGCACAACCCGGCGGTGTCGGTGGTGACGGGCGTGTTCCTGGTCGCCACCGTCGCGTTCGTCCGCCGGGTCCCGCGCACGATGCTCGTCACGGTCTCGTTCCTCTACCCGTTCCTGTATGCCGCGGTCGGCACCGGCCTGGCGGCGCAGCTCGGCCTGGCGATGTTCGGCCAGCCCGAGATCAGCGACGCGGCGCTGCAGTCCGAGATCCACCTGGTGCCGCTGCTCGTCGTCGGGTACCTGGCGGCGTCGGCGGGCGTCCGGCGGTTCACGTGTCTGTTCTTCACGATGGGCAGCCTGGCCGGCTTGATGATCGGGCTGCCGACCGTGGTCGCGATCGTCCTCAGCCGCGTCAACCGGGCGATCCTGTACGGCGACCGGTACCGGAGCCTCCCGCGGGACGTGCCGAGCCTGTACTCGTACATCGACGTGTCATTGTTCGTGTTCGCTGAGGCACTGATCTGCGGGATGGTGCTGCTGGGTGCGGACGCGCGCCGGCGCCGCAAGTCCGTCGCACTGCTCGAGCAGCGCAACGCCGAGCTGGTCCGGCTGCGCGCGGTCGAGGCGGAGCGGGCCGCGGTGGCCGAGCGGACCCGGATCGCCCGCGACCTGCACGACGTGATCTCGCACCACGTGAGCGCGGTCGTGATCCGGGCGCAGGCCGCGGACCGGGTGGCCGACGAGCGACCCGAGGTCCTGCGGGAGGCGATCCGCTGGATCATTGCCAGCGGCAAGGAGGCGCTGACCGCGATGCGCGAGACCGTCCGGGTGCTGAACACGGCCTCGCCGCAGATCGCCGGCGACACCGGCTCGGGCGGCGGGACCGCGCCGGTGCCGGACCTGGCCGATGTGGCGCGGATGGGTGAACGGCTGAAGGCGGTCGGGATCGACGTCACGATGGACCTTCCGCCGCGGCAGCGGCAGCTGACGTCGGCCACCGACCTGACCGCGGTGCGGATCATCCAGGAAGCACTGACCAACGTGATGGTGCACGCCAAGGCGACCGCGGCGAAGGTGACCTGGCAGAGTGGTCCGCAGGGCGAGCTGCTGACCATCGACGACAACGGGAACGGCGGGCCGCCGCCGGTGAACGTGCTGGAGACCGCGCGCCGCAACGAGAGCGGCCGCGGCAACGGACTGATCGGGATGCGGGAACGGGCCACAGCGGTCGGCGGCACGCTCGCCGTCGCGGCCGGCCCCCTGGGTGGATGGAGAGTGCAGGCATGGCTGCCGCCGCAGAAGTGAGCGAGCCGATCCGGATCCTGGTGGCCGACGACCAGGGCGTGATCCGGATGGGCCTGGCGATGATCCTGGACCACGAGCCGGACCTGACCACGGTCGCGCAGGCCGAGAACGGCGAGGAGGCGCTCCGGCTGATCGAGCAGCACGACCCGGACGTTGTCCTGATGGACATCCGGATGCCGGTGATGGACGGTCTGGTCGCCACCGAGCAGATCACCAGCGCCAACCGGGAGACCGGGCGCGCGCGGCCCGCCGTCCTGGTGCTGACGACGTTCGACGACGAGGCGTACGTGCTGGCCGCGGTCCGCGCGGGAGCGTCCGGGTTCCTGCTGAAGGACACCGACCCGGATCTTCTGGTGTCTGCCGTCCGGGCGGTGCACCGCGGCGACTCGCTCGTCGACCCGGCTTCGACCCGGGTGCTGCTGGAGCGCTGCATGGAGCTGGAGCGCCAAGTCGACGGCGGTACGGCGGTCAGCGCGCCATCGCGACCGGACGCCCGCTGGGCCGGACTGCTGTCCCAGCTGAGCGAACGGGAACGCGAGATCCTGGTCTGGATGGCCCGCGGTCTGTCGAACCGCGACCTCGCGACCAAGCTGTTCGTCAGCGAGACCACGGTCAAGACCCACGTGAGCTCGGTGCTGTCGAAGCTCGGCCTGTCCAGCCGGGTCCAGGCCGTCGTCGTCGCCTATGAAGCGGGCGTGGTCCGGCCCGGCGAGGCCGACGTGCGCTGGGACACCTAGGCGAACAGCCAGAGGCCGACCGCGGCGGCGGCGAGCAGGATCACGACGGTCACGGCTTGGCTGAGCACCGACGCCTTGCGGCGTTGCGGCAGGAAGTCCCCGGTCATGATTCCAGGGTGCGTCGCGCAGACGCCGTACCCATCGGCCGTCAGGATGGTTCCGGACTACTACCAGAGGATGACCGGTCGTTGCCAGGGGCACCCGAAAGAGCCGCCCGGCGAAGACGATCGGACAGCGCGAGGAGCGCGGCCGAGAGCTCGGGCGCGTCGAGGACCTCGAAGTCGACGTCCAGCAGCCCCAGATAGAGCGTCAGCATCTGCGGAGTGTCGGAGCCGAGCCGGATCAGACAACGGTCCGGGCCGAGCTCCTCGATCTCCACCGGCAACGGCAGCTTGGCGCGGATCTCGGCGGCCGGCCCGTGCAGCAGCACGCGGGCGACGTACCGCCAGGTCGCCGTGCCGACGCCGCGCTGCAACCTCGCGGTGACCTCGGCCTCCGGCAGCTCCCGGGGCGTGAACCGCGGACCGCCGGGGATCTTCGGCGTGATCCGGTCGGCGCGGAACGTCCGCCAGTCGTCGCGGTCCGGGTCCCAGGCGATCAGGTACCAACGGCGTCCCATGACGACCAGCCGGTGCGGCTCGACCTCGCGGCTGCTCGCGCTCCCGTCGTGGCTCGCGTAGTCGAAGCGCAGCCGGTGCTCGGAGCGGATCGCGGCCGCGATCGCGATCATCACGTCGGCGTCCACCTTCGGCCCGGTCGCCGGTACGGCGAGCGTCGCCGACTGCATCGCGCTCACCCGATGGCGCAGCCGTGGCGGCAGCACCTGCTCCAGTTTGGCCAGGGCCCGGATCGAGGTCTCGCCGATGCCCTCCACGCCTCCGTTGGCGGCCGTCCGCAGCCCGATCGCGACCGCCACCGCTTCGTCGTCGTCCAGCAGCAGCGGTGGCAGCGCGCCGCCGGCGCCCAGCCGATAGCCACCGGTGAGACCGGGCGCGGCCTCCACCGGATAGCCGAGCTGCCGCAGCCGGTCGATGTCGGTGCGGATCGTCCTGGTGCTGACGTCCAGCCGCTCGGCCAGCTCGGGACCGGTCCACAGCGCGCGGGTCTGGAGCAGGGACAGCAACCGGAGCAGACGAGCGGACGTGTTCAGCATTTCTCCAGAATGACGCACATTGCGGAAGGAAGTCTTCCGCAGTGGCTTCTACGGTCGAATCATGACGAACACACCGGAGATCCACCCGTTCCTGATCGACATCGACGACGCCGAGCTGGCCGACCTGACGTTCCGGCTCGAGCACACCCGCCGGCCGCGTCCGGTCCCGGGCGACAGCGACGACTGGAGCCGCGGTATCCCCGGCGGCTACCTGTACGACCTGGCCGAGTACTGGCGGACGTCGTACGACTGGCGGAAGGCGGAGCAGGAGCTCAACAGCTATCCGCAGTACACGACCGAGATCGACGGTCAGGTGATCCACTTCTTCCACGTCCGCTCCCCCGAGGTGGATGCGACGCCGTTGCTGATCACCCACGGCTACCCGGGGTCGGCGGTCGAGTTCCTGCGGCTGCTCGGGCCGCTGTCGGATCCGGTCGCGTACGGCGGCGACGCTGCCGACGCCTTCCACGTGGTCGTGCCGTCGCTGCCGGGGTTCGGGTTCTCGACCCCGTTGTCCGGCGGCGGCTGGGAGCTGGGGCGGACCACGGCCGCGTTCGCCGAGCTGATGACCCGGCTCGGGTACGAGCGGTTCGGCGCTCAGGGCGGCGACATCGGCGCCGGCATCACCGGGCATCTGGGCGCCACCGTGCCCGACCGGGTGATCGGCACGCACGTGAACAGCGACCGGGGGACACTCAGCCTGGCCGGCGAGTTCGTCCCGCTGCCGGACGATCTCGACGAGCAGGACCTGGCGGTCGTCCAGGAGGCCAAGGCAGTCTGGCAGGCGGGACGTGGCTACCTGGATCTGCAGAACCACACGCCGGACACGATCGCTGCCGGGCTGACCGATTCACCCGTCGCCCAGCTGGCGTGGATCGCGGAGAAGTTCCAGCTGTGGACGGATCCGGCGAAGTCGCCCGAGGAGTCGGTGGATCGGGACCAGCTGCTGACGCTGGTGAGCATCTACTGGTTCTGCCGTGCGGGTGCGAGCGCTGCCCGGTTCCTCTACGAGGCGGCGCACTCCGATCTCGGCTGGGGTGCGCAGTCGACGGTGCCGTCCGGCTGGGCGGTCTTCAACAGCAGCCCGGTGGTTCGCCGGATCGCCGATCCGGAGCGTCGCGTCGCACACTGGTCGGACTTCACCGTCGGCGGGCATTTCCCGGCGATGGAGTGCGGCGACTTGCTCGTCGAGGACGTGCGCGCCTTCTTCCGTACGCTTGCCCGATGAACGCATCGATCCGCGTGCTGAGCCGGCGGGACCTGAACCGCGCGACCCTCGAGCGTCAGCAGCTGCTGCGCCGCGAGAGCGGACCGGTCGCCGAACTGATCGAGCGGCTGGTGGGGATGCAGGCGCAGGCCCCGCTGGCCGCGTACGTCGCGCTGTGGTCGAGGCTCGAGGGCTTCGACCCGGCCGAGCTGTCCACGCTGATGACCTCACGGCAGGCCGTTCGTGCCTCGCTGTTGCGGTCCACGATCCACCTCGTCACCGCCGAGGACTGCCTGATGATGTGGCGCCTCGTGCATCCGGTCGCGGACCGCGGCCTGCGCGGCGCGTTCGGCAAGCAGCTGGCCGGCGCCGACATCGACGCGGTCGTTGCGTTCGGCACGGATCTGATGAGCCGGGAGCCGTACAGCCGCAGCCAGCTCCGGGAGGTGCTCGGCGAGCGCTGGCCGGACTGGGACGCGAACGCGATGGCGTACGCCGTCAGCTATCTGGCCGGCACCGTCCAGGTGACACCCCGCGGTGTCTGGGGTGAGACCGGTCCGGCGGCGCTGCAGACGATCGAGAGCTGGCTCGGCCGGGCGCCGATCACGAATCCGTCGATCGACGACCTGGTGCTGCGGTACCTGGCGGCGTTCGGTCCGGCGAGTGTCGCCGACGTCCAGATGTGGTCGGGGCTGACGAAGTTGCGTGAGGTCGTGGACCGGCTCCGGCCCGGGTTGCGCCTGTACGCCGACGAGGACGGGCGGGAACTGTTCGACGTACCCGACGGGCCGCTGCCGGCGGCGGACACGCCCGCGCCGATCCGGTTCCTGCCGGAGTTCGACAACCTGCTGCTGTCGCACGCGGACCGGCGGCGGGTGAATCCGTTCAAGCGGGCGGTGCCACTGCCGCCCGGCAACGGCGCCGCGATGGGCACGGTCCTGATCGACGGCGACTACGCGGCCGACTGGCGTCACCACCGCGGCGCCGACGCGACCCTGCGGGTCACCACGCACGCGCCGGTCACCCCCGCCGTACGAGACGCGATCGAGGCCGAAGCCATCGCGCTGCTCGGCCTGATCGGCAGCAAGGACACGCCGGTGGTGGTGACGTCCTAGGTCTACGTGGTGCCGAAGAACTCGGCGCGGACCTTCTTCGGGACGCACAGCGCCCAGGCGTCGATGATCAGCTCGCGGAGCTCCTCGCGGTCGAGTGCCGCGAGGCGGACCTGGATCCACTGGTAGCGCTCGTCGGAGGGGCGCGGCGGGAAGAACTTGTCGGGCTCGGCGGCGAGCGCGGCGGCCCGCTCCTCGCGGGGGAAGCCGATGCCGATCGTCTGCTCGTCGCGAGAGACCGCGAGATAGACGATCTGGCCGACGCGGAACTTGATCTGGTCGCGGACCAGCACCTCGTAGCTGCGCGGGAGGTCGGCGGTGATGTCGCGGATATCGGTGAGATCGACCACCTTCCTACGATAGAACCTCATTGCTGACAGCTGTTGTCAGTGTTTCCGTGGGTACGGTGGTCGGATGGTCGTGAGCGCAGTCGAAGGTGCCGAGGTGGTTTTCCGCCTCGGCGACACCGCGCATGCGTTCACGGGCGTCCGTCTGTGGCAGGAGCTGGGGCTCGCGGCGGAGTTGCTCGAGTTCAAACCCGTCGACTACGGCTGGGAGTTGCGGCTGCCGCGCCCCTCGGTGCACCGGATGGAGTACCTGTTCGACATCGCCGACCTCGGCATGCGGACGGACCCGACCAACCCGCGGGTGGTCGGCGGCGCGTTCGGCGACCACTCGTGGCTGCCGCTGCCCGGATACGTCGAGCCGGCCTGGATCGCCGTACCGCCGCTTCCGTCGACGCTGACGCCGCTCGCCGTCGACTCGCCGGTCGGCCCGGTCGATGTCCAGGTGTGGGCGCCGGACGGGATCGCGCCGACGTTCGAGCTGCCGCTGCTGCTGTCCCACGACGGGCCCGAGTTCGCGTCGTACGCCGGTCTGACGCACTACGCCGGCGCGATGGTCGCCTCCGGTGCGCTGCCGCCGTTCCGGCTGGCGTTGCTCCGGCCGACGTCCCGCAACCTCTGGTACGCCGCGAACCCGCAGTACGCGGAGGCGCTGACTCAGCACGTCGTACCGGCCGTGCGGGAGCAGTACGAGAGCCGGCGGCCCGTGATGATGGGCGCGAGCCTCGGGGCGCTCGCGGCGCTGCACGCGGAATGGCAGTTTCCGAACACGTTTTCCGCGTTGTTCCTGCAGTCGGGGTCGTTCTTCACGCCGCAGACCGACCCGCAGGAGTCCGGGTTCGAGTTCTACGCCGAGGTGACCGGGTTCGTCGAGCAGGTGCTGACGGCAACCACGGCGCCGAGCACCCCCAGGATCGCGATGACCGCGGGGACCACCGAGGAGAACGTGCACAACAACCGGGTGATGGCCGCCCGGCTGGCCGGACTCGGACTGGACGCGACGCTCGACGAAACTCCCGACATGCACAACTTCACAGCGTGGCGGGATGTGCTGGATCCTGATCTGACGGAGCTACTGCGACAGACCTGGGGTGGGGCTGATGGAACGGGAACAGGTCGAGCTGGAGGCGCCGGGGCTTGACCGCCGCGGCACCGTGATCCGGTACGGCCACTACGGCCGGCCGGTCCTGGTCTTCCCGAGCGAGCAGGGACGCGCCTGGGACTACGAGAACAACGGCATGGTCGACGCGGTCGCCCCGCTGATCGAGGCGGGCCGGGTGAAGCTGTACTGCGTCGACTCCTACGACCACGTGAGCTGGTCGGACCGCAGCATCCAGCTCGAGGACCGGGCCCGCCGGCACGAGCTGTACGAGTCCTGGATCGTCGACCAGGTGGTGCCGACGATCGGATCGGACTCACCGGGCGTCAGCGACATCATCACCACCGGCTGCAGCCTGGGCGCGTTCCACGCCCTGAACTTCGCGTTCAAGCGCGCCGACCTGTTCCCGATCGCGATCTGCCAGTCGGGCAACTACGACGCGGCCAGTTGGCACGCGTGGGGCGAGCGCGGCGACGCGACGTACTTCAACAACCCGGCCGACTACCTGCCCAACCTGTCCGGCGACCACCTGGAGTGGCTGCGGAGCCGGCTGTTCATCCTGCTCACCGTCGGCCAGGGCGACTGGGAGACGCACCCGACCGGCTCCCTGCCGTCGGCCCGCGCCACGGCCGCCGTACTGAAGGACAAAGGCATCCCGCATGAGCTGGACCTGTGGGGGTACGACGTAGCACACGACTGGCCCTGGTGGCGGCAGCAGATCGCCCACCATCTGCCCCGATTCTGCTGAGGAGACTCACGTGAGTGATCGTTCGCGTCATCTGATCGGGTTGTTGCTCGGGGCCGAGGAGGACTGGCCGCAGGCGTTCGAGGCGCTGCTGCAGCGGGTCGGGCCGGTGACGATCGACGGGCGCGAGCACGAGTTCGGGTCCCGCCGGCTGACCATCGAGCCGTTCGACCTGAACGACCCGGTCCGGGTCGGGCTGGTGATCGACCGGCTCGCGTACTGGTACTACCACCCGCGCGAGTGGCTGAAGAAGGCCGCGCTGATGAACGGCACCTACCTGCTGAACTCGCCGTTCACGTTCCAGTCGATGGAGAAGCACTCGGCGTACTGCGCGATGCTCCGGCTCGGGCTGAAGATCCCGCGGACCGTGCTGGTGCCGTACAAGAACCCGGTCGACAACGTGCGCTGGGCGTACACGTCGGCGACGTACAACCGGCCCTTCGACCTGGACGCGATCGCCGAGGACCTCGGGTACCCGCTGTACATGAAGCCGTTCGACGGCGGCGGCTGGCGCGGCGTGTCCCGGATCAACAACAAGGTCGACCTGCACCAGGCCTACGACCAGTCCGGCGAGATGCTGATGCACCTGCAGGCCACCATCGAGTACGACAAGTTCGCGCGGGCGCTGTCGATCGGCGCCGAGACGATGGTGATGGACTTCCGGCCGGACGAGCCGATGCACAACCGGTACGCCGTCTCGCACGACTTCCTCAGCCCGTCCGCCGGCCACGAGGCGGTCGCGATCAGCCGGATCGTGAACGCGTTCTTCGGCTGGGAGTTCAACTCCTGCGAGATGCTCGTCAAGGGCGACGCCGTGCACCCGATCGACTATGCCAACGCCTGCCCCGACGTCGCGGTCACGTCCCTGCATTACTACTTCCCGTGGGCGCTGAGCGCGCTGGTGAAGTGGTCGGTCTTCTGCCTGGCGACCGGTCGCCGCTCGTCGGTGGACCTGCACACCGAGCGGTACTTCGAGATCGCGGACGACGAGTCGCTCGACTACGAGGCCAAGCTGAACGGGTACCTCGCACTCGCCGACGAGCACTTCGAAACCGCGAAGTACCACGAATGGTGCGCCTCGCACCTGGGCGACTTCGACCTGCGGGTCCGGGACTGGGTGGCCGGCCCGGACTTCGACCGCCTGCTCCGCGAGACCGTCACCGCGACCTACCCGACCCACGAACACGAGAAGTTCTTCGCCCACTTCAAGGGCCTCACCAACCTCTGGCTGGCCGACCAGAACGGCTGACGGCAACTCTCCTGAGGGCCGCTGATCACCCCGCGGTCCTCCAGCCGCTTCACCCGGCGCAGGCTCAGCGTCGGCAAACACAGAGCGCCGCTGAAGGCGGTGAGCTGGAAGAGCATCCAGGTCGGCCCGGTCGCGATCACCGCGTCGTTCCTGCTCGCCGCCATGGGCTGTTCAGTTGCGGAGCCGACTCAGGTGCCGGAGCCGACGATCGCGGTGACTCGGATCTCCACGCGCATCTCGGCGAGGCCCAGGACGGTGACGCCGGTCTCGGTCCAGATCGGTGCGCGTCCGCCGAGACGCCGGCGGAACTGTTCGGCCATCACCTTGTTGTGGTCGTCACCGATGACGTCCTCTCCGGGCGCCACCTTGTGGTACGAGTTGACGTGGATGACGTCCTTCCAGGTCGCGCCGACCGTCGCGAGCGTGCGCTCCACGTTGTCGAACGCCTGGACGATCTCGTCCTCCAGAGAATCCGGGACGACCAGGTCGTCGTTGACCCCGGCCTGACCGGAGATCTCGACGCGGTCGCCGACGCGGACGGCGCTGCTGTAGCCGAGGGCCTGGTTGAGCTTCTCGCCGTACCCCGGGGTGACACCGAATGTGACAGTGCTCATGCTGCTTCTGCTTCCTGTTCAGAGGGCCGTGTTGTGCGCTTGAATGAGTTCACGCCTGAACTTCGATAACTTCACACTTGAAGCGATCCTAGCGTTGGTTACTTCAAGCATGAAGTGATCGATGGTATTCCCGGAGGTGGCAACAGGTCATGAGCAGTACGGCAGCATCCGTGAAGGGCACCTGCGGACACGATGACGACCGGGAGCTGCGGTGGCTCGACGTGCAGGAGAAGGCGGCCTGGACAGGGCTGATCTCCATCGTCCTGCTGCTGCCCGGCAAGCTGGAGTCACCGCTGCGGCAGGAGCACGGACTCACGCTCTTCGAGTACCTCGTACTCAGCCACCTCTCGGAGGCCTCGGATCGCAAACTGCGGATGGGCGAGCTCGCCTTCCTCGCCAGCGGGTCACTCTCCCGCCTGTCCAACGTCGTTAAACGCTGTGAACAGCGCGGCTGGATCATCCGCACCCCCGACCCCACCGACGGTCGCTACACCCTCGCCGAAGTCACCGACGCCGGCTTCGCACTCGTCCAGGCAGCAGCGCCGACGCATCTGCGGTCGGTACGGCGTACTGTCCTCGACTCGCTGAGCGCGACCGACCAGAAGGCGCTCACCCGGATCGCGGAGAAGCTCCGGATCGTCCCGGCCGACTTCGGGTGATCCGGTGCGCGGGGCGCGCCGTACGGGATGTCTAGGCTGGGCTCGTGCGAGATGCGGAGGTACCGGCGTGGTGGCGGCGGCTCGGGCTGGACGGGCTGGTGGACGTGCATGTGCACTTCCTGCCGGACCGGGTGCTGAACGCGGTCTGGGCGTACTTCGACCAGGCGTCGTCGCACTACGGGTCGGAGTGGCCGATCACCTACCGGACCTCGGTGGAGGAGCGGCTGAAAACACTGGATTCGCTGGGGGTGCGCGCGTTTCCGGCGCTCGTCTATCCGCACAAGCCCGGAATGGCGGCCTCGTTGAACGCGTGGGCGCGGGACTTCGCGGCCGTGACACCTGGCTGTGTGCCGAGCGGGACGTTCTTCCCTGAGCCCTCCGCGGCCGACTATGTGCGCACGGCTCTGGAGTCGGGGACGCGGATCTTCAAGGTCCACGTCCAGGTCGGCGACTACGACCCGCGCTCCGGCGAACTCGACGACGTGTGGGGCCAACTGGCCGAGGCCGGCGTACCCGTCGTCGTCCACTGCGGCTCCGGTCCGATCCCGGGCCGGCACACCGGCCCGGGGCCGATGGGCGAGGTCCTGCGGCGGCACCCAAGGCTGACCGCGGTCATCGCCCACCTCGGCATGCCGGAGTACGCCGAGCACCTGGCGCTCACGTCGTACCCGAACGTCCACCTGGACACCACCATGGCCCTGACCCCCTTCACCGAAGCGATGATGCCCTTCCCCCGCGACCTGATCCCCCGCCTGGCCGACCTCCAGGACCGCATCGTCCTCGGCTCCGACTTCCCCAACATCCCCTACGAGTACGCCGTCCAACTCGCCTCACTCGAGGCTCTCGCATTGGGCGACGACTGGCTGCGCGCGGTTTGCTACGAGAACGGGGCCCGCCTCCTGGGTTGCCAATAGGAACTGGGTCATCAGGGGCAGTGGCCGTGGGTCCACGGACAGATCTCCGGCTGAAAGTCGCGGCCGGCGAGACGTTCCTTTGCCCAGCCGATGGTGGTGGCCTGCCATCCCAGAGCGAGCCATCTGGCGAGCACCAGCACGGACACGTGGCTGGCGCGGCCAGCCTGCAGCGCCAGAGCCGCGGATGTGACGTGCCCCCCACTTGTCCATGTGTCGTCGATGAGGAGCACATGGTGGCCTTCGGCAGAGTTGTCGGAGACGGCGAAATGGTCGGCGTCGATCGCGCGGGGGCTGGTCGCGAGCGGATTCGCAGTCAACACGACCTCCTGGGCTCCCACGCGGGTCAATTGACTCACCATCTCGTTGAGCGGGTGAACAGCCGGGTGGCGTTTCGGGGGAAGGGAGGGAACAGTCGCCCAGGCCGAGATGGGAACACCGAGTAGTCGGCCCGGGCACGCAACGTGTCCGACGAGGCCGAGCGCGGCGAGAAGCGCTACGGTCTGCCAGTGGCTTCCCTTCGGGATCGCGGGGTTCTTGTACCCGCGCATCACGTGGCCGGACTGCGTGATCGGGTCGAGATACCCGGCATACGTCATGAACCCGAGCAGATCCGGCCCACCGTGGACAGTCGCCGCGTACCGACAGTCGGGGCAGAGAGGTCCTGGGATCGTCGGGTCAGGCAGCGTGAACAAGTCCCTGCTCCACCAGGATTCCGGAGAAATCCACCGGCGGTTGCTACGAGCGCACGCTGAACCTGCTTGACACGCGGGTCGGTCACAGACCGGCGCCTGCCAGGTCGTCCAAGAGTCTGTCGACCTTGTCCTCGCGATCGAGTGCGCGGCGTACGTGGTCCATAACTTCAACCATGCCGCCCGCGACGAGAACCCCCGGCCGCCCGACCAAGTTCCTCGCCCATTCGTTCGCCGCAACCACCTGATCGGTCAGGACCACAGGGCGCCCGTGCTCGACCGCCATGCGTGCCTGAGCGCGAGCGCCGCTCTGTTCACCGGCCTCCACGACCACCGTGGCGCGACCGTATCCGGACATGACGGCGTTCCGCATCAGGAAGTTGTGCTTCTGCGGTGGCGCCTCAGGCCAAAACTGCGAGAGAACCAGGCCGCGCTGCTCGATCTCGAGTTGGAGGGCACGATTGGCAGCCGGGTATTGCTGGGCGATACCGGTGCCGATGATCGCCACTGTCCGGCCGCCGGCCTCCAGCGCAGCGGTGTGCGCGGCCGCATCGATCCCTGCAGCAAGGCCGGAGAGTACGGTGATGCCCTCACCGGCGAGAGCGGATGCGATCGAGCCGGCGATGTCGAGACCGCGCGCAGTTGCCCTGCGGGATCCCACGACCGCGATCGCGGGATCATCCGGCAGAAGTGTCCCAGCAGCGAACAGGAACGGGGGCGCCTGATGGATCTCGCGCAGCCGAGTCGGGTACGAGTCATCGAGGATGCCGACCATCTGGCGTCCTGCCGCGATCCATGCGTTCACGTCCCGTGTCGCCAACTCGAACTCCGCGGCCAGCGAAGGGTCGGGGACCAGAGCATCCGCAGTCTCTTCGTGCCACATCGCGCGGGCACTTCCACGCTCCAGAACCCGCTCGGTCACGGTCGCCCACCGCTCACCCTTGGCAAGGGTGCGGAGCAACGCGACAAGTGCGATGTGCTCCTCAGCTGCCCCTGTCATACGGCCAGCGTAGGCCAGCCGCCACTGTGGAGTCTGCACTCCCCACCTCCCTGCCTGTCGTGTACAAGGAATCTCCCACCGTCCACCGACAGTTCAGGGTGATCGTCGCTGGGTCGTGAATCGCGTACGGCTGGTTCTTGATCGACGGGTCCGGGTGAGGACGTAGGCGGTCGGGGCGGCGCCGTTGTACCTGAGCAGGCGGTCCCGGACGAGCTTCAACGCTTTCTGTTGCTCGATCGCGGCGCGGAGCAGACGCTTGTCCTCAGTGAGTACTACCGCGCGGCCGTCAGTCGTAAGCACTCGGGCGATCTCCTCGAGTGCGGCTGGATAGAGGATGCGGTTGGCTCGATGACTGCCGACCTGCTTGCCGAACGGGAGGTTCGCGACGACGCGGTCGACGGTGCGGGGGGCAAGCGGGAGCGCTGTCGCGGCCGCGAGCGCCAGGGAGCCGTGTGCACCGTTGCGGGCCGCGATCACGAGTGCCCGCGGGTCGTGGTCTGTCCCGACGACACTCGCGCACGGCTCACGACGCCGTACGGCCCGCAGCATCGTCCCGGTGCCGCAGAACGGGTCCAGGACGCGATCGCCGGGCCGAATCTTGGCCAGGCGAACGAGGACCTCGGCGACGATCAAATTGGTTGACCAGGGCAACCGCTCCGGCCGCCCGAGCCGTTGCCCGATCCCCGCCACCACCTGCCCGCGGTCGGCAGCAGCCGTCGAGAACAGGCCGCAGTCGGCGAGTTCGTCGAACGGTCCGTCGACCGCGCACTCCACGGTGGTGACCGACGTCTGACGGATCGATCGGATCATACGCATGGCCCGGAGTTCCTCGACGAGGAGGTCGGCTGCGCCGTCGATGGTGTGCAGGACAAGGTGCTCGGTGCTGCAGGACAACGTGTCTCCTGAAGGCTCGCGATCGACAGAACGGTCGAAGCGCGGCGCAGGCACGTCACAGCAGGCCGACTCCCGCAGAGCCCGCCGACGTACCTACACCTTCAGGAACGCTGCATCGCTCGGCACTGTAATCCACGCGCCGGGCGAGTTCATCCGCTTTTAGGATGCTGGCGTGAGGGTTGAGGAGCGGGTAGCGGACGACGTCGAGCTGGGGGTGCTCCTGGCGGGGGCGTTTGCTGAGCTTGTTGGGCGGTATGGGGCCGAGGGGCGGTCGCAGGTCAAGGGTGGGGCGCGGTACTTCGTGGTGCTCGACGACGAGCGCCGTGCCGTCGGATGCGGCGCCGTGCAGGTTTTCGGCGCGGACACCGAGCACCCCGGCGACGCCGAGGTGAAGCGGATGTACGTCGCCCCGGGAGCCCGTGGACGCGGATACGCCCGCGCCCTCCTGGCCGGTCTGGAGGAGGCGGCGCGCGCGGCCGGGCACCCCACTCTCCGTCTCACCACCGGCCACCTCCAGCCGGAGGCGATTGCGCTGTACGAATCGAGCGGCTACACCCCCACCGAGCCTTGGGGAAAGTACGTAAGCCAGCCCGGAACCCACTGCTACGCAAAGGAAATCCGGTAGAACCGGGCGGTGACGGGACGCCCGTTGGTCGACCGGAACGAGCGAGGACTTCTGGGGAACTCGCCGGCGCGCGTGTTCCGGACGTCGGCCGCGGCGCGGGACGCAACTCCAGGTGGTTCGCCGAGCAGGGCGTGACGGTCGACGCGCATCGACCTGGCCACCGGCCTCCTCAAACGCCGCGCTCTGCATCGCGCCCTGACCAACGCCCGAGCAGGATGCAACTGACCGTTGCCCGACTCATTCCAACGTTGTAAAGTGCTGCCGTCCCGCCATCGACCAGCATCACGGGAGAGCACATGTCACAGCCTCGTGCGGAGTACCCGCGTCCGCAGTTCGTCCGGCCCGAGTGGGTGAATCTGAACGGCGAGTGGCAGTTCGAGATCGACCGGTCGGACTCCGGACTGGAGCGCGGCCTGCGCGATCGCGAACTCCCGCAGCGGATCGTCGTGCCGTTCGCGCCGGAGACCGAGTTGTCCGGGATCGAGGACGTCGACTTCATGGAGGCGGTCTGGTACCGCACGACCGTGACGATCCCGGCGGACTGGGCCGGCAAGGACGCCGTCCTGCACTTCCAGGCCGTCGACCACGACGCCACCGTCTGGGTGAACGGCGAGGAGGTGGTCCGGCACCGCGGCGGGTTCACCCCGTTCAGCGCGAACCTGCGTCACGTCGCCCGGCCCGGCGAGCAGGCGACGATCGTGGTCCGCGCCCGCGACAGCCACCGCGGCCCGCAGGCCCGCGGCAAGCAGAGCCAGCTGTACTTCAACCACAGCTGCCTCTACACCCGCACCACCGGCATCTGGCAGACCGTCTGGCTCGAAGCGGTCCCGACGGTGCACCTGAAGCGGCCGCGGATCACCCCGGACGTCGCCGGCTCCAGCTTCCACCTCGAAGTCCCGGTCTCGGCGAACAAGACCGGGTACAAGATCAAGGCCACCCTGAAGGATGCCGACGGCGAGATCACCGCCGCCGAGGTCCGCGCCGACCTCGACCTCGCCCCGCGCCTCACCCTCCAGGTCCTGGCCGACCGCGTCCGCCTCTGGGACACCACGGACCCGCACCTGTACGACGTCCGCCTCGAGCTGATCGATGCCGACGGCAACGTCGTCGACGGCGCCGACTCGTACGCCGGCCTGCGGTCGGTGAGCATCAACGGCAAGGCGATCCTGATCAACGGCAAGCACGTGTTCCAGCGGCTCGTGCTCGACCAGGGGTACTGGCCGGAGAGCCTGATGACGGCCCCGTCGGAGGAGGCCATCGTCCGCGACATCGAGCTCAGCCTGGCGGCCGGGTTCAACGGCGCGCGGCTGCACCAGAAGGTGTTCGAGGAGCGGTTCCTGTACCACGCGGACCGGCTCGGCTACCTGGTCTGGGGCGAGTTCGGCGACTGGGGCTCGGGCGGCGACACCAGCGAGAACAACCAGCAGCCGACGGCGTCGTACGTCGGGCAGTGGCTCGAGGCGGTCGAGCGCGACTACAGCCACCCGAGCATCGTCGGCTGGTGCCCGCTGAACGAGACGCACCAGCTGCTGCACGACCGGATCACGCAGCTCGACGACGTCACCCGGGCGATGTTCCTGGCCACGAAGGCCGCCGACACCAGCCGCCCGGTGCTGGACGCGTCCGGCTACAGCCACCGCGTGCCGGAGACCGACGTCTGGGACTCGCACAACTACGAGCAGGACCCGGCCGAGTTCGCGAAGCAGATGGCGGACCTGGTGAACGACAAGCCGTACGGCAACACCGGCGGCCCCGAAGGCAAGCCGATCTCGCTGGCCTACGACGGGCAGCCGTACTTCTGCAGCGAGTTCGGCGGCATCTGGTGGAACGCCGAGAAGGCTGCCGCCGGGAAGAGCGGGAACTCGGCGGACTCGTGGGGCTACGGCCAGCGAGTCGCGAACGAGGAGGACTTCTACGTCCGCTTCGCCGGCCTGGTCGACGCGCTCCTCGACAACGAGTTGATGTTCGGCTACTGCTACACGCAGCTGACCGACGTCTTCCAGGAGGAGAACGGCATCTACAACTTCGACCGCAGCAACAAGCTCGACGTGCCGCGCATCAAGGCGGTCCAGGACCGCCAGGCGGCCTACGAGAAGGAGTCAGCTTGACCCGGCCGTTGAAAGGCCGAGCCTGGAGGTAGCGCCCAGCTGGCTGCTGGGTTGGTCCCTCCGTCCGGACCACCTACACGGTGGCTGGGACGCGTGACTCACGCCCCGCGATCCACGCAGCCTCGCCGCGTGCGGCGATGTTGCGTGAAGCGTTCCAGTCAGCGTGGGCAGCGACCCCGCACGACCGGCAGACGAATCGGACCTGGTCGACCCGATTCTGTTTGTTGATGTGATGGCACTCGGCACATTCCTGACTGGTGTACGCCGGATCGACGTACACCAGCGGGACGCCTGCGCGGCGTGCCTTGTACTCGACAAACTGACCGAGCTGACGAAACGCCCAGGAATGGACCATGACCCGCTGGGGCTTGCGGAGCCGTACCCTCTGACGGATGCCGCCCAGATCTTCCAGGGCGATCCCATGTGAGGTGCGTTCAGCCTCGGTCACGATCTTCTTCGCAATGATGTGGTTGACGTTCGCGGTGTGCCGGCGTTCCTTGCTGCGCCGATTCCTCAAGCGACGCTTCGCAGATTTGGTGTTCTTGACCTGCAATTTGCGGCGGAGCTCAACCTGACGCTTCCGGTACCTGTTCAGGCTGCGGCCGGCAACCCGGAAGCCTGTGGATGTTGTCGCGATGTTGGCGATGCCCAGGTCCACGCCGATGAACCCGTCGGGTTCGTACTGCGTGGCTTCGGTGATCTCACAGACAGCGATCAGGTAGAAGATGCCGTCGCGTTCGATCAGATCGGACTCGCCCTTGCGATGCTTGCGCAGCATCTTGAGCGCACCAGCCGAGCAGAGGAAGCGGACCGCCTTCAGTCGGCCCCCTGTGCTCCAGATGCTGATGGTCTGCGCGTCGTACTGCCATGACAGGCACCGATCGTCGAACGGGTGCGCGGCATCGTGCCGGAAGACGATCGGCTTGGATTCCGCGTTCGACCTGCGCCTCGAGCCTGGTTTGCCGAGATTCCCCGCGCGGATGTTTGCCTTCAGAGCCGCGTAGGCGTGGCTGACCTTCTTGATGGTGTGCTGTGCCGCCTGGGCCCCGAGTCCACCAGCTTTGAGCTTGGTGTAGCTGTGCTTGCGAAGCTCATATTCGCGCGGAACGCCCCGCTCGAACGCGACAGACGACACCCAATTCGCCGATTCGTTGACCGTCCGCAGAGTTGCGGCAAGAGCCTGTGCCTGGGCGGCATCCGGCATCAGTTTCACCTGGACGACGATCCTCACGCCAGCGATCGTACCAATACCCTCTGTTACCGCAGTCGGTGGCGCTCGCCTACGGCCCACGTCACAGATGATGTTAGATCCATTGAAATCCAAGGGATCCGACAGCGACCAGGGCCCAGAGGATCGCTCCGAGCAGGAGCGGCCTGGGCCCTGCGTCGCGTAGCTCACGCGGGCGGAGCGACAGGCCGATCGCTGCCAGGGCGGCGGTGATCAGGAGGCTGCCGGTGAAGCTGAGGCCCGGCAGCCAGTGCTCGGGGATGAGCCCGGCGGAGCGGAGGCCCGCGGCGGCGACGAAGCCGATCAGGAACAGCGGCACGAGTTTGCGCCACGGCAGCGGCTGACGGATCGAGGCCGTGGCGCCCTTGTACGACCCTCCGCCGACGGCGTCGAGGGCCCGCGCCGCGCGGTTCTCGCGGCGGATCTTCAGCGCGGCCAGCGTCAGCACGATCGGGATCAGGGTCAGCGACCGGGTGAGCTTGACGACGATCGCCTGGTCGCCGGCCGCCTGGCTGTACGCGTACCCGGCCGCGACGACGGACGACGTGTCGTTGACCGCCGTACCGGCCCACAGGCCGAAGGCCTCGGAGCTCAGGCCGAGCAGGTGCCCGAGCGGTGGGAACGTCAGCACGGCGACGATGTTGAAGGTGAAGATCGTCGCCAGCGCGTAGGCGACCGACGAGCGCTTGGCGCCGATCGCGGCGGTCGCGGCCGCGATCGCGGAGCCGCCGCAGATCGCCGTACCGACGCCGATCAGCGTCTGGGTGTCACCGCGGACGCCGAGCAGCCGGCCGAACACCCACGCACCGCCGAGGGCGAGGGCCAGCGTGCCGAGCATGACCGGCAGCGACGAGACGCCCACCCGGGCGACCTGCTGCAGCGACAGCCCGGTCCCGAGGACCACGATCGACAGCTGGAGCAGTGTCTTCGAGGCGAAGTCGTACCCGGGACGCCAGACGTCGGAGCGCAACACCGGGATCACACTGCCCGCGATCACGCCGAGCAGGATCCCGAAGACCGGCCCGCCGACGAGCGGTACGAGGCGCCCGAGCGGCACCGCCACGGCGGTCACCAGCAGCACGATCCCGAGGCCGCGCAGGCGCCGTACGACCGGATCCAGGCGGCGGTGGGCGGTAGCGACGGCGGGGTGGCTGTCAGGTGTCCTAACCTCGAACTGCACCACCAGCCGGTCCCCTCCTGCGAGAAATGTACGTACATTGAAGGTAGGAGATGACCGGACATTTGGCAACTCTGGAGGGAACCCGCGTGCGCAAGCTCGAACGTGGCGGCGGCGAGCCGCTCTGGAAGCAGTTGCAGGCGGACCTGGTCCGGCGGCTGCGGTCCGGGGAGTTCGACGACGCGTTCCCGGGTGAGCTCGCGCTGGTCGAGGAGTACGCGGTCAGCCGGCACACCGTCCGCCAGGCGCTCGCGCAACTGCGCACCGACGGCCTGATCCTCGCCGAGCGCGGCCGGCAGCCGCGGGTCGCGACAGCGCCCGAGATCCGGCAGCCGATGGGCGCGCTCTACAGCCTGTTCTCCTCGGTCGAGGAGTCCGGCCTGCCGCAGCACAGCGTCGTGCGGGCGCTCGACGTCCGCGCCGACGGGGTGATCGCGGCCCGTCTCGACCTCGAGGCGTCGATCCCGCTGCTCTACCTCGAGCGCCTCCGGTACGCCGGCGACGAGCCGCTCGCGCTCGACCGCGTCTGGCTGCCCGCCACCCTCGCGGAGCCGCTCCTGGACGCGGACTTCACGCACACCAGCCTCTACAACGAGCTGGCCGAACGGGCCGGCATCACTCTCGACCACGGCCGCGAGGACATCCGCGCCGTCGTCCCCACGACGGCCGAACGCGCGCTCCTGCACTGTCCGCCCGAGGCCGCGGCGTTCTCGATCATCCGTCAAGGCACGTCACAGAACCGCCCTGTCGAGTGGCGCCACACCCTCGTCCGCGGCGACCGCTTCGGCCTGTCCGCCGAGTTCTCGGCCCACACCGGCTACCGCCTGACCCCGTCCACCGCCACCGCGCTGACCCAGGCTTGGTGATCAGCGGAACGGGTCGTCGGCCGGCAGCCAGGCGTCCGGGTCGAACTCCACCTTCACGTCCCGCGTCAGCGCCTCGACCGCCGCGAGTACGGCGGGGCGCTCCTCGTCGCGGCGTGCCACCAGAGCCCAGGTCCAGACCGGGATCGGGTCGACGACCTGCCGCCGGGCGAAGTCGCGCGGCAGCGGCGTCGCGTCCCGTTTGGGTGAGCTGACGACCGGACGGCGCAGACGGCGTACGTGCTCGTAGAACGCCGGCCCGGTGATGCCGTGGTCGTCGATCCGCTCCACTGACGCACCGGTGGCGCGGGCGAACTCGATCGCGTAGATGTTCCAGGAGGCCCAGGCCTCGGTGTCCGCGTCCACCAGCACGACGGTGTCGCCCGCTCGCACCGGCGAGTCGTCGCCGACCGAGACCGCGAACAGGCGATCCGCCCCCAGCAACGAGCCGGACAACTCCTGTTCCGCGAGGTCGGTCGCGCGCACCCAGCAGATCGCCAGGTCGATGCTCCCCTCCGAGACCCGGCCTGCCTGCGTGTGCGACGGCATCACCCAGGTATCGACGAGCAGTTGCGCAACCCCGGACACCCGCTCGGCCAGATCGGGCGGCCGCCAGCTGACGTACCCCAGCCGCACCGGCTCGCTGGCCGCGAACCCCCGGGCCGTACGCCGGAGCGCGTCGGCCTGCTCGAGCAACGCTCGCGTCTGCGGCAGCAGCGTCTCCCCGAACGCGGTCAGCCGCACGGTCCGGCGATCGCGTTCGAACAGCGGTACGCCGAGGTCCCGCTCGAGCGACTTGATCTGCTGCGACAGGGACGGCCCCGCGATGTGCAGCCGCGCCGCGGCCCGGCCGAAGTTCAGCTCCTCGGCGACCGCCACGAAGTACCGCAACTGGCGCAGCTCCACGCCCCGCAGCCTAGTAGGCCGAGCCTCCCAGCTGAGAGCAAACCGGTCGTGGAAAAGCCTCCATGGTTCGACAACTATCGAACTACAGACAGCACCATTTCCCGAACAGGAGCACCATGAACCACCAGAAAGTCGCCGTGATCACCGGAGCCTCCCAGGGCATCGGCGCCGGGCTCGTGACGGCCTACCGCAAGCTCGGCTACGCCGTCGTCGCGAACTCGCGCACGATCACGCCCTCCGACGACCCCGGCGTACTGACCGTTCCCGGCGACCTCGCCGAGCCCGGCACCGGCGCCCGGGTGATCGAGCAGGGTCTGGAGGCGTTCGGCCGGATCGACACGCTGGTCAACAACGCGGGCATCTTCGTCGCGAAGCCGTTCACCGAGTACACCGACGAGGACTACGACGTCGTCACCGGCCTGAACCTGCGCGGTTTCTTCGACGTCACCCGGCGGGCGATCGCCGCGATGCTCGAGAACCCCGACGGCGGTCACGTGGTGAGCATCACCACGACGTTCGCCGACCGCGGCTTCAGCAGTGTCCCGGCCGTCCTGGCCGCGCTGACCAAGGGCGGTATGAACTCCGCCACGAGGTCGCTGGCCACCGAGTACGCGGCGCGCAACGTCCGGGTGAACGCGGTCGCTCCGGGCGTCATCCGGACGCCGATGCACCCGGAGGAGACGCACGAGTTCCTCGCGGCGCTGCACCCGGTCGGCCGGCTCGGCGAGATCGAGGAGATCGTCGACGCGGTCACGTACCTGGAGACCGCGAAGTTCGTCACCGGCGAGATCCTGCACGTCGACGGCGGCCAGCAGGCAGGTCAGTGACATGAAGCAGTGGCGCCTGGCGGGACAAGGCGCGGCGGCACTGGCCGGCGGTATGGGCATCGGCCGGTTCGCGTACACGCCGATCCTGCCGCTGATGCACTCGCAGGCCGGTCTTTCGCCGCGTCTCGGAGCAGCGCTCGCGACGGCCAACTACACCGGCTACCTGGCCGGTGCGTTGGCAGCGGTCGTCGTACCGCGGCTGCTGCACTCCCGCTGGGCGCTCCGGCTGTCGCTGCTGATCCTGGCCGCGACCCTCGCGCTGATGCCGCTGAGCTCTTCGCTCTGGCTCGGTCTGCGCCTGGTCGCGGGAATCGCGAGCGCGTTGGTGTTCGTGATCGCTGTCAACGCCGTGCTCCCCCGGCTGCAGAGCCATCACGTCGGCTGGACGTTCGGCGGCGTCGGCGCGGGCATCGCCGTGTCGGGCATGGTCCTGGTCGGCGGCAGTTGGCGTACGGCGTGGTGGATCACCGCCCTGCTGACGGTCGCCTGCGCGATCCCGGCCTGGCACCTGACCGGCTCGTCGGCACCTGCCACTGTCGCCGGCGGGACCAGGTCGCGCCATTTCACCGCGCTGCTCACCAGCTACACCCTGGAAGGGATCGGCTACATCATCGCCGGTACGTTCCTCGTTGCCGCGATCAACGAAACCGCCTCCGGCCCGGCCGGCACCAGCGCCTGGATCGTCGTCGGGCTGGCCGCCGTACCGTCGACCGCGCTCTGGGCGCGGCTCGGCCGGCGATGGTCACGGTCGGCACTGCTGATGGTCGCGTTGCTCGTCCAGGCAGTCGGTATCGCGCTGCCGGCCGTCCTTCCCAGCGTTGCGGCGGCGCTCGTCTCGGCCGCACTCTTCGGCGCCACGTTCCTCGGCGTCGCCAACCTCGCGATCGCGCTCGGCACCGAACTCCGCGTGCCACACGCCGTCGCGGTCCTCACCACCGGCTACAGCCTCGGCCAGATCGTCGGCCCGCTGGCGGTCGGTCCGCTACTGCACAACGGATACCACCAGGCGCTCCTCGTCAGCGCCGGCGTCGTCGCGCTGGCCGCGATCGCCGCTCATCCCCTCAGGAGAATCGCATGAACCACGTCCTCACCACCGTCCTCACCACCGTTCTGGACCAGTGGAAGTCGGGTATCGACGACCACGATCCGTCCCGCGTCGCGGCGCTCTTCACGAAGGACGCCGTTTTCCAGGGCTTACACCCGTACGGCGTCGGGCGCGACGCGGTCGCCGGGTACTACGACTCGCAGCCGCTCGGCCTGTCGCCGCGGTACCGGATCCTGGAGACCCGGGAGCTCGCCGACGATCTGATCCTCGGCTACTTGACGGTCGACTTCACGTTCACCGACCGCCCGACCCTGACCGTCAACCTCGGCGTACTGCTGCGCCGGACCGACGAAGGCTGGCTGATCGCGCACTACCAGGTCTCGCGGTTGTAGATACTGGCCGCATGAGTGCCAAAGAGCTTCGGCTGGTTGTGACGGTTGACGACTATGACGCCGCGGTGGCCTTCTACCGGGACGCGCTCGGGCTGCCCGAGCGCGAGTCCTACACGACGGGCGATGCCGAGGTGATGATCCTCGAGGCCGGGCGCGCGACGCTCGAGATCGCGAATCGCGCGCAGGCCGACTACATCGACGAGGTCGAGGTCGGGCGGCGGGTGGCCGGCAAGTTCCGGGTCGCGCTCGAGGTCGACGACTCGGCCGGGACGACGGCCCGGCTGGCCGAGGCCGGCGCCGAGGTGGTCGCCGAACCCACCCGGACGCCGTGGAACTCGCTGAACGCCCGCCTCGAAACCCCCGGCGGCATCCAGCTCACGTTGTTCACGGAGCTTGACCTCAAGTGAACTGGAAGTGTTGAGGTAGCGGGCATGTGGAACATCGAGACCCTCGACCTGGACGCCTACCTCGCCCGGATCGGGCACGACCGTGTGCCGCCGTCGGCCGACGCACTGCGCAGCCTCCACCAGGCGCACGTGCTGGCGATCCCGTTCGAGAACATCGATGTGATCCTCGGCACCCACCCCGGCATCGGCCTCGACGCGATCCAGTCCAAGCTTGTCGGCCGGCAGCGCGGCGGGTACTGCTACGAGCACGCGCTCCTGTTCGGCGCCGCGCTCGAGCAGCTCGGGTACGACGTCGTACGGCGGGTCGCTCGCGTGCAACCGCACAAGGCCGGGCCGCGGACGCACGCGCTGCTCAAGGTCGGCGTCGACGGGCAGGAGTTCCTGGCCGACGTGGGGTTCGGGGCCGGGCAGCTGTACCCCACGCCGCTCAAGGACGGCGCCGTCGTCGACCAGGCCGGCTGGGACCACCGCCTGGAGCTGCAGGGCGACGTCTGGACCCTGTCCAAGAAGACCGCCGACGGCTGGATCCCCCAGCACGCCTCCAACGACGAACCGGTGCGGCCGATCGACTACGAGGTCTACCACCACTACGTCTCCACCCACCCCAACTCCCCCTTCACCGGCCGCCCCGTCGTCATGCGCGTCGCCGAAGGCGTCGTACGCCGCCTGGTCGGCGACACGCTGACCGTCGAACACGCCGACGGCCGCAACACTTCCCGCGCCGTGCCCGCCGCAGACCTCCCCGACGTACTGGCGTCCCTCGACGTAATCCTCACCGACGAAGAAATCGACCGCCTACGCCTGATGTAGGCGACCGCCATCGCCGAGTCGTGGGAACTGGCTGCGCCGGACGACCACAGTCCACGACTCGGCGGAGGGGGCCGGAGCCAATCGCCACGACTCGGCTCTCGTCACGCATGTCTTGGGGTTTCGGTGCGGAAGGATTCGCCCAGCTCGGGGCCCAGGCCGTAGTAGTGGCGGAAGTTGTAGATGAGGGGTGACCAGGCGGCGGGGTCGACGTGCGAGGTTCCTGGTACGACGATGTGCTCGGCGGCGTGGACCCGCCGGACTTCGGCCTGGGCGATCAGGAAGTTGCCGCTGGCATCGAGTTGCGCGTGGACGACCGTCGCTTCGAACTGGAGCGGGCATTCGGCGACACGGGGCGGGGTGACGAGTTCGGAGGGCGTCGGGGTGAGGCCGGCTGCTTTGAACTTCTCGCGTTCGTGGTGGAAGCGGGCGCGTTTGTGCTCGGGGACCGGGTGCGCGGCGGTCAAGGGGGCGAGCCGTTCGACGGCTGTCCACTGGTCGGGCGACGGGTAGTTGATCACGACGTCCCGGCGCTCACGCAGGTTGATCGCCGTCTGCCCGGAGACACCGACCCCCAGGACCACCACGTCACCGAGCGCCCACGCGGACGACATCGGGGCGAGGTTGACGGTGCCGTCCTCGTTCTCGGTGCTGAGCAGGGCGACCGGCGTCCCGACGTACAGGATGAATGGTTCGATCGTCAGGTGCGTCACGAAGCTCGACGCTAGGCGCGGTTTCGTTCGGCACACGCCGAACCGTTGCGCCGGCACCAGCCCGAGCCCAAACCCACCCCGCACCCCAAGCCTCCCCCAGGCACCCGCACACCCACAGCTCGCCTCAGGCACCCGTGCTCGCGGCCGGCGTTTGCCGTGTGGCTGGATGGTTCGGTGGGGGGCTAAGTGTGGGGGCGGGATGATGGGGTTATGAGTGCCGAAGGTGAGGAGTTGGCGGGCTGGGCGCGGATGTTGGCTGATGGGACTCGGGCGACGGTTTGTCTGGCGTTGCTGGATGGGCGGGCGTGGACGGCGAGTGAGTTGGCCAAGGTGGCGAAGGTGTCCCGGCCGACGATCAGCGAGCACTTGAATCTGCTGGTCGGCGGCGGGCTGCTGACCGAAGTACGACAGGGTCGGCACCGGTACGTGAAGCTGGCCGGACCGGACACGGCCGAGTTGCTCGAAGGGCTTGCCGCGTTGGCGCCGCGGCGGCCCGAGGTGGTGAACAGTCTGGCGGCCGTGAGCAAACGGGACGCGTTCGCCCGGGCGCGGACGTGCTACGACCATCTGGCAGGCAAACTCGGCGTCGCTCTCGCCGACGCGATGACGGAGCGGGGTCTGGTCGACTGGTCCGAGGGGATCAGCCTGACGCCGAAAGGCCAAGCCTGGCTGGACGATCTCGGCATCGAGCTCAGCACCCGCCGCGGACGCCCGGCAGTCAGGTCGTGCCTGGACGTGACCGAACGACGACCGCATCTGGCAGGTGCGGTAGGCGCGGCATTGTGTGAGCACGCGTTGCGCCACGGCTGGGTGACGCACATCCCGGGTGGCCGCGCTCTCAAGGTGAACGGCGCGGTCCAGGCGTTCGGATTCTGAGAACCGGATGCGGGAACACGCTTTCAAGAGGCGCCGCGGCCGTTTTGCACCTAGCCTTCGGCCATGACTGAGTTCGAGCCCGGCACCGATCTGGTGTCCCGACTCCCTCTGCCCAGCCATGTCGTCGTCCTGGTCGATGACACCTGGCGTCGCGGCTGGCTGATCGGCCGCGATCACGAGGAATCGGGATGGACCGCTCTGGTGCAGTACGAGGGCGACGACGGCAACGAGCGGACGGAACGCCTGCCGGCCGACCGGATCGCTCTGCCCGCGTCGGAAGGCCCGACTGAGCAAGCGTCCTAGGGAGGGTACGCAACGCGAAGGCCCCCGGTGGTGATGAATCACCGGGGGCCTTTGCACGTAACGCTGCCAGGGCGCCTCAGAAGCATCGAGCACCCCGGCCCAGGCCCTTCGGGCGGTTGACCTGGGACGGGGTCCTCGGTGGCGTTACACAGGGTGTATCGCTGGTGACGGCGCGAGTGTTACAGATTCCCCAGAACTTTCTTGCGGCCCGGTCACGACGTACGGCGACCCCGGCGCACGTCCCTGAACGCCGGGGTCTGGAACGACGGCCTCTCGAGCGACTGTCGTCCCTTCACCTCTAGGTGCCCCGACAGCCTGTGTGCATTCGTGTTCAGAAACGAACTGCCAGTAACACTCGTCCGGTTTCGGAGCTGCGGATGTCCAGGGCCCGGATCTCGTTGCGCTGCAGCTTCGTCGTCGCCGCCGGTTTCACCGTCGTCCCGGGCGCGGACGTCCAGCTCGCGATCAGCTGCACCTTGCCGGACGTGTCGGTGACGTACAGCTCGTATCCGCGGGCGCGTTCGCTCGGCGTCGCGAGCTCGTCGTACCGGCAGCTGATCTCGATCGTCGTCCCCCACGGCTCGGGCACCAGCCGGGCGTCCGCGGACAGTTTGCTGGACACCGTCTGGGCGAGCACGACGTAGTCGCCCTTCGGCTCGTCGCGGGTCAGCGGGAGCACGACGAGCGCGCCGATCACGGCGGCGGCGACCGCGATGCCGGCGGTCAGCGCACCGAGCCGGATCCGCTGCCGGCGCCGGTCGCGCTGGACGGTGCGGACCAGGCCGGGCAGCAGGTTCGGCGGGTCGGCCGCGACGGTGGCCATCGCCCGCTCGGCCGGCAACGCGGCCAGCACACCGGGTACGCCGGCCAGCGACGCGACCCCGGCCGAGCATTCCGCACAGGTGTGCAGATGCTCCTCGTACACACGCCGGTCCTTCGCCGACAGCGCGCCGAGCAAGTAGGCCGCGTCCCAATCCCGGTACGGGTCACTCACTGGCTTGTCACCCCCTTCTCCTGCAGCGCGAGCTTCAACGCCCGCAGCCCGTAGTGCAGCCGCGACTTCACGGTGCCTGACGGGATGTCCAGCTCTTCGGCGATGTCGGTGACCGTCCGGCGTCCGTAGTACGCGCGAACGATCACCTGCCGGTGTTCCTCCGACAGCTGCGCCAGTGACTCGGCCACCAGCCAGGCGTCGAGTACGGCGTTCGCGTGGTCGGCGCTCGGGTTCTCCGGGAGGTCGTCGCTGGCGACCTCCCGGCTGACCCGGGCGCTGCGCCGGTCGTCGATGACGAGGTTGCGCGCCACCGTGAACAGCCAGGCCCGGGCCCCGGCCTCGTCCTCGGTCAGGATGTTCGGCCGCCGCCACGCGCGAAGCAGGGTCTCCTGGACGACGTCTTCGGCCAGCCGGTCGTCGCCGGTCAGCCGGACGACGAACCGCCACAGCGCAGGCGCGTGGACGTCATGCAGCTCACGCAGCAGCATCGCCCGGTCGTCGGCCATCGGCGCTCCTGCTCTGTGGACAGCGGGGTGGAAGATCGAGTCGGACACGTCACTTGGTCACTGCGGCTGAAGAAGAGCGCCGCCTTCTCGCCACCATTCTGCACAGGCAGCAAAGCACCCGCCTGGTGCACCGTGAAGTACGCGCCGGCCATCGAGCCGGAGCACAGCAGCGCCGCTCCTCGCGGTGTGGTTTGGTCGTGTGCCTGGTTCGAACGATTGAACGCAGTACATGGTTCAACGGTGAGTGATTTCTAGATCACACTCCGGATCGGTTGCCTTCCGGGTGGCGAATTGGTACCCGCGCGCGGCGACGGTCAGCCCGGCGCCCCAGACGACGTACGCCGGGACCGCGACCCAGAAGAAGCTGTCCGGCAGACCGACATCGCCGTACGCGGGCTCGCCCTGGAGCACGTTGACGATCATCTGGATCAGCCCGACCGTGAAGTACGCCGTGATGCCCGCGCCGAGCGTGAAGCCGGGGAGCAGGAGGAGCCATCGCGGGAAGTACCGGCCGATGCGGTGCACGAGCAGGAACGGCAGGAGCGTTCCCGCCAGCACGAAGCCACCTTCGAACAGAAGGACCGACAAGTTGCCGTCGTACGGCATCTGCCCGAAGCCGACGACCGCCTGCGCCGCGAGCCTGGTCAGGCAGCCGGCGACGGCCAGGCAGGCGCCGGCGACCGAGGCCCAGTGCGGCCACGGCTGGGCCGCGGCCTGATGAGCTTTCGCCAGGCGGCCGAGCAGTACGGCGCCCGCGACCGCGCCGAGACGGCTGAGCATCCCGAGCAGATCGAAGGGAATTCCGAGACCCGGCAGGACCATCGCGACCAGGTCGAGCAGGATGAACCCAGCCGCGGCGAGCCAGCCCGCGGCGAGCACCCAGAGCAACCGCGGCCGGACACGGATCACGGCCAAGGCTGTGACGAGACAGCCGATCGCCGCGGCCCAGTTCGGAATCAACAGGTCACTGCCCGGCAACTTCCACTCGAAGGCGTGCCCGGTCGCGAACCAGACCCGCAGACCGCCGTACGCCACTGCCCACACCACGACCGCTCGCTTCATGCCGCCAGTCTGTTGAGCTCCGGAGGCGATCGGATCACTCGCGCGAGGGAAAGGCCTCCACCGTCAGCGTGAGTGCAGCTCCTGCAGGATGCGGAGGAAGGCCTTGCGATCGGCCGGCGTGAGCGCGGTGAGGACCTGTTCCTCCTGCGCCTGGATCTCCTTGCGGACGGTACGGCGTACGCGCCGACCCTGCGGCGTGATCGCGAGCAGCCGGACGCGACGGTCGGCGGGGTCCGGGGTGCGGTCGATCAGCCCGGCCTGCTGGAGCTCGTCGAGGGTCCCGATGATGCGGGACTTGTCCGCGCCGATCGCCTCAGCGAGCGCGGCCTGGGTCCGGACCGGGGTGTCGTCCAGCGCGGTGAGCACCGAGTAGCCCCACATCGAGACCTCGTGGGCGGCGAGCACCGGCAGCTCGAGCGCGATCAGCTCCCGCACCAGCGGGTACAGCATCGCGGCCAGGTCGGGACGCTCGGTTGCCATGCCGGGAAAGGTAGCACTGGCGCAATCATATGCTGGCGCATACGATAGGCGCATGCACACTATTGACTATGTTCCGCTCGACGCCGAGGCCGTCCGGGCCGGCATCGAGCTCGTCTCGACCGCGACCCCCGCCGACCTGTCCCGGCCGACGCCGTGCCGGGCCTGGACGCTGTACGGTCTGCTCGCCCACATGGCCACCCAGCACTACGGCTTCGCGGCCGCGTCCCGCGGCGAGTCCGATCCGGCGGTCTGGAAGCTGCGCGACCTCGGCGACGACCCGGTGAAGGCGTACGTCGAGTCCGCCGAGCACGTCCTGGACGCGTTCGCGGAGCCCGGCGTCGCGGACCGCACGTTCCCGCTCGTGGAGTTCGGCGCCGACTTCCCCGGCGGGCAGGCGATCAGCTTCCACTTCATCGACTACGTCGTGCACAGCTGGGACGTCGCGAAGTCCCTCGGTACGACGGTCACCTTCGCCCCCGCCACGCTCGAGGCGGCCCAGGCGGTGGCCCAGGTCGTCCCGACCGGCGACGTACGCCGCACGCCCGGCTCGCCGTTCGCGCCCGACGTCGCGTGGTCCGGTGACGACCCGCTCGACCGGATCGTCGCGCACCTCGGCCGCGATCCACGCTGGCCCAACTAGCGGTCAGATACTTGCCTGATCCGGCCATCCGCGGCCGTCGGCGGCATCGGCGGCCGAGCGTCGTACGCATGAATGACGAACGGTTGATGCTCCCGATCGGGCACCTCGTCGGCGCCGGCCGGGTACGGCGCGGGACCGACGTGGTCGCGCTGGACGACCGGCAGTACGCGGTCTGGGCACTCGCGCACGGCTCCCCGCATGCGGTGGCCGAACAGATCACCTGGCAGCGCGACTCGATCGTGGAGCTCGCCCGGCACACGGGGATCGCGAACGCCGCGGATCTCGTCCAGGAACTGCTCGGCATCGGACTGCTGGCCGAGGTCAGCCTCGCCGGCGAGGAGACGCTCGACTTCGCGCGCAGCCATCAGCTGACGCCGCTGATGCTCGGGCTGGGGAACACCGCGAGCGATCCCGGCCGGTTCGCCATCGGCTTCCTCGGACAGCCGGTGCTGCACGTCGACTTCGCCGTCTACGACCTGTGGCAGTGGTCGGCGATGGACGACACGCTCTGGGCCGTCTGTGAGAGCGCGGCGGATCTGGTTCGCCGAACTGCTGAGGACACGACGGGCGGTGTCGACGCCGAGATGCTGCTCGCCAGGTTTCTGGCGGCTCTGCACCCGCTGCTGCTGGTCAATGCGGCGTACGTCGATGTCAGCTTCCGGTTGAGTGGAGTGAGCGCATGAGCAACGCACTGATCTTCCCGGTCGGCCACTACCTCGGCGCGAATCATCCGGGCGGGCAGCACGTCGTCCGGATCGGCTGGCAGCAGTACGAGCTCGAGGCCGGCGATGAGCTGGCCGTGTGGGCCCTCGCTCACGGCGTACCCGGCACTGCCGACGCTCCCTGGACCCGGGCGACCGCCGAGACCGTCGCCCGGGCCGGTGGGATTGCTGCGGCGCCGGTTGTGCTCGACAAGCTGCTCGGCCGCGACCTGCTCGTCGAGGTCGAGCCGGGGACCGCGGAGGCACAGGAGTTCGCGCGCAGCTGCCGGATCAGGTCGCTGCTCGTCGGCTCGGGCGAGCACCCGAGCGCCCCCGGGCGTTACGGCCTCGGCGCCGTCCCCGCCAACCCGACGGCGCGGGTCGACGGGTTCAGCTACGAGCTGTGGACCTGGGGCCATGCCTGCGACAGCCTCTGGCTCGCCTGCGAGTACTTCGCTCGCGCCGAAGCCGGACAGGGCGTCGACGCCGAGGCCGAGCCGATGCTCGACCGCGTTCTGCCTGCGGTTCAGCTGCTCCTGGCCAACGGCGCCGCGTACCTCGACGAAGCCCGCTGAAGCTCACTTCGGTGCGCGGCGGCTCAGGGTGAGCCAGTAGAAGCCGTTGCCTTCCAGCGTGACGGCGTACGGCAGGTCGCCGATCACCCGGAACCGCTGCGGCCCGAGGATGTCGGCCGGTCGCCGTCCGGCCCAGGCGCTCAGATCCAGATCGGTCGCCTGGGTCGTGCCGGCGAGGTTGAAGATCCCGAGCACCACCTCGTCACCGTCCTGCCGGGCGAACGCGAGCACGTGGCCGTTGCTGCCGTCGAGATCGATGAAGTTGCCTATGGCAAGCGCAGGATGCTGCTTGTACGCCCGGATCAGGTCGCGGGTCCAGTGCAGCAGCGACGACTCGTCGTACAGCTGCTCCTCGACATTGATGCCTCGGAAACCGTCGGCCGGCGGCAGGTAGAGATGCCGGGGGTCGGGGTCGCCGTTCGACGGCCGGTACGGCGCGGCGACCGAGAAGCCCGCGTTGCGGTCCGGGCGCCACGGCATCGGGGTGCGCTGGGCGTCCCGGTCCGGCAGCGCCGGGTTGTCGCCCATGCCGAGCTCGTCGCCGTAGTAGATGATCGGCGACCCGCTCAGCGCGAACAGCAGTCCGTTGGCCAGCTTGATCCGCGCGGGGTCGTTGCCGAGCAGCGGCGCCAGCCGTCCGACGAAGCCGTCGTTGGACTTGCGCTGGTGCGTCGGGTCGTACGTCGCGTGCAGGTACTTGCGTTCGGCGTTGCTGACCATCTCGGTGGTGCGCTCGTCGTGGTTGTCCAGGAACGTCATCAGCGCGGCGCTCGCGGGCAGGGCGGGACGATGCCGGACGAGCTCGCGGATCGGCTCGGCCACCTCGCTCGCGAGTGCCATGTACAGGCGGGGCATCAACGCGAAGTCGAACGCCATCTGGAATCCGTCGCCGCCCTTGGCCGGGTCGCCGAAGTACGCCATCAGGTCGTCGAGCGGCTGGTTGGCCTCGCACAGCACCATCGCGTCGTACCGGTCGGCGAGCGCGCGCATCCGCCGGACGAAGGCGTGCGTCTCCGGCAGGTTCTCGCCGTTCGTGCCTTCCCGGACGTACAGGTACGGCACGGCGTCCACCCGGAACCCGTCGACGCCGAGGTCGAGCCAGAACTCCTGCGCGTCGAGGATCGCCTGCTGGACCGCGGGATTCTCGAAGTTCAGGTCCGGCTGGTGGCTGAAGAACCGGTGCCAGAAGTACTGCCCGCGCACCGGGTCCCAGGTCCAGTTCGAGGTCTCGGTGTCGGTGAAGATGATCCGCGGACCGATCAACGGTTGGCCGGACGCCGACGTGATGCGCAGCCAGGTCGACTCCGGGTCGATGGCCCGCCGCTCGCCGGTGTCCGGATCGACGATGTACTCGCCGCCGTCCGGATCGGTGTGCAGCGGGGTGTAGAACCGCTCGGGCGTGTCCGACCAGACGTAGAAGTCGCCGTACGGGCCGTCGGGATCGCGGCGGGACTCCTGGAACCACGGGTGCTGGTCGGAGCTGTGGTTCGGGACGAAGTCGACGATGATCCGGATGCCCCGCCGGTGGGCCTCGGCGAGCAGTTCCTTGAAGTCGTCGAGGGTGCCCGCGCTCGGGTGGACGTCGGTGTAGTCGCTGACGTCGTACCCGCCGTCCTTGAGCGGCGAGGGGTAGATCGGGTTCAGCCACAGGCAGTCGACGCCGAGCAGTTCGATGTAGTCGAGCTGCTCGATCAGGCCGCGGAGGTCGCCGTAGCCGTCACCGTCGCCGTCGCGGTAGGCCCGGACCAGCGCCTGATAGAACACGGCGCTCTGGTACCAGTGCCCGCCGTCGCCGCTCCCGGGGTAGACCACCTCTCCGATCTCCTCGGGACTGCGCACCTGGTGCGCTTCGATGCCGCGGTAGACGTCGACGGTCTGCTGCGCGATCACCTCCCAGTGGTACATCGGGGACAGCGCCTTCTCCCGTGCGGCTTCGGCCCGCCGCCCGGCGCCGGCCGGATCGTCCAGGACACCGAGGATTGCCGTGACCAGCTCGTCGACGGCACCGGCCGGATAGGCCAGACCGTTGCTCTGGTCAACGAATCCGATCTGGTCCGAGGCCACCAGCGGCAGCCCGGCGGTGGCCAGCTCGTTCGCGACCACACCGAACGGCTCGTAACGGCTCGGGATCACGCCGACGTCGGCACTGGCCACCAGCTCCGGCAGGCCCTCGGCGTGGCCGATCCGGCCGAGGAAGACGACGTCCCCGGCGGCGAGGCGCCCTTCGGTCACCAGCGCGGACACCTGTTGCTTCAGCTCGGCGGCGAACTCGCCCGTGTCGTCCCCGACGACCCGCAGTTTCGCGTCGGGGTAACGCCGTTGGACGGCCGGCAACGCGGCGATCAGGTCCTGGACGCCTTTCTCCTTGGCCAACCTGCCCTGGTAGTAGATCACCGTGTCCTGCGGCCCCGCCTGCAGCCGGGCACGAGCCGAGTCACGATCCACCGTGGCGCGGTCGATCTTCCACCGGCTCGGGTCGGTGCCGTTGGGAATGATCGTGACGCGGTCCGGTGACAGGTGGAAGGCCGCGACCGCCTCCTCCTTCATCTTGGGCGAGTTGACGATGACGTGGTCGGCGCGGCGAACTGTGCGCCACTCCAGCGCATGGATGCTGCGGCTGGTGTCGGTGTCCAGCCGGCCATCACGCCGGCCGATCTCGGTCGCGTGCACGGTCAGCACCACCGGTACGCCGTACGCGTCGGCGAGGTCGAACGCGGACCGGGTCATCCATCCGTCGTGGGCGTGCAGTACGTCGGGCAGCTGGTCGGGGTGCGCGGCCAGGTACTCCTGCCAGGCGGCCAGCGTCCGGTCGCTCATCGCATCGGACCAGCCGACCTCGTCGGCCTTGAGGTGGTCCTCGGTCCGGTACCCGTCGGGCGGCGGGATCAACATCACCTGCAGGCCGCGGCCCTGGCTGATGAGCTCGGTCAGTCCGGCCGCGCCGAAGCCGAACAACTGCCTAGTGACGTTGAGCGCGTAGTGCCCCAGGCCGACCTGCGCGGGCAGCAGTGCCTTGACCACCGATCCCAGGCCGCCGACCTGCGCGCCGAGGCCCTGCAGTGCCGACTCCCAGGAGTTGTGCGCGATTCTCAGTGGTCGCGCGGTGCCGGGCGCCAACGACACCGCGGCCACGTCCTGTTCCAGTACGTCGACGCGCGACGCGACGCGATCGATCAGTGGGATCAATTCGGGCTCCAGAAGAGCGAACCGCTCGGACACGGTCCAAGGCATCAGGCCGAGACTGGTGACGGTGTCGAGCAGAGCGAGATCGGCCCGTACGCCGGTCTTCGGGTCGGACTCCGGCGCCTGGTCGGCCACCCAACCCAACACGGCCAACTGGGTCTCCTGTCCGCGTTCGTGCGCGCCGTCGGCCGGGGTCCCGACCAGCAGCTCACCGATCTCGCGCAGTTCGTGCCCGACCGCCGGAAACACCTCGACGGCATCTCTCAGCAACCGCGAAACGGTCACGGTGACGCTGTCCTCGTCGGCCTCCCATTTCGCCGGCGCGTGGTTCTCCACATCACCCACGACGAACATCAACTGCCGCGAGCGACCGTCCCGCTCCACCCGGACCCGCAGCGGATCGGCCGGATCGACCTCGGCGCCGTCGAGCTTCGTCAGCAGCTCCAGCAGCGCCCTCGTCCTCCCGTCGGCGAACAGGCCGGCCGTCATCTGGGCGACCGCGGCCGAGTTGTCGACGGTCCGGCCCTCCGTGGTGAACAGCTGTCCCAGAGCCGCCGCGTTGCCGTGCTGGTCGTCGTCCAGCACCGCCCGCAAGGCGCGCTGCTTGGTCTTGCCTTCCGCGATCGCCCCCTCGGCCATCCGGTGGTACCCCTGCAGCGCCTGTTTGCCCGCGCGGAACCAGTTCAGCGGGTAGTGGCCGGCGGTGCCGGTGATGCTGGTCAGGACGGCGTTCACCGAACCGGTCGTCACCTCGTCCTTCGCGGTCTCCCCGGCTTCCGTCACGGCGGCCACGGTCGATCCCAGGGCGCTGACCGCGGCGAACTCGCCGATCCCCGGCAGCAACGCGGTCAGCGGGAAGATCTTCCGCCAGAACGGCGGCATGATCGGCGCCTGCGGTTCGGCGACGACGAGGTCCGCGACGACCTGACCCGGTACGGCGGGCCGAGTGCCGCCGGACTCTGCCAGCGCGGACCAGACCAGGTCGTGGACACCGCCCAGCAACCGGTCGTCGCTCTGGCGACTGCGGACCAGCGACGCGTGCGCGAGCTGGGCGGACGTGAGGTCGGTGTAGTGCGTGTCGAGGTCGCCGTACCCGCTTTCGACCATGGCGTTGATCCAGGTGTTGACGATCGTGTTGCCGGCCTGGACCGCCGCCACCACAGGGCTGACGAACAGACCGATCGCCGTCCCGACCGCGCCTGGCGCCAGGATCGTCGGGTACCGGACATCAAGGACCTGGCCGATGTCCAGGCCTCGGTTCGGACGCCGGTCGAACACCGGCCGACCGAGCTCGTCGTCACTGACCCGGCGAGCGAGCAGGGTGGTCGCCGCGGCGGGCGGGGTCTGTCCGGCCTCCCGGATCAGCGCGCTGATGCCGAGTTGCAGATTGCGGGCCCGCAGCGCTTCCTCCTGCCGGCGCGCGTGGATCCGGCGTACGTCGTCGAACTGGCCTTGCCGCAGGCGATTCGCGACGTCATGGCGGGTACGGCGCCGTTCGCCGAAGGACGCGCCGACGTACCCGAGCCCGGCCGTGACCCCGAACACGGCAGCCAAGGCCCACTGACCCGCGCCGGCTCCGACCAGCGCGATGGGCTCGATCGTCGACATCACGCCGTACGGCAGGTTGGACCACAGGTGATAGCGCTGTGAGCGCTGCAAGACCCAGGGCTCGCTTTCGTACGTCGACCAGCGGCGTGCCGTTGGCGTCGGTCGTGCGGGTTCTGCTGCCGGGACCCTGACCACGTTCTCGAGCAGCGGCCGGATCACGTCCCGGACGTCGTCGCGCAGCATCGCGGCCTGGGCCGTCTCTCGCTCGGCTCGCAGCGCGGCGCCCCGGCCACGGACGGCCTGCTCGAGCTTCTCGCCGGCCAGCTGACCCCGGTACATCAGATAGCCCTGTCCGCAGCCCTCCGCCAGGCCGTAGCCGATCGCGAAGGTCGCGCCCAGCCACGACGAGTTGTGGAACAGGGCCAGGCCGAGTGCGGCGTTGCCGACGCCGATCAGCAACTTGTCCAGCGCCATCCCGCTCAGGAAGATCGCGCGCCGCGGCACCCGGGAGGGCTCGGCTTCACCGCGGTCGAGGCGCTCCTCGAGCTGCTCGGCCATCGCCTGGGCCGATCGCGCCCGGCCGCGCCGGGTCAGGACTCGCCGCAGCGACGAAGGGATGAGATCGTTCAGCTCCGTCAGTGCCTGGTCGTCCAGGCCGAGCTCGGCCAGATGTTCGGTCAGGTCCTTGACCAGCATCCGGAACGTGCGCCAGCCGGCGGCGGACACCAGCTGCTGCTCGAAGCGCGCGAGCACCGCCGCGATTCCGGGCGGCAGCGGCGTCGTGCTGTCCAGGTGCTCCGCGACCACGGCGTACAGACCCTCGATCGTGAGCCGTTCGCCCCGCAACCGGTCGACGCCCGGTGGAGTCCGGAGGTGGTACGTCGATGCCTCGGCGCCGCGCACCACCTGGCCGTGCCGGGCGGCGAGCCCGGCGCCCGGCTCGACGACGACGGTGACGACATCCGGCGAGCCGTCGGTACGCGGGACGGTGATCGCCACGGTGTTCTCGCCCGAGCGGGCGAAGGACAGGCCCCGGCCGTGCGGGCCCTCCTCGAAACGATTGAGCCAGGAGGCCAGCCGAACCAGGTCGCTGCCGTCGAACACCGGGATGACCGCCCGGCTCGGCTCGATACCGGCCTCGCCGAGCGGGCGGGTCTCGATCAGCCCGCGGACGCGGGTGACCCGGCGCGCGCCGTTGTGCCTCAGCACATAGTCCGCGAGCTCCCGGTCCAGGCTCCGCAGCGCGGCGAGCTTGGGCTCGTAGTCAGGGCTGCTGGGCAGCAACCCCTTCTGATAAAGGAATTCCCGCAAGGCCCGAGCGTCCCGCCAGGTCGGTTCGGCATGGTGCAGGCTGAAGCTGCGCAGCCAACCGACTGCGGCCTGGTCGTTGAGACTGAGCTCGTGACCGGCCTGGCCGCCCAGCGCCTGCCAGGTCAGCAGATCCGCGGACACCCGGTCGGCCGCCGACCGGTGACTCTCGATCGCCTTCGCCACCCGTCCGGCCAGCTCGTGAACACTCGGATCAGCTTCGCGGTCCGCCTCGAACGGCACCACGACATCCGCGACCGGATCGGCCGACGGCTGGCCCTGCCCGTCCAGGCGAACCGCGAGGGTGAAGGATTGGTGCCCATTCACACTGACCGTGACCACACCGGCCTGCTCCGTCGGCGCCAGCGTGGCACCCACCGCCTGCTGGAATCGCGGTCGACGCAACGTCTCGTCCAGCCAACCAATGTCGACGGTCAGCGGAAGGCCCGCGACCAGGCCCGGTCGCGCGCCGTACTCGAGAGCGAGCTCGACGAGTGTGCCGTAGCCGGAGCGGTCGAGCAGCCGGAACCGGTCGAAGTGGTTCACGGCGCCGATGTCGAGCCCGGCCGCGGACACCGCCTCGCGCAGTCTGGCGCGGCGCCGGCGGTTCAGTCGCCGGGCGTCGTACCGGCCGAGCTGGTCCGGCGTTCCGGCGTTCAGCCGTCGGTGCCGGACCTGGAGCTTCGTTGCGGTCAGTACGTCGGCCGGCGTCAGCCGGTCCGGTACGTCGTACCCGCGGCGCAGCGCTGCGCTTCCCCCGAGCTGCGCGGCGGCCTGGCTCGCGGCGGTTGCGAGCTCGTGCAGCGCTCCCGGGGCCGGGACCTGTGTGTGAGCCGTCCGCAAACGGTCGGCGGCGAGGGCCAAGTTCGCCGGCCGGTACGGATCGTCCAGTCCCGCGCGGATGTCGGTCAGGGCTTCGCGCACCGTTGACCAGTCGACGAGCGACACGTCGGCCGGCGGCATCGCGAACGCTTCGTCCGCCGCCTGCAGACTCGCCCTGACCGGCTCCACGATCTCGAGCTGCGCCGCGAGCGCCGCGATGTGTCCGGCCGCGGCCGCCTCGACCCAGTCGGCGTCCAGCTCGGCGTCGATCAGCTGCCCGAAGGTCAGGTCGGCCAGCTCACGATCGATGCCCTCAGCAACAATAATCACGAACGCGGCCGACTCGTGGTCGCCGACGCGTTCGACCGTCACCTCGCCGTGCGTCACCGGCCCACGCCGTACGCCGGCCAGCAGGGTCAGGCCATCCCGGGTGGTGACCCGCAGCCAGCCGGGGCCGACCGGCTCGATCGCGGTCACGTTCTCGATCGCGTCGGGGAGCGCCGGGGCGTCGCTCCAGAACCGTACGAGGCTGTCGTCCGCGGGAGCACGCATCGGAGAACCGCGGTCGATCCGGGCGAGGACGGCCGCGTGCTGGTCGGCAGGCAGGTGCAGCAGTTCGTCCGGCGAGACGGGAGTCTCGGCGCCGTACTCGTTGTGGGTACCGATCGGCTTGCCGGCGAAGGGCACCGGCGTACCGGCGGGATCCAGGACCAGCGCCTCGACGCTGACGACGTCGGACCGGGCCCCGCGGAGGACGGCGCTGCGCTCGACGTCCTGCTGGTCACTGTCGACGTACCGCGGCCGGTTGCCGGCGTTGTGCAGCACTAGCCGGCGGCTGGACCCGTCCTCGCGGGTCAGTACAACGAACGCGCGATGATCTTCCGTCACGGTGGTCTCGAGCTGACGGATCGCCGCGAGCACAGCGTCGCGCCCAAGTTGTCGACCGGCCTCGTCGCGGCGAAGCACGAACACGTCTGCGGCCTCGTCGAGTGCCTTCTCCAGCGCGGCATCCGGCAAGGCGCCCTGCTCCAGAGCCAGGTTCCAGGCCGCGATCGCCTGATCGAGCCGCTGCTGGGCGGCCGCCAACTGCCGCTGCACCCGGGCCGCCTCCAGCGTCGGATGCGCTGTATCGGTGGCCGGCGCGTCCCGAACGTCGACGGCCACCTGCAGCGCACCGCCGCTGCGACGAACGGCCTGGTCGAAGCTGTCGGACTGCTCGTGGCCGAGACTTGCCCTGGTCTGGTGATAGTTGGCCGGATGAATCGCGCGCTGTCGGCCTCGGAGAGCGGTGCGCAGCACGCGGTAGAACGGGGCCAGGTCGTGGTTCCGGCGGGTCCTGGCGTCCCGCAGAGCCTCGGGACTGACCAGACCGAGACGGACGCAGATCCGGCCGAAGGTCCCGGTGACGACGCCGTCGAGCCAGGTCCGTACCGCCGACGGCACGTCGCCGAACTCCTCGACGATGTGCGCGTACGCTCTCGCGAGCAACTCCTCGTTGACCAGGTGGCGGGACGCCCCGGCGTACAGCTCGGTGATCTCCTGCCGCCACTGCCGGACGAGCGGTGTGCTTGGGATCCGGTCGATGTCGTTCTGCAGCTGGAGTTGTTCCGCCGGGCTCGACGCGGCGAAGACGAGATGCGCAGCTTCGTGCAGGACGGTTTCCATGATCGCGGCGCACGTCGGGTTGGCGTCGAGGGTGATCACCAACTCCGCGCTGCCGTCCGGATTCGGCTGGAAATGGCCCCTGCGCAGTTCCGTGATGCGCTCGACCTGGCAATATCGCTGGTAGAACGCGTCCTGGGTCGGTGGCGTGACCAATTCGATCCTGTCCAGGACATGCTTCGGCAGCTTCAATCGGCCGAACGCTTCTCTGGCGATCGTTTCCCGCTCCTGGAGGGGCAGGAGGTCCGCGACGACTGCGTCTGTCGCAGCCAGCAGTGACCTGTCGCCCTGCTGCCGTCTCGCGTTGGCGACGGCCGCTTCGAGCAGTTGACGCCGTACGGCGCGGCCGATGAACGACCCGGTCCCGTGACTCTCGATCGCCGTACGACGAGCCGCCGCGTCCGCCGGGAGCGCGGCGACGAACTCGAAGTCGATCGGCCGGAGGTTCCCGTCGCCGTCGACAAAGACCTGCAGGTCGGTCCGGACGTAGTAGCCGGCGTCCAGCAGCCGTTGGAGGTACTGGTCGTACTGGCGAACGGTGTCGAAGGTGACAGCCGCACGCCACTGCTCGGTCTCCGCGGGGTCGACAGCACTCGTACCGATGAAGCCGCCCGGGGCCTGAGCCATTGCGACACCGGCGTAGTCCTGCCCGGCGATCGTCGCCCGGACCAAGCCGTACGGCGTCGGTCCGTAACCCGTTGCGGCGGCGCCGTGCAGGCCTTCGTACTCTGCGATCGCCTGCGCCCGGTACCGGCTCCCGTCGGGCCAGAGCTTCACGACCCACTCGCTGCCGTCAGGTCGCTCGATCAGATAGACGCCGGAGTGAGGGCCGAGCCGCGCGACGGACCCGGCCTCCCCGGCACTGCTCATCCGCGGCAACGACGCCGGCAGCTCACCGAGATCGGTGGCTTCGGCCCAGTCCGCCGGCCGGGTTGTTAGTGCGTCCGGCACCTGCGGCGCCCCGGTTACCTCGGCATCGAACTCGACGCCCTTGCTGAACACGTCCGCATACTCGAGCCCGACCCAACTCTCGACCTCCGCCTTCAACGCGTCAGGGCCGAGCGCCCGAAACCCCGGACTGGTCAGCACAGGCCTGAGCCCGTCGAGCAGCACCGCGTCGTTCCCGGTGACCGCTTCGACGACGGTCACCATCCGACGCTGCTCCTCGAGCGTCAACCGCCGGTACGACGGCACCTGCCCGAACACCTCCGCGACAGCGTCGTCGCCGCGCGGCCCGGAAACGCGACGGGCCCGACCGGAGTCGTGATTGCCGGCCGCGCGCTTCACATTCTCGATCGCAGCCGCCAAAAGCTCGTCACCGAGCAGCAGGCCGCCAGGGACCACAGCAGCGAACTCGACGGGACGGAAGATGCCCCGCTCGTCCACGAACCCACGCAGATCGGCGGGCGGTTGGTGGCCAAGAGCAACCAACCGACGAACGTAGTCGTGAAGCTGCAGCACAGTATCGAGCGTCACCACCCGCCGCCAACGAACAGCCTCCGCCCGAACACCCGGACCACCGCTCAGCGCAGCGCCCTCAAGATCAGCCGACCGCCCGTCACCCGGCGTGGTGATGGAGCCTCCGTCGACGGCGTCTGTTGCGAGGCCGACGTACTGGGTGCCGTCGAGCTCCGCTGTGACCAGGCCTCGGGGCGCCGGGCCGTAGCCGGTACGTGCCGCGAGGTGGGCGCGCTTGAGCTCGGCGACGGCGCGGTCGCGTGCTTCGGGGGTGTCGGGGTAGAGCTTCACCAACTGGTCGGCGGTTCGGCGGATGCCGCCGCCGTCCGGCGGCGCGGAGAGCTCATCCGGTGTGAGGTGCGTCGCCGTGGTCCAGTCGTACGACGGGGGCTCGAGGTTCTCGTTGAGGGGTGGGGCGCCGCGCACGGCGACCGGCGGGGTGAAGATCCGTTCGGCGCCGAGACCGTCGGCCGCCCACGCGATCCACGCGTCGACGACCTCGAGCGGGTTCGACCCGGCGCGGCTGAAAACGGCGAGGTTCACACCGCCGGGAACAGCCGGCGGAGTCGTGGACGGCAACGGTCGGACGCGGCCGACGTCGTACGCCCAGAACCGACCGTCCGGGTCAATCCCGAACTGGAGGTCGGTGATGACCAGGTTGTTCGCAACGAAGAACGCACGGATCGCCAGCAGGCTGTCGAGAGTCGCCTGCGTCGGACGGAGCACCTGCGGCCCGTGGAAGTCCGGGATGCTCGCCCAGATGTCGCGACTGATGGTCGGGAAGCGGTCGGCGACGAACGCGTCGCGTTCGAAGACAGTGGTGTACCGGACCGGCGCGACGACATCGGCCGCGCCGGGTTTGGTGAGCAGGTCGAGCGTCCGGCGGAGCTGCTTGAAGAACGACACCTCGATCGTCGGGAGCGCGATCAGCACGACCTTGTCGTAGAACGCGAAGGCCGCTTTGGACCCACCGACGCCGAGCAGGCGGCCGAGATGCGGCTCGAGGTCGTCGATCGGTACGCCGTCGGGGTTGTCCGGCGTACGCAAGATCAGCGTGTCGTCGGGGCCGAACTCGACCGTGCCCTCTTGATGCGGCATCGTCCGCGGGCGCAGGCTCTGCCAGCCGTCCGGCGTACGGACGACGATGTCGACGCCCATGATGTCGGCGAGCTGCTGTGCCAGGTCCGCGGCCTGCGGCGTACTGGTGTCGAGGACGATCGACACGTTCCGGTAGAGGTCGGTCATCACCGCGAGGTGGTGCGGACTGAGCCGCGCACCCTCGATTACGAAATGCCGCTCATCCGCGTCGCTGACGAGGAATCGCTTGACCTTGCTGCCCGGCGCGCCCGGAAGCGCTGCGGCGAGTGCACGTTCGTCGAGCGAGCCTTCGAGCAGGTCGTCGTACGCCGACTCGACGACACCGCTGGTGAACGCGGGCAGCCCACCGCCGTCGTACCGATTCTGCTGGGCGGGGCGGATCCGCGAGATGTTCGGCCCGGGACGGGACGTGCGGGATCGCGGCGCGACCAGGGAATCGTGGACCGGGCGGCCCCGGCGGATGGCCCTGACCAGGGAGCGAAGGATCGTGTGCAGCGGCTCCAGGTGGTGGTCGCGGCGGGCGCGTTCGAGGGTTTCGTTGCTGATGGCACCGATGCGGAGGAAGGCATCGCCGAGACGGGTGGACAGCAGGTGGTTCCAGGCCTGCCTCAGACGACCGGGTACGCCGTCCTCCGCGAGCGCCGCGAGGAACTCCTCGTCCCGGACCTCCACGGGCTGGTCGGGGTACAACTCGTCGATCTCGGCCGAGAGTTCGGGGTCGAGGCCACGGAGCTCGTGCACCGCGGCGAGCACTTCACTGCGTGTCTCCGGACTGAACAGCCGCCAACCGAAGTGGCCGACCACCTCATGCCAGACCGACGCCGCCACGTCTTCGGCCGACAGGTGGTCATAGGCGGACAGGTAGACGACACCGGTCCCGTTCTCCAGCCGGAAGTACGCGGGCCGCGGACCGGCGGCGGGCTCGATGCCGTACTCCTCCACCAGTACGCCGTTGTTCGCGCCGACAACGACCTTCACCGGCAGCCCACGCGGCAACCGCATCCGCCGCAACACGCCGTCCACAACCCCCTGAACCTCCCCAACCCGCATCCCGCCCGCAGGGTGCGCCCCGTCCGCAGGCCGCGCCCCGTCCGCAGTGCGGGCCTCGTCCGGTCGCCTGCGTCGTGCCCGACCTTCGCCCTCCGCCTCCGCCGCCTTCGACCGCCGGATGATCCGCGGCGGCACCTTCTTCGCCGCCGACGCCTTTGGGGCGGGCGTGCCGGAGGCCGGCGTACCCGAGGCCAGGGTGCCGGCGGTGGGGGTGGTGGGGGTGGTCAGTTGGGAGGCGGCCCAGGTTAGCCAGGTGTTGAGGGTGGTGAGGGCGGGGTCGTTGGGGCCGGTGATCTGGCGGGTGCCGGCTATGTCGTATGCGTGGAACCGGCCGTCGTGGGTGATGGCGAACTGGAGGTCGCCGGGGAGGACGTGGTTCTCGACGGCGAAGGTGTGGAGGGCCTGGAGACTTTCGAGGGTGGCCTGGGTGGGCAGTCCGGGTATGCGGGAGTCGGGGTCCGGGGCTTCTTCGTCGAGGACTTCGTGACTGGTGGTCGCGTACCGGTCGACGACAATCGCATCGCGGCCGAAGAGGGTGGTGACCTGGTGGATCGGGGCTATGACGTGCTCGCCGCCGGGGAGGCTGCGGAGGTGGTTGGTCTGCGCCACTTCGGCGGCAAGGGACACGCCGGGGTGGGCGACCAGGACGACCTTGTCGTAGAACGCGAACGCGGTCTTCGAGCGGCCGGCGCCGAGGCAGGTACCGAGGTTGTCCTCGGTGATCTCGAGCTCGATGCCGTACGCCGAGTTCGCGCGGGGTTTGCGGATGAGCTTGCCGTCCTCGAGGACGACGACACCGTCCGGGCGCAGGGCGGGATCGTCGGCCGGGGTGAGCACCTGCGTGTCGTCGGAAGAGCGCAGGACGACGTCCTGCCCGGTGATGTCGGCGAGCTTCTGCGCCAAGGCGGCCGCGGCGGGAGTCAGTGCGTCGGTGACGATCTCGTGGTTGGCGGTGCGAGCGAGGGACGCGAGCTCGTGCGGGGTCACGCGGCGATCGCCGTACAGGAAGTGGTTGTCGTCTGCAACGGAAACCCGGCTCGATCCGCCGGGAACGTGCGGATGCGCGCCGCCGCGGCGGGTATCCGCGAAGACCTCGCCCGGGCGCGATCGGCGAGGCCGGCCGGCCGGGTCGAGCCTCGGCGCGCCTCGGCGGATGACAGGCGTCGCGGAGACCGTCCCGGCGGGCGAGCCTGCGAGTACTCGCCCGTCCAGGGTCTGGGTGGTCGGGTGCGAGGACTCCTGGTGGGAGGACGCTGCGGTCTGCTTCGTGTCCGGTGTGCCGGAGACGGCTTGCGGCGTCGAACTCCCATGCGCGCCGGGGCCCCTCGGCGACGCCTGAGCGGTCGCGTCGGCGACCGCGGTCTGGGCACGCGGGGTCGCATCGCCTTGCGTGGTCTGGCCTTGCGAGGTCGCGTCAGCCTGCGCCGTCTGGGTGTGCGGGGTCGCGTTGGGTTGGGCGGTCTGACCTTGCGGGGTTGCGTTAGCGTGCCCGGCCTGCGCCCGCGCCGTCGCATCCGCCTGCCCGGCCTGGGCCTGCGCGGTGTGGTCGGCCGGGGTGGTCTCGTTGGAGCCGGGGGCTTGGGCTGTTTGGTCGGGGGTGGTGAGTTGTTCGTCTGTGGTGTCGTTGGGGTCGGTGTCGCTGGGTTGGGTGGCTGGGTTCCGGCGTACGGCGGTCTCTTGGTCCGCGCGGGATTGCTGGGTGCTGGTTGGGGACGACGTACCCGGCTGGGCTGGGCGACCGGCCGTGGTGGTGCTTGTGGTCGTCTGGCCGAGGCCTGCGCCGACCGGGGCCAGCGTCTGCTGGGTTGAGCTCTGCGTTGCGTTCTGGGCGGTGTTCTGACTGGAAGCCTGGCCGAGGTCCTGGGCGCCGTTCGCGGGGGTGGTCTGGCCGGCTGGCGGGGACTGGAGTTGGCCGCCGCCGTCAGGGCCGCCGCCGCCGGGTGGATGGCCGCCGGGGACCGCGGAGATGATCTTGTTGCCGATGTACTCACCGGCCTTCTCGCCGATCGACTCCAATGGGCCGTGTACATCGCTCGGCGTGGAGTTGCGCACCGCGCCGTGGGCGCCGGCCAGCCAGGCCTCCTGCAGGGTCGGGTTGTGCCAGCCCTCGCCGAATCCCAGGGCGGTCAGCGAGCTCGACAGCGGCGACGTGATCGCGTTGTTGACGAACGTACGGCCGATCTTCCCGAGCCCCGGCACCTTCGCGAGCCCGGCCCCGACCCCGTGCGACAGCGGTACGCCGACCACCGCGCCGACCGTGGTCATCGCCGTACCCCGCCAGTCCCAGTCGTGCGTGGTGACGAAGTTGCCGTCGGCATCTTTCACGGGCCGGCCGTTGCCGTCGACGACCAACCGCCGGTCATGACCGGTCGCCTCGCCCCACCAGCCGGCCAACGTGTGCGGAATGACCTCGTCGGCCACCTCCGCGCCGACCAGCCCGAGCACCTTCGGCACCATCTGCCGGCTGAACACGAACTTGCTGGTCTGCTGCGCCGCGTTCGCCACCATCTCGCCGACCATCCGCGCCTGCAGCTTCTTCGCTTCCCGGTTCACCAGCTTCTTCAGCAACTGGAGCAGCAGCCGTTTGACGCCTTCCTGCCCGAGCTTGCGGATCAGCGTCCCCATCACCGGCCCGAGTCCTGCCAGGATCGTGATCCAGCTGACGATGCCGATGATCAGCAGCTCGCGCTTGGTCCGCAGGATCGTGTCGCCCATCGTCCGGAGGAACTCCGCGACGTGCTTGACGTCGTCCGCCATCGCGACGGGACCGCCGGCATTGGCGTCGGTCGCATACCGACGCAGGTACTCGCTCAGCGCGCTCCCGGCCTCGCCCTGGTACGCCGCACCGAAGCCGTTGCCGGCCGCCTGGATCGCCGCCGACAGTTCACCTGTGAGGTACGCCGCGCACACGTCGTACTGGTCTGCCAGCGCGTAGAGCTTGTCCTCGTCGGCCTGCGGCTCGTACCCGCCCTCCAGGATCGCCTTCAGCCATCCCGGCAGATGGAAGCCCACGGCGGCTACTCCGCGCTCTGCGGGGCTGGTTCCCAGTGGTCCCCGACGCGCGCCAGCCCGACATCCGTTGCCCGCACCTGCTGGGCCGAGTCCGAGTCGGTCGCTTCGGTCCGGTCGGCGCAGGCGGTCATCTGGTAGCCGCGGCCGAGCAGCTCGGCCTCGATCGACTTGGCTCCGTCGGGGAACTGCGCTGCTCCGCTGTTGGTCCAGCCGTCCGTGATCTGCTTGCCGTAGTCGTCGTGACCCGCCGCGCTCTCGATCGCCTGTTGCGTCAGCCCGAGCATCAGACCGGTCAGCTTCGCGCGGGCGTCGCCGCCGGCCTGGCGGCACGCCTCCGCCGCGCTGTCCACGCCGTTGAGGTCGACCTGGATCCGGTCAGTCATCGAGGTCCTCCTGGAAGGATTCGTACGCGGCCTGCATCTTGGCGGCCGCCGCGGCGTGCGCCTGGCCGAGGGTCGCGAGGATGGTCGCGGCCAGCGCCTGGGGACTCTCGGTGCGGTAGATGCCGCGGTCGAACTCCAGCTCCCGTACGTCGCCGCGCCCGGTCACGGTCACCTTGACCAGCCGGTCGGGCGAGACGGCGGTCGCGACGATCTCGTCGAAGGCACGATCGAGCGCAGCCGCTGCCGCGGTCAGCCGCTCCAGCCCGCTGTCCAGGCCGAGTGCGGCCAGCTCCTTGTCGAGGTTGAGCTTCGACACGTCCATGATCGACACCTCCGAGTCACCAGGGTGAGGTGTCGGCGGCAACATGGTCAGTCGTTGGCCACAAGGGGTCAGAACCCGTGTCACGATCGGGCCGCGCCGTACGGTCCGGAGCGTGATGACTGTCAGAGCAGCAGCGGCGACCGCCGTCCTGGGAACGCTCGCCGCCACGGCGACACCGGCGTGGGCCGGGCCGCCGGCCGGGCAGTGCCAATCCGCGGAGGCCGGCGGACCGACGATCACCAAGATGCCATGGGCAACTACCTGGCTCGCGCCGGAACGCGCCTGGCCGATCAGCACCGGCCACGGCGTGACGGTCGCGGTGATCGACTCCGGCGTGGACGCGGACCACCCGCAGCTCGCCGAGCCGGGCGCAGTGCTGCCGGGCAAGGACGTCCTGACGCCGGGTGACAAGCGCGCGAACTTCGACTGTGTCTCGCACGGCACGGCGGTCGCGAGCATCATTGCCGCGCGACCGGTGGCCGGGATCGGCTTCCGCGGCATCGCGCCCGGTGCGCGGATCCTCCCGATCCGGGTCAGCGAACGCGACGCGAGCGAACAGCAGGGCGCGGCCGTCGACGCGACCGTGTTCGCCGGCGCGATCCGGTACGCCGTCGACGCCGGCGCGACCGTCGTCAACATCTCGCTGTCGCTGTACGTGGACCAGAAGCCGGTCCGCGACGCCGTGCGGTACGCCCAACGGCATGACGCCCTGATCGTCGCCGCGGCCGGTAACGCCCACAACCAGCAAGGACCGGATCCCGTCACGTACCCGGCGGCGTACCCAGGTGTCCTCGGCGTCGGCGCGACGACGATCGACGGCTCGCGGCTGTCCGGTTCGCAGGTGGGGTCGTACGTCGACATCTCGGCGCCCGGCGGCGGCGTACTGGCGGCAACCCGCGTTCGCGGACACCGCTATTACGACGGCACGAGCTTCGCGACCGGCTTCGTCAGCGGTACGGCGGCCCTGGTCAGAGCAGCAGATCCGCACTTGTCCGCGGCCCAGGTCGCGGGCCGGTTGATCGCCACCGCGACACCGGCGCCCGGCCCGGCCGATCAGTACGGCGCCGGCGTGGTGAACCCGTACCGCGCCGTCCAGGACGTTGTGGGCACCACGCGCCCCGCGGCGCTGCCGCCCGTGAAACCTGTGAAGGTGGATCCCGTGGCGGAGCGGCGTACCGTCGTGCGGCACGCCGCGGATCAGCAAAGCCGCCGGATCGCTGTGCTGGCAGGGGTTGCCGCGTTGCTGCTGGTCGTCGGAGCGATCGTCGTACCTCTCGGCCGCCGCCGCGGATGGCGAGCCGACTGAGACGACGACAGGAGCCCGGCCCCGAGAAGTATCGGGGCCGGGCTCCGGTGGTTGTGTCAGACGTCGAGCGCGGTCGCGGCCGACCTGTCGGCGCGCGCCATCCGAATCCAGGCGTCCTCGAGGGCGCTGCCCCGGCGGCCGAGGATGAGGTTGATCTCCTCGTTGGCCTGCGTCCACAACTGCTGTACTTGCTGCAGCTGCGGCGAACCGGCCTCACTGCGCCAGGCCGACAGCAGCGCCTGCATGGCGGTCTGGAACTGGCTCTGCAGCTCGGTCACCTTCCGGTTCGCGGTGCCCATGTCGACGGAGCCCTGCATCATCGCGGAGCCCGGGTAGTTGATCATCATGACGGCATCCCTCCTGGAGCCTGTCTAGAGCTTGGTGACGTCGAGGACGGAGCCGCCGGACGCACCCAACTGGTGGAACGCGGCCTGGCTGCCGGTGTCCTCGGACTCGTAGCCGGTCTTCGAGGTGGTGATGCCGTCGGACATCTGGTGCAGCTTCGTGCAGAGCCTGCCGACCGCCTCGAGATGGTTGCTGTGTCCCTGCCAGAAGACGTTCTTGATCTGTCCGTCCATCGGGGTGAGGCCGCCCATCGCGTTGTCGAGCGCTGTCATCACCGCCTTCAGGTTGTCGCCGATCGTGGCGGCCTCGTGGGCCGTTCGTTGCATTCGCTGGAGTTCGGTCTCCACACCGGCCATGGTGTTTCCTCCTCGCTGGTTGCCGGCGCGTGATCACCGGTCGATGTCACGCTAGGTCCCGGTCCCGCGTCCTCCGGACGCGTTCCGGATGCGGCCACGGAATGGCCTCTTGTGCCGTCAGAGCTTCCACAGCTCTTCGTCGAGCACGTCGTCGACGGCGGTACGACGGGGGCGCGCGGAGCTCCTGCGCCGGTGTGGCGGAGGCGCTCCGGACGGAGTCCGTTGTTCGCCGTTCGTCCGGCCCTGCAGGTCGGACTGCACTCCTTGGCGGCGCAGCCGCTCGGACGCGGTGGACTCGGTCGGCACCGTGAACCCCGACTTCGCCGCTGCCGCTCCCGGGCGGATCTCTCCGCGAGCGGCGGGGGCGCCGGCGCCCGCGCCGTTCATCGGCGGGTACATCGGTGGAGTGCTCGACTGTGTGCCGGTGGCGCCAGTGGTCGCGGTCTTGCCGCTCAGCGTGGGCTCGGCGCCGGCACCTCCGGCGGTGGTTGCTGAGCGCAACGACTGCGTCCCGCGATCCGTCGTACCGCTGGGCAGGCCGGTGTACCCGCCCCCACCGCCGCCGCCGAGGGGCATGCCGATCGAACCCAGACCGCTGTTTCCCAAGCCACCGCTGTGCGGAGTGGACGGCGGGTAGTGGGTCGGGTTGAGAATCGGCTCCGTGCCGGCGCCACCCGCCAGGGCAGGCTCGTCGGTGGGTAGGCCCTGCGGCACGAGGCTATCCGGGGTCGAGGTGGACGGCGTGTCAGCGCCGAGCAGATCCTTCGCATGCTGGGCGAGCGTCAGCCACTTGTCGAGGTTCTCCGGAACCTTTCCGGTCAGGTCGATGCCCTTGCCGATGACGTCGATGAGTTTGCCGGCTTCCTCCACCGGATCCTTCGCCTCCGGTTCCTTCGCCTCCGGGGTCTTCGGCGACGACGGCTGCTCCGGCGTCCCCGCGTCCGGATCCCCGGGCGCCGCCCCGCCGCCTCCGGAGTCCACGCCGGGTCCCTGAGCACCTGGAGCTTGCGATCCGTCATCCACCCCGGGATTGCCCGGGCCTCCCGGAGCGGCTCGCGGTCCGACCCAGCGACCGGGGCGTTCCGGGTCCTTGTCGGTCAGCGATTCCCTCATCAACTGTGCGACCAGTTGCATCCGGCCGCGGGCGAGGTCGTCGAGACGGTCGATCTCCTGGGTGGCGCGGTTGCGTGCATCGACGTCGTCCGCCGCGGCGTCCCGGATCCTGACCTGCTCGGCGCGCGCGTCGGCGAAACCCCGGATCGCCGGCTGGGCCGCACCCAGCACACTGGCGACGGCCTGCAGCCGCAGCATCACGATCACGCCGAACTGGTTCCAGCGCCGTAGGACGTCGAGGTCGCGGTTGATGCGCTGGTCGAAGGCCGCCTGCGCCGCCGAGTCGTTGCTCTGTCGCCAGACCGTGATCTCGCCGCTCGCCGACGAGATCCCCGCCTCGACGTTGTTCGCGAGCACCGCCGTCTTTCCCCAGGCCTTCGCCGCGGCGCCCCAGGCGTCGGGATGCTCGGCCGCGACGATGTCGTTGAGCTCCGCGGCGTTCAGCTTGCTGTAGTCCATGTCGGCCGCCTCTGCTACTTCGGTGCGGGGTCGGGGAGCTTCGGGAACAACGGCGAGACGTCCTGCGCGAGGTACGACTCGACATGGCGGAAGGTCTCGTTGACAGCCCGTTCGCGGGCCGCGTTGTCGCCGTCCACGCCCGTGTAGGTGCCGATGACGTGATCGGCGAACTGCCGCAGCGCCTCGACCCCCAGCGGGACGTCGGTGCCGAAGGACTCGAGCTCGTGCAGCAACGCCAGATGGATCCGCTGGATGGTCTGGCTCTCCTCCATCCGGCCGGCCAGGTTCGCGCCGTCCTTGATCAGTCCGGCGACCTCGGTGAAGTCCGCCGGCGGCAGCTTGTCGCGGAAGTTGCTGACTTCGTCGGTGTCGAACAGCAGGCTCATACGGTTTCCTCCGTTGCCGGACAGTTCACGAGATGGATGAGGTCGGGGTTGCCGCGGCGGTCGACGTGCACACCGCGGCCGGGCGGGAGCGACTGCGGTTTCGTGGCGCCGAGCAGCGGACCCTCGGACTTGTCGCCGCTCATCAGGAGGCCCGGCGTCCCGAGGTCGCGAAGCCGCGCGATCAGCGGCTCGAAGATCGCCCGGCCCGCGCCGCCGGTGCGGCGGGCGACGACCAGGTGCAGGCCGATGTCGCGGCCCTGGGCGAGGTAGTCGACGAGACCGGACAGCGGGTTCGCGGTAGTGCCGGCGACGAGGTCGTAGTCGTCCACCAGGACATGGATCTGCGGCCCGGTCCACTCGCCGGACAACCTGCGGTCGAGGACCGGAACCAGGTCCGCGACCATCGCCTCGACACCGCGCGGATCCGTAAAGGTTCCCATCACGTGCTCGGCGTCGACGGTCAAGGAGCGCCGGTAGTCGACCAGGATGATCCGCGCCTCGTCCGGTCGCCGGCGCTCGGCGATCGATCGCGCGACCCAGCGCAGGAACCCGGTCTTCCCCGTCTCGGTGTCCCCGAACAGCAGGAAATGCGGGTCGGCGTCGAGATCGACGTACGCCGGTCCGAGGTCGCGCTCGGACAACCCGATGGGCAATCCGGTCGCCGGTCCCTGATGCCGGCTGACCACGACACTCAGCTGCTCGGCGGACAACTGCAGCGGGAGCAGCCGGACGCGGGGTGCACCCGAGACCGGCCACGCGGCGGTGAGTTGGGGTCCCAGGTCCGCGTCCGGGGTGGCCACGACGAAGTGGTGCGCCTTGTCGGCGAGGCCGCGGCCGGGGCTGTCGGTCGGTACGCTCATCGCGGCCCGTCGGTCAAGGATCGAGTCGGACGGGTCGCCGAGCCGGAGCTCGACGCGGGTGCCGAACAGGTCGCGGATCGTGCCGCGCAGGTCGAACCAGCGCGAGCAGCTCGCGATCACGTGCACGCCGTACGCGAGGCCGCGGCCGGCGATCTCCGCGATCGTCGTCTCCAGTTCCTCGAAGTCCGACCGCAGGACCGGCCAGCCGTCCACGACGAGGAAGACGTCGCCCCATGGGTCGCGCGCGAACTCACCGGCCGCGCGCCGTTCGCGGTACGACGCCATGCTTTCCACACCGTTGTCCGCGAAGTGGCGCTCCCGGGCGGCCAGCACCTGGTGGACCTCGGCGACCGTCCGGCGTACGGCGCCCGCGTCCAGGCGGGCTGCCACGCCGCCGACGTGCGGGAACTCGCGCAGCGCGGCGAGTGATCCGCCGCCGAAGTCGAGGCAGTAGAACTGCACCTCGCGGGGCGTATGGGTCAGCGCCAGCGCCGAGACCACCGTGCGGATCGCGGTGCTCTTGCCGCTCCGGGGACCGCCAACCACCACAGCATGCCCGGCGCCGGCCGAGAGGTCGACGACGAACGGATCGCGCCGCTGCTCGAGCGGTTTGTCGATCAGGCCGATCGGTACGCGCAGGGCTCCGCGCGCCCTGGCGGCGGCGACCGTGAGGCCACGCTCGGGGTCGACGGTCAGCGCCGGCAGCAGGCTGGTCAGGGCCGGCGGGTCGTCCAGTGGTGGCAACCAGATCTGGTGGGCCGGTTTGCCCTTGTTCTGCAGACGATCGACGAGAATGTCGAGCAGCTTGTCGCCGACACCGTCCTCTTCGGGCTGCTCGTCCGGGTCGATCGTCGCGGCCGGAATCGACACGTACGCACTGGTGTACTCGGACACGTCGTCAGCCACATCGTTTCCGGCGGTCGAGCTGACGGCAGCGCGGTGCACACCAGACACGTACGCGGATCGGAACCGGACCAGCGTCTCGGTGCCGATCTGCAGGAACCCGTGCCCGGGCGCCCTGGGCAGCTCGTACGCGTCCGGGATGCCGAGCACCACCCGGCTGTCCATCGCGGAAAACGTCCGCAGACCGATCCGGTACGACAGGTGCGCGTCCAGCCCGCGCAGCCGGCCCTCCTCGAGTTTCTGGCTGGCCAGCAGCAGATGGACGCCGAGCGCCCGGCCGAGCCGACCGATCTGGTTGAACATGTCGATGAAGTCGGGCTTGGCGGACAGGAGCTCGGAGAACTCGTCGCAGATCACCAGAAGCGTCGGTACCTCGGGCAGGTCGGCGCCGGCGGCCCTGGCGAGCTCGTACTCGCGGACGGACTCGTAGTTGCCGGCCCGCCGGAGCAGCTCCTGGCGGCGGATGAGCTCACCGCCGATCGCGTCGGACATCCGGTCGACGAGCGCGAGTTCCTCACTGAGGTTCGTGATCACGGCGCTGGTGTGCGGCAGCCGGTCCAGCTTGGTGAACGTGGCACCGCCCTTGAAGTCGACGAGCGCGAAGTTCAGGCTGTCGGACGGGTGCGTCGCGGCAAGCGCGAGCACCAGCGTCCGGAGCAGCTCGCTCTTGCCGGAGCCGGTCGCACCGATCAGCAGTCCGTGCGGCCCCATGCCGTCCTGGGCCGACTCCTTGAGGTCGAGCTCGACCGGTGTTCCGTCCGCGGTGACTCCGAAGCGCACGCGGAGTCGGTCCCGGTTCGGCCTCGGTCCCCAGTGCCGCGCCGGGTCGAAGGTGTAAGGGTCGCCCAGGCCGAGCAGGTCCGTCAGGCCGAAGGCGGACGCGAAGCTCTCGTCGCCGTCGGTTCCCGCCGACAGCCGTAGCGGTGCCAGACGGCGGGCGAGGGCTTCCGCGTCCTGGACAGTGAAGCGGTCTGCCGTACCGACCTCGGACTCGCCGTCCGTGGTGACGCTCGTCAAGACGCCGTCGTCGGCGACGTCCAGCAGCACGCTGGAGCGATCGAGCAGCCTGGGCGGCTGGGTGGTCAGGTCGATGACACTGACGCCTTCCACACCGCTGCCTGTCATCAGGTGGTCGGAGCCGGCGACGTCGCCGCCGTCGATCAGTACTACGACATGCGGACCGTCGACGCGGCCGGTCGCTGTCGGGTCGAAGCGCGGTCGCTGTGCGAGCAGGTCGTCCAGCACCGACTCCAGATCCGGAACGCTCTTGCTGATCAGCCGGATCGGCCCGAGCGCATCAGCTTTCTCGGGATGGTGCGCGTGCGGCAGCCACTTCAGCCACTCCCACTCCGCTCTGGTGTCCGGACCGACCACAGCTGTGATCAGTAGGTCGTCCGGCGAGTGGAAGGTCGCCAGCTGCGCCAGCAGTGCCCGGGCCAGGCCACGGACACGATCCGGCTCACCCTCGACGTACACGCGTGCGAAGCCGCGCAACGCCATCGCCACGGGCAGCCCCGGGACCGACGAGTACGTCGTGATGAAACGGCGCAGGGCCCCCGCGGACAACGGCTCCAGCTCTTCCAGTGGGGCTGTGTCGGGCGGGGCAACCGGAGTGGCGAGCGGTTGGGCACCGGTGCCGACACGGACGATCGCGAAGTCGGCGTCGTTGCGGCGGCGCTCCCAGAGCCGGTAGCTCTCGACGAGCGTCCACAGCTGGGTGGGATCGGGATGCAGGTACGACAACGCCGTGCGTTGCTGGGCGACGGACCGCCTGGCGCGGATGCGCTGCTGGGAAAGGTGCCGCAGGTAGCCACGACGCGCCCTGGCCATCTCGCGGCGCGGTGCGCCCTGTCCGGCGAAGGCGACCGCTGCCATGCCCAGTGCGGACAGTCCGAACAGGCCGCCGACGATGTAGCTCATCTTGCCGCCACCGCCGAGCGTCGAGTACATCAACGCCATCGCGGCACCGCCCGCGAGCATCGGCACCATCATCACGTACTGCGACAGCTGCCGGCCCGCGGGCACCGGCAACGCCGGCGGCGGGTCCAAGGTGACGTCGCCGCTCGGCAACGCCGGTCCGTCGCGCCGCGGCGGCCTGCTGACGATGACTGTCGACATGCTCCAGGACGTTAGGTCGCCGCAACGCCGTACAGCCGGCTGCGGCCACTAGCTGACTGGCCGCAAGCTGCAAGCACACGGCTGGCGCCGGTTGCCGCGTGTCACGGTGACGGACGTGAGCATTCGTGGACTGGTCAAGGTCACCATCGACGCACCCGAACGCCGCATCGACCTGGCACTTCCCGAGCGGTCGACGGTGGCCGAGGTGCTGCCCGGCATCCTGCGGCACGCCGGTGACGACCTCGCCGACCTCGGCGCACTGCAGGGCGGCTGGATCCTGCGTCGCCCCGACGGTGAGGCGCTGCAGACACACCGGGACCTCGCCGCGCAGGAGGTCCGGGACGGCGAGGTCCTGCATCTCGCACCGGCACACCAGCACTGGCCGGAGCTGGAGTACGACGACCTGGTGGACGCGATCGCCACCGACGCACGGGCCGGCGGCCGGGCATGGACTGCCGGCGCGACCCGCTGGTGCGGGCTGATCGCCGGAGCGATCGCACTGCTCACCACGCTCGTCATCCAGTTGCGCGGCGGGCAATCGTCGGACGACGTAGCGTTCTTCGCGCTGATCGTCGCAGCAGTGTTGATGGCGGTCGGTGTGGTCCTGTCACGGGCTGTTGGCGACGCGGCCGCCGCTGCGTTGGCCGGCGCGATGTCGTTGGTGCTCGCGTTCACCGGTGGAGCATTGTTGCCTGGCGCAACGTTGGTCGGCGCACCACAGCTGACCGCGGGCGGTGCTGTGCTGCTGTTGTTCGGCTTGCTCGGGTACGTCGGGATCGCCCGGCACACCGCCGTCTTCGTCGCCTCGGTGACTGCCGGAGTGCTCGCGGTGGCAGCCGGCTGGTTGGGTGGCGGGCTGGACGGGACCCGCTCCGCGGCCGTCGTCGGCGCCGTAGCGGTCGCGTTGATCCCGACGGCTTCGCCGTTCGCGATGCGGCTCGGCCGGCTGCCCAAGCCCGTTTTGCCCACCAGCGCGGCGGATCTGCTCGCCGATGCTCCCCAACCGCCACGTCGGCTGGTGTATGCCGCCGTACTGCGGTCGGCGGCGATCTACACAGGCATGCTCGCCGGACTGGCCGTCGGGCTGGCCGGATGCCTAGCGGTTCTCGCCCGTTCGACATCTACGCCTGCACGCATCCTGGTGATGTTAGTCGTCGGCGTCTGCTTGTTGCGGGCGCGGCTGCTGCCGGTGGTGGCGCATCGGCTCAGTCTCATCGGCGCCGGTCTCTTCGGCCTCGGCTGGTTGCTGGTGTTGACGCCGTACTCGTTGCTGGTCTTCGCAGCAGTCTCCGCGTTCCTCGGGCTCTGGTACACGCGGCACAAACCAGGGGCTCACCTGGGTCGGTACGCCGAGCTGACAGAGCTGGTCCTGGTGCTGCTGATCGTGCCGGTCGTGCTGTGGGTGCTCGGACTGTACGCGTACGTGCGCGGGCTGGGCGGGTGACCGATGGCGTCCAAGCGGGATCAACTGCAGTCACACCAGTTCGTACAGCAGCGCATGACACATGCCTTGCTGCTGCGGGAGACCGATCCCGAGTTCCCGCCGTTCCGTCGCGGGATCGTCGCGATGCTGGTCGGTATCGGGCTAGCGGTTCTCGTACTGGCGGGGATAGGCGTCTACGGCCAACTGTCGCCCGGCGGCAAGACCTCGTGGCAGAGCGGTGACCGGGTCATCGTCGAGAAGGAGACCGGGACCCGGTACGTGTACCGCGACGGCGTGCTCTATCCCGCGGCCAACTACGTGTCGGCGTTGCTGCTGGCCAACAAGTACAGCGCGCCGCTCATGGTCTCCGCGAAGTCTCTGCTCGGCGTGCCGCGCGGCCAACGGGTGGGCATCCCGGACGCACCGGATTCCTTGCCGTCCAAGAGCCGGCTGCTCGGGAGCGGCTGGTCGTTGTGTGGCCGGCCAGAGGTCGACTCGTCGGGCAGTCCGATCGTACGGTCGGTGCTGCTCGTGGGAACCGAGCAGTCCGGCACAGCGGCGGAGTCCTTGCTGGTCGTCGGGCCGGATGGCCGGCGGTACCTGATCTGGCGCGGCTACCGGCACCTGATCCAGCAACAGGCGACAGTCGCCGCGGCACTTGCTCTGAACACCGAGGCGTGGCTGCAGGTCCCGTCCGTCTGGCTGGACCTGGTCCCGTCCGGTCCACCGCTCGGACCGATCTCCGTCCCTGGTGCGGGTACGCCGTCGGCTCTGTTGCGTCCAGGGCGGATCGGCACGCTGTACGTCGTACAGACCTCTAGCGGGCAAGGACAGTATTACCTGCTGCAGCGGGACCGGTTGATGGCGATCAGCTCGTTGCAGTACGACGTACAGCGCGCTGCGCCGGTGACTCGTAAGGCCTACCCGGGGTCCGTGCCGGAGGCTGTTGCGCTGGATCCGACCGTGGTGGCACAGGTCGCGGGTGGGATGGGCACGCCGACGACGGACTCGGCGCTGCCGGCGACGCGGCCGACGTTCGCGCGCCCGGCGTCCTCTGGGGACTCGGTGTGTGCGGTGTTCGGAGGTGGTGAGTTCCGCCCACGCTTCACGCTGGCCGGATCGCTGCCTGCAGCCGGCGATGCCGGAGTGACCACGGGGCGCGGGCCTGGCGGTCTGCCGTTGGCCGACGTGGTCGTCGTACCACCCGGGCAGGGCGCCGTCGTGGAGTCCATGGCGTCGTCCGGTCAACCGGCCGGATCCGGGGCGCTGTCGTTCGTCAGCGATCTCGGACGGCGCTACCAGCTCGCGAGTCGCGACGTACTGGGCGTTCTCGGCTACGACCGGCCGCCGGTGATCCGGCTGCCCGCGGAGCTGGTCAGCCGGCTGCCGGCCGGTCACGCGCTGGATCCCGAGGCGGCGACCTCCCCGATCGGCCCCTAGCTGACGTCCGGTGACCTGATGCGGTCGGGCCGCCGGGCCGCCCCCGGATCCCTGATGTGGTGCACACGACGAACCCGAGGAGGAAGTATGGACATCGGCACGCTGACCGTGGTGCCTGACGAGCTGCGCCAGTTCGCGGCGCTCGCGCCCCTGTCGACCGTCACTCCGGTCTCCGGAACGGTCCAGGCGACACCGCCGCTCGCCGGCCCGATGCCGGAGAGCGCGACGGTCGAGGCGCACGTGCGTTTCTGCGTCGAGAACACCGGCCAGGTCACGCTGCAGGCGACGAGCGGGATCGCGTCGCTGATCGACAGCGCGCTGTCGATCGCAGGGCTGTTCGAGTCGACCGACCTCGCGAGCGCGGCCGCGCACGGGGCGCTCGCCGACGAGTTGCCGACGGCAACGGACTGACGGGAGCCGACGATGGGCGCGTACTTCGGGATGGAACTGAACGCGATGGCGACGATGCTCTACGGGCAGCGCGCCGAGCCGTGGCACGCGGGCGCCGACATGTGGGGCTCGGCCTGCGGGCAGCTGCTCGCGACCCACGGCGACCTCGGTGCCGCCAACAGCGTCATCGGCACCTGGCCGCAGAGCATCGGCTCGCTGTCGCAGGTGGCATTCGACGGGCAGGTCGTGGGCAGTCTCGCGTCGCTCGGCGAGTGGGCCGCGTACACCGGCGCGATGTCCGCCGCGTTGCGGCTCGGCGGGACGGCGCTGAACGCCGCTCAGGCGGTGATGCCGGCGCTGCAGAGCGGGTACGACACCGCCGTCGCGCTGAGCGGCGTACCGATCATCGGGCCGTTCGCGGCGCAGGTCGCGGTCGGTCTGCAGCAGGTCGGCGCCGGGATGATGGAAGCGGTCGGTGTCGTCATGCAGGCGCCCACCGCCGTACCGCCGCCGACCCAGGGCTGGCAGGGACCGGGTGGCGGCGCACCGATGCCGTCGTCGCCGGTGACTGCCGCGTCCGTGACGGACGTGCTGGATGCGACGGACAAGTTGTTCGACGTGATGACGAAGGGCGCCAGTCTGGTCCAGACGATCTCGGGCCTGGCGCAGTCGGGGAGTCTTGGGAGCGCGCAGGATGCGCTGGACAAGCTGCCCGGGTACGAGAACCTGCCCGGCACGCTGATCCACCCGGACCTGCCGACGCTGGCCGGCGGGACGGCAACGGTGCCGGCGTCGGTTCCCGACCCGTCGATCGGTGTCCCGCTGACACCGGGCGGGTCGCCCGGCGGGTTCCCGGGCGCAGTCCTCGCCGGAACACTCGGTGCGGGCTCTCTACGGACCACACCGGCCGCCGCCTCCGCGGTGGCGGGTGCACGGATCGCGGCCGGGAGCGAGCCCGCGTTGGCCGGCAGCACTGCCCGTGCCGCGGCAGCGGCCGCCAAGTCGACGCCGGCAATCGCACCGCCGATGGCCGGCGCCTCGGGCGGCGGCTCGAACGAGATCCGCAACGGCGCACGCAAACGCTCCCGGCAGGACGACTCCCTAGGTCGCAACGGAGTCCAGCCCGACCTCCAAGGCCGCGCCGCCCAAGACTCCCCCGCACAGTTCACCCTCCCCACCCCCCGCCGCCGACCAACAGGCCCACACCTCGACAACGAACTCTTCACCCCACTCCCATGACCCCAACACCAACCACCCCGGCCGCCGGCATCCCCAGCCTCCCAGCTACACCGCAGTCCGCTGGGGGTCCTGTCCTCGCCACAGTCACCCCACCGCGTACCGCCACCACCTCGCCCGGCACCTCCGCCTTGCCTGGCGCAGCCGTCTCGTCGCGTGTGCCTGCCCAGTTGCACCGGCCGGCCCCGGCGACCGCCGGATCGGCCGGTGCGCCGGTGTCGGGCGCTGCCGCCCGACCGCGTGCTGTGCCGGCGAGTGCGCCACAGCCGACGCCGCCTGCTCCAAGTGCGCGTCTGCAGGTCGGGGTGGCGCAGCTGGTCTGCTGGGAGGTCGCGCTCGGGGTGGCGGCAGGCTTGGCGGGGCGAGGCCCGGCGACGGATGTGGTCGCGGGACTGGTCGTGCTCGGGGTCATCGGTGTGACGGCTACCGGGTGGCGTGGGTTGTGGTGCTTCCAGTGGATCCGGCTGGCTCTCGGCTACCTGCTGCGTGGACCGCGCTTCGTGGCGGTCGAGGCGTACCGCGGGCGGCTCGAAGTCGGCGATGTCGACGCCGGCACGGTCATCCGGCCCGACGGCGTCACGGTGCTGCTAGAGACCGACGTACCGCCGGACGCAGCGCCGGCCGATCTGGTGGAGGACCGCACCGACCTGCGCATCAAGCTGATCCGCCGCCCCGGCCGGGCCTGGATCGCGATCACCGCAGTCCGCTCCGTCGACCGCCGCGAAAACACCGAACTGGACCTTCTCCTGTCCAACACAGTCCGACGGCTGACCAAGCGCCTCCACCGCCAGGGCCTCCGCGCCGAGCCGCTGGGCCCGGGCGACCTCACCAACCTGCTCGCCTCGCTGACCCCGAAGCAAGTCTCCGAAGAGTGGGACGCACTCGACCTCGGCACCGGCCGCTACCGGATGTACGCCGTACCTCAGCACCTCGCTCTGCAGCAGGCAGGCGCCGTCACCGTCACCACGTCGAGCGACCTCGACCACGCCCTGGTCGTGGCCCACGCCGACGCCCCGCAAGGCCCGGCCGCGGTCCACCAGACCGGTCGGCAACGGGCCGCGTTCCTGGCTGCGCTCCCTTGATCGAGCGTGGCTGGAGCCCCGCTGGACACCCGCTGTACCGGGTGTACCAGGCGTGGACATCCGCAAGATCCCCACTGGACGGGGCCCCGCGATGGTTCTGGTGTTCCGACCGAGTCCTGGCGACTCACCGAATCGAGCGAGGTGTCCCGTGTACCAGTCAGAGCCCTCCGAAGGCGCTTCGTACCCCCGTGCGGCTCGTTACCCGCGAGCCGTGAAATCCGCACCGCACGTCCGCACCACCGGACTGCGACTCGCCCACCTGGGCGTCGACGCGACCGCCGAGCGCACCTACCTGGTGGTCCTCGAGCGGCCCTCGTGGACCCCGGCCGAGCTCGGCGACCGGCTCGGGCTGGACGAGGCCGCGACCCGCGAAGTGATCCAGCACCTGAGCGGCCTCGGCCTACTCGCCCGGGACAGCGCGGGCGACGTCGTACGGCCGCTCAACCCCCGGCTCAGCCTCACCGCCCTGCTCGCCGAACGCGAGGCCGACCTCGCGCGCGTCACCCGTGACCTGGAACGCAGCCGGGTCGCCGCGGCCGAGATCGCCGGCGAGTTCGCCCGCCGCCACCCGGCGCCACTCGGAGACGGCAACAGTGCGCTGGACTGGGCCGGCAGCCCGGCCGCCGCACAGCGCACGCTCGAGGGGCTGCTCAAGTCGGCCGCCGGTGAGGTCCTGGTCAGTACACCGGCCACCGCCGCGCTGTCCGACCCGATCGCCGGTCTCCGCGAGCTGGGTACTGCTGTGCTGGCTCCCCACGTCCGTTACCGCATTCTTGTTCCGGACGCCGCCCGCACGGACCCCATGCTGTCGAGACGGCTGCAGCAGCTGAGCCGCAACGGAGCCCAGGTCCGTACGGCGCCCACAGTCCCCCTCTGCGCCATGATCGTGGACGCGGCGACCGTAGCCCTGCCGGCCGACCGGACCGGTCGCGGATCGGTCAGCATCCTCCGGCTGGCCGCGGCTGTCGGGGCCATGACCGAACTGTTCGAGCGTGTCTGGCACACCGCCACCCCGTTGCGTCAGCCGACCGGTTTGGGCGACGCGTCCGGCCTGACGGTCCGCGAACGCGAAGTGCTCTCACTGCTCGGTGACGGCGGCACCGACGCGTCAGCGGCCGCGCAGTTGGGTGTCTCGGTTCGCACCGTCCGCCGGATGGTCTCCGAGATGATGGCGCGTCTCGGCGCCCAGAGCAGGTTCCAGGCCGGAGTCAAGGCGGCCGACCGCGGCTGGGTGGGTACGCGATGAGCCGCACGCTCCTGGTGGCACCGGACCGCCCAGGCGCCTACCCGAGTATCGGTGCCGCTGTACTCGACGCTCCGGACGGCGCCGTCGTCTCGATCGCTCCCGGTGTCTACCGGGAGACCATCGATCTCGCCGACCGTTCGGTGACCCTGACCGCCGACGCGGGTGAGGTGGTCATCGACGCCAGCTCCGCACAGAGCCCCGTACTGCGCTCCTCGGGCGGACGGCTCGTACTGCGTGAGCTGACCATCCGCGGTGGCGAGGCGCCTGCCGTAGAACTGAACGGCGGGACCCTGCGCGCCGAACGGTGCACGCTGACAACCACCTTCGGCGCTGTCGCACTCGTCGCCGGTCCGGCCGAGGTGTCGCTGTCGCACTGCCAGATCGACGGCGGCGAGCACGGCCTGGTCCTTGAGGACTGCACAGCGCAGATCGAGCACACCAAGGTGTCCGGTGCCTCCGCGGACGGCGTCATCGTCCGTCTCGGCGCAGCCGTCGTCCTGCGCGACTGCCAGGTCACCGACTGCGGGCGGCGCGGCATTTACGCGTACCAGCACGGCCGACCCACAATCGAGAGCTGCGAGGTCACCGGCACCGCAGAAGCCGGCGTACTGATCGCCTACGAGTCCACAGCGGTACTGCGGCACACGCTGGTCCGCGACACCGCCGGACCGGCTGTGGTGTTCGGACGCCGCTGCCGGGGCGAGGTGCTGTCCTGTCGTTGGGAGAACACCGCCGAGCCGGCTCTCGACGTCGCTGAGGCTGAACTGGTCTCCGTGACCGCCGCTGTCCAGACAGAGGCAAGGGCGACCACCGAAGAGCCGGCCACGGCCGATGTGGAGTCGCTGCTCGCGGAGCTGGACGCCATGGTCGGTCTGGCCGGTGTGAAGGACGAAGTGCGGAGTCTGATCGACGAGATCCAGGTCAACGAGTGGCGACGGAAGGCCGGGCTGCCGGTCGGGAGTCTGAGTCACCACCTGGTGTTCGCGGGCGCACCTGGTACCGGCAAGACCACAGTGGCTCGCATCTACGGCAAGCTGCTCGCGGCACTCGGCGTACTGCCGAAGGGGCAGTTCAGCGAAGTCGCACGGCGCGATCTGGTCGGGCAGTACCTCGGGCACACCGCGGAGAAGACCACGGTCGTGTTCCAGGAAGCGAACGGCGGCGTGCTGTTCATCGACGAGGCGTACGCGCTGTCCCGCGCCGGCGCCGAGAACGACAGCTTCGGCCAGGAGGCGATCGACACCCTGGTCAAGCTGATGGAGGACCATCGTGACGAGGCCGCGGTCATCGTCGCCGGGTACAGCGCCGAGATGCTCCGCTTCCTGGATGCCAACCCCGGGCTCGCCTCCAGGTTCTCGAAGACGATCGACTTCGAGAACTACTCCGCCGACGACCTGACCCTCATCGTGCAGCGGATGGTCGCCGCGCACGAGTACGACCTGGACGACGGCACCACGCCGATCCTGCAGCGGCATTTCGCCGTCGCCTCCCAGGCCGCGAACTTCGGCAACGCCCGGGACGCCCGTCGGCTGTTCGACCGGGTCCGGAAGGCGCAGTCGCAGCGTCTGCGCCGGCTGGGCGGCATGCCGAGCATCAGCGACCTGCGCACGTTGCAGATCGAGGACGTGACCGCAGCCGTGTCATGAGACCGTGTCGAGTACGACGACGAACCGTGAGAGCAGTGCGGACACCCCGTCGAGGACGGTGCCGAGCTGGGCGGCCGGTGCGCCCGGCTCTTCCCCGACCTGCTCGCCGATGGTCGCCAGGACTTCGCAGTGCGCCCACAGCGACGGTGCGACCCAGCCCCACTGCCACAGCTCGTAGGTCATCGGGCCCACCCTCGCCAGCGGCTCCAGCCCCGGTACGCCGATCGCGAAGTGGCCCGGGTCGTCGGGACTGTTGCCCAGGCCCACAAACAAAGGCCGCAACCGGTAGTGATGCGCGAAGGCGATCGCATCGTCGAGCGGAGCCAGCACGCCGCGGCGCAGCAAGGCGTCCATGTGCTGCTCCGCGTCGTCGACACGGGCGGCCTCGCACTCGGCCAACAGGTTCGTCACGTCGGCCGACCGGTGCGCGAGTTCCCAGACACGGAGCTCGGGTTCACTCAGGAGCTCCGCCGTGCGGCCGATGCGAACGACGTGCCGCATCGGGTCCCCGGCGAAGTACGGCCCGGCGCCGTGGCCGATCGGAAACACCGGCGCGATCACGACCCACCCTCCGGTACGGCGATGTCGAGACACGCGGCACTGGACGCGAGCAGCGGGTGCAGCGCAGTCAGTACGGCGCCCACGTCGGCGTGGCGTTCTTGGCACGCGATCAGGAGACTGGGAGACAGATGGCACCACAACCACAGGTCGTAGAGAGTCCGGGTCATCCCGACGAGCGGTTGGGCGGTCGTGCCCGTCGTGAACATCGTGGTGACCTCAGGAGAGGCCCCGTGGCCGGTGTGCAGCGGGAGCAACCTGTGACGCGCCGCGAAGTCCGCCGGGGAGTCCGGGTCGACCTCAGCGAGCAGGGTCCTGCTCAGCAAGCTCTCGATCAGCAGTGCGGGGTCCTGGATCTTCCTGCCTGCCAGGAGCGCAGTCATGCGCGCCCGGTCCCAAGGGTCGCGGTTCTCGGCCAGACCGTGAGCGAGTGCCCAGACCGTGAATTCCTCGTCGCCCAGCTCGACGATCTCCCATCCGAGGCGTACCTGCTGGACATGAACGTCCTCGGCGTCGGCGTAGTACGTCCCGAGGCACTGGCCGATCGGGAACATCAGCGTGCTCATACGGCTCACGCTCGCAGCCGCACCGGGGTCCGCCGGACCTCTTGCAGCATGTGGCCAGTGTGTGGCCGCAGGCGCCGCAGAGGCATGGACGACCTGTTCGCACGGGAAGATGGGACACGTGACAGACATGGCAGGACCTGACTCCGTCCCGGCGATCCCGGGGTGCACGGACGTGGTCCTGGTCCGCGCCGGGATCCCGAGCGTGTACCGATGCCTACGGCAAGGAACTGCGGTCAGTGCGCTGGTCTACTCGGTCCGCGTCGATGCGAGTACCGCCTCGACGTTCAGCAAGCAGGCCAAGGCGTTGCAGGGCGTGGACCATCCGCACGTGGCGCCGGTTCTCGAGTCCGGTGTCGTCGACGGCTTCCCGTACCTGATCAGCGTCGCCGACACCGGGACGCTCGCGGAGCAGGTGCGGAGCCAGCTGCGCTCGCCCGCTGAGCTCGCTGTCCTCGGCCGGCAGCTCGCTGAGGGCCTGGCCACGCTGCACGGCGCCGGGCTGATCCACGGGGGTCTAACGCCCGGCGCGGTGGTTCTGCAGCCGGATGGGCGTCCGCTGCTGTCCTCACTCACACTTGGACTCGGCCAGCACACCGGTCACGCCGCCCTGAACTCACCGAGCCAGTTGTACGTCGCCCCGGAGACGTTGCGGGACGGGACGCTCACTGCGTCGTCCGACCTGTACGCGCTGGGTGCCGTGCTGCACGCAGCGATCAGCGGGAAGCCGCCGCTGGCCGCGCGGATGGGTGAAACGGCCGGGGAGCACATCCTGCGCGTTCTGAACGAGCCGCCGGAGCGTCTCGACGTACTGCCGGACGCGTTCGCGGAGGTGATCGCACGCCTGCTGGAGAAGGACCCGGCAAAGCGCCTGGTGTCCGCGGAGGTCGTCGCCGCGGCCCTGGCGGCGTTGGCGACGCCTACGACCCCGCCGATGCCTCCAGTACGACCGGTCACCGCCACACCGGCTCCCCCGGCACCAAAAGCGCCCGCTCCGCGACCGGCAACACCGTTGCCCCGCCCTGCTGTCATGTCCCGAGCTCTCCTCCGCTCGTCGCCGGCGGCGCCGCCTCCCGCGGCAGCAACTCCTGCCGCACCGTCTCCTGCCGCACCGCGTCCTGCTGCGCCAACTCAGGCGGTCGCCCCACCTCCGCAAGCGCCGAGCACAACGCCACAGCCGGTCGCCCCGACCCCACAACCGGCCGCAGCACCGGCAGCGGTCGGCAGCAAGCGACGTAGCTGGCTGCTGGTGGCGGCAAGTGTTGTCGTCGCAGCCGCCGTCATCACGACCCTCGCCGTGGTCAACCGCAAAGGCCAGACCGACACCCCTCCGCTCAGCGCCCCGACACCGACAGCCTCCACACCGGCGCTCGTGGTCAAGCTCAACCCGCCGGCCGACCACAGCACGTACGTCGAGCTCAGCTGGAGCGGACCGCCCGACGTCAACTACGTGGTCGTCGTCGCTCAGGCCGGCAAGCGCGCCGACACCAAGCTCGTCTACAAGCACACCAAGTACCGCGTGGCGGTCGTGCCCGGCATCCAGTACTGCTTCGCGGTGCAGGCCACCGACGGCATCAACCAGATCGAGACCGACCCGCGCCCGATCCGCGACGCCCAGTGCGAGCGCTGATCAGCCGATCAGGCTGCGCACGCTGAACGTCGTACGGACCCGCTCCGACAACCGTCCCGCGGCCAGTCCGCGCTGGGCCTTCCGTACGGCGGACCAGGCGAACTCGCGGTCCGGGTCGGAGTCCTGCCCCGACCACAACGCCCGGTCCAGGCACCCCGCCAGCAAAGTCATCGCCTGCGACACCGGACCGTCCGAGTCGCGCGCCAGATCGCGTGCCGTGGCGGCCGGTGTCACGCGCATGCCGTGGTCCCGCAGCAGATCACGGGCCTCCGCCCATGCTCCGAGCGTCCCGTGCCGCCGGCGCCGTCTCCGACGTACCGCCTTCGCCGCGGGAACACCGACGATCCACAACACCAGCACCGCTCCGGCCGCGACCGCAACCACGATCAGCACACCCCAGCCCGGCCAGTGGTACGTCGTCTTCGCCTCCGGCACCGGCAGTGTCGGCTCGGACTGGTGTTCGCGTTCGATCTCCTTCGTCGACGGCAACTGCTTCCGCACCGTCTCCGCGGCGCCGGCCAGTCCACCGCCCGCCTTCGACACTGCCGTCCCAGTGGGCTCGAGCGCGACCCAGCCGACACCGGTCACCGCGACCTCCGGCCAGGCCAGGACGTCACGGTTCCGGATCACGTACGTCCCGTCCGGACTCGGTGTGTCCGGCTGCTTGAAGCCCACCACCAGCCTTGCCGGTAGACCGAGCAGCCGGGCCATCACGACGTACGCCGCGGCGAACTGCTCCGACGTACCGCGCTTGCTCCGCAGCAGGAAGTGGTTGAGCTGCGGATACCCGTGACCGGTAGGCAGGTTCTCGCCGGTGGCCAGCTTGTAGTTCGTCCGCAGGTACTTCTCGAGCACCAGCGCCAGTTGGAACGACGGGCGTACGTCGCCGGCGATGCTGCGTGCCAGCTCGTCGATACCGGCCGGCATCTCACCGAGATCGGCGCTGCTGCCCGCGTCCGCGTCGATGCCCGACGACGCGAGCTGCTCCGCGTCGACCGTGGGCTCGACCCAGTTGACCCGGTACTGCGACGGCCGCTTCTCCTCGGCCAGCAGCGCACCGGACGCCGGATCGACCAGCAGCGGCTGGTCGTCCACGACGGACAGCGTGCGCGTCTGGCTCGGCAGCCACGGCAGCGACCAGTCCGCGAGCGCGACGTCCGCGGACTGGCGCCGTACCGGCACTTTCACCCGCGAGTCGAGCGGCAGCTCGCGGCCCAGACGCTGGAACCTCGGCGCGGCCGTCCAGGTGACACCGTCAAAGTTGTCCAGGGCAATGACCGGCCAGCGGTCCACGGGGCCGTCAGCGCGCGCGGTGAACACCACCGCGTCCGGCTCGCGCAGCCGCGCGGCGACCTCGGTCAGTGGGTTGCTGAGAACAGTCGGCGAGTCAGGCGGGCTCGGCTTCGCGAGGTGAACCGACGTCGACGCTGGCAAGGCAAGTCCGAGTGTGGTGGCACCGACCGCCATAGCAGCGAGCGCAGCGACCAGCCGAGCCCAAGCAGCACGCTCACTCGGCCACTGCAGCAGAACCAAGGCGAAACAACCAGCAAGCGCCAGTCCAACCAGTACTGCGTCCAGTCCGGTCACTGTTACGTACGCCTGCGACAGACCGGCCACCACAACGGCAGGTAGCAGCGCCAGCAGCCGAGAGCGTTGCAGAAGACGCGCGCCGACCAGACAGGCCAGCAGAACAAGTATCGGGACGAACGCGACCAGGTCCGGCGACGGGCTGGCCGGCCACGTCGACTCGAGCGTACGACGCCAGCCGGACGTCACGGCCTCCCAAAGCGACACCGGCCGGCCGGCGGCACCAGGTATGACGACCAGCAGCGCCACGACACCACCGACCAGCGTCAGCGGGACTCGCGCGCGGGCAAGTTGCGGTCGACGCAGAATCGCTTCCTCAACCAGAAGGGCAACAACAGCGACCGCCAACATCGGCCACAGCACAGCCGACGTACCGAACAGCGGCGCGAACAGCAGCCCCGCAACCACACCGGCAGCAAGCACTCCGAGGACCGGGAGACGTCGACTCATGCTGGGACTGCGTTCCACGCGTCGACCGCGGTCTGTGCTGCACCGGCGTGGATGACGTGGACACCTGCGCCGGTGTGCAACGACGGCTCGTCGTGTGTCAGGTCGATGCACACGGCAGGGCGGTAGCTCGAGCTCAGGCTCGGCACCGCGGCCAGCCCGGCAGTGTCGCCGGTCAGCACGACCAGCGCGCCACCGTCATGGGCAACAGGCAGGGACTCGAGCAGGTTGGTAGTGGACGCCGACTGCTCCACTCTGGCGAGTTCGTCGAGCAGGTCGCTCACGGACTGTACGTCATGGTCCGTGCCGCACGCTGTGGTGAGTCGAAGGCGCTGACCTGACTGTGCGGCGACCACCAAGATCGACGCCGCAACCGAAACAGCTGTGTCGAACTGGTCCGCGGTGAGCGCGGCCGTCCTCGTGTCCAGGAGAAGCTGCAGCCGCGGCTGATCCGGGTCGACGTACTCACGCACCATCAACCGGCCTGCGCGCGCGGACGCCTTCCAGTGCACGTGGCGGACCTCGTCACCGGGGACGTACTCACGCAAGCGGCGCAGGTCGATCGAGCCACGCAGCGGTCCGGCCGACACAGGCCCTTCGAAGTGATGCCGTTGCCGGATACCGGCCGCCGTCCGAGCGGCGTACCGCTTCGGGTGAACGAGGAGCGTTGCCACGCTGCCGATCGACACCTGGCAGGAGACGAGCCCCAACGGGTCGGACCGGCGCAGCAGCAACGGCCCGACAGGCAATGGCCCTCGACGGGCGGTCGGGAGCTCGTAGTGGTACGTCGCGACGCCGTTCGGCGCCAGGGCTGCGACCGCTACCTCGGGCTGGTGCGCGCCGGCGTTGTCCGCAGCGACGAAGGCCGGCTGCCGGCGTGTGGACTCGTTACGCACCACCAGCCGGGCCAACGCCGGCTGACCGCACTCGACGCGGTCCGGGTACAGCACACGCTCCACAGCGACCTTCGGCCGACGCACGACGGTCAGCACGCTGACGAGTACCGCGGCCAGACCAGCACCGGCCAGCACTCGCAGCATCGGGTAGCCGAGCAGCTGACCCGCCACCAGTAAGGCAACGGAGCCGGCCAGCACTCCCCAGGCTCGTAGCGTGAGCCTGGTTCTCATGGCACGACGCCAAGAGCCCGCTTGAGGTCACGCCGTACCGGGTTGCCAGGCGCCGGGGTGTCTTCGAGTACGTCGTCCACGACGCTTTCCGCCGTACGACGAGCCAGCGCGGCCTCCGCGGTCAGGACCAGGCGATGCGCGAGCACCGGATGCGCGATGCCCTTCACGTCGTCCGGTGTCACGAACGACCGCCCGTCCGTCGCCGCGATCGCCCGGGCCGCGCGGATCAGGGCGATGCTGCCACGCGGGCTTGCGCCGTACCGGACCGCGCTGTGCAGCCGGGTCGCGGCGGCGAGACGCACGGCGTACGCCATCACCGCCTCGTCGACGTACACCGACCGGACCGCGGCGATGACGGCGCTCAGCGTCTCCGGGTCGATCACCGGCTCGAGGTCGTCCGGTGTCGGTCCGGCGCCGTCCAGGGCCACGATCTCCACCTCGGCGTCCAGGTCCGGGTAGCCCATCTCGATCCGGAGCAGGAAACGGTCCAGCTGCGCCTCCGGTAACCGGTACGTGCCCTCCATCTCGATCGGGTTCTGCGTGGCCAGCACCATGAACGGGTCCGGTACGCGGTGCGTGTCCGCGTCGACGGTGACCTGCCGCTCGGCCATCACCTCGAGCAGCGCGGACTGCGTCTTCGGCGTACCACGGTTGACCTCGTCGGCGAGGACGACGTTCGCGAACACACCACCGGGGTGGAACACGAACCGGCCCTGCCCCTGGTCGTACACGACCACACCGGTGATGTCGCCGGGCAGCAGGTCAGGTGTGAACTGGATCCGGCTCCAGCGGCCGCCGATGCTGCGCGCCAGACTGCGGGCCAAGCTGGTCTTGCCCAGCCCCGGCAGGTCCTCGATCAGCAGATGCCCGCCGGCGAACAGCGTCGCGACCGCCAGCCGGACGACCTGCGGCTTGCCGCGGATCACCCGCTGGACGTTCGTGGCGATCAGCTCGTACGCCTGCTGCGGCTCCATGCCACGCTCCGAGTCCCGCATCACCACTGCGCATCCTTCCGTGCGTGCTTCCGTCGACGTGACGTACGTCGTACCCGTGCTGCCGGCGTACTCGCCGGAGGCAACGCCGGGGCTCCGGCGGTCGGAGCCGCCGTCGTGGAACCCGCTGCACCCGTAGCAGTCGCACTGCTGCTGTTGTTGCGCTCTCGCGTGATCGCCTTGACCGTGAACGTCAACTGCAGAGCAGTGAGCCCGGTGTAGCGGGTGCTGGTCGTTGTCACAGTCCTGTCCGCCTGGCCGGTGGCCGAGACGACGTAGTGCACCAACTGGCCACCGTTGAGGTTCGGTGCGGTCCAAGTGAGCGACACCGAGCCCCTGCCCGGAGTGGCGGTGACCTTCGGCGCTGCAGCCGGGGCGTACGGGTAGACCGTGCGTGTGGCCGCGGAGCGCGGTGAGGTGCCCGCACTGTTCTTGGCGGTCACTCGATAGCTCACGCCCTTGCCCAGCGCCGGCTTCAGCGTCGTCGACGTCATGTACGTCGGCACTTGCGTCGTCGACCCGTCCGAGCCGAGCACTGTGTACCCGGACAGCGTGTAGTCGGAAGTACTGGGCGAGGTCCAGGAGACAGTGACGGAGCCATCGGCCTTGGTTGCCGCACTGACCTTCGTCGGAGCGTCCGGCGGCGCGGCGGTCCCGCCGATCGACGTCACCTTGGTGTCAACAGCCGGGCCTGTCCCGACACGGTTGGTCGCGGCCACGGTGAAGATGTAGCCGCCGCCGTTCAGCAACTGGCTGAAGCTGTGGCTGCGAGCGCTGCCGCCAACAGTGACCGAGCCTGACGCCGGCAGGCCGACCACGAACGTGCCGGGCGCGACCCGGAAGCTCACCCTGTATCCGGTGATCGCAGCGCCGTTCGCACGGGCAGCCGTCCAGTTGACCGTCGCCTTGCCCTGGCCTGACTTGGCGGAGACCGATCCCGGCGCTCCCGGCGCGGCCGGCGGCGGCACGGTCGGCTTCGTCGGCTTGGCGGTCGGCTTCGCCGTCGGCTTGACCGTCGGCGGTGTGGTCGGCTCGGTGGTCTCGGTCGGCGTCGGCTTGCGCTCCGTCGTCCTGGGCTCGACCGTCTCCGTCCGGCGGGGCTTGTCCGGTCCGACGGTGACGTGGATCGGCGGCAGGATCGGTCGCCGGGTCGGCGGCGGCGTGGACGGCGGCGGCGTGGACGGCGGCGTCGAGGTCGGCGTACTGCTGGGCGTCGGGGTGCTCGGGCTCGGCGTCGGCTTCTCGGTCGCGGACGGCGACACCGGTTTGTTGCCGCCGTCGACGTCGACCTCCTTCACCGTCCCATCGCCGTCGACGACGGTCACGACCTCACCGGTCTCGTCGTCGATGTAGATGCGGCCGTCCTGCCCGGGAGTCACTCGCGGCCCGTGCTTGTGATCGCCCTTCTTCTTGGCGAGCTCATGCGTGTGCAGCGGCTTGCCGTCGGGTCCGAACGTCCGGACGACGCGCTTCTCGGCGTCGAGAACCGCCACAGCGGCACCGGTCGCGGCGACAGCGTCGTACCGGCCTGGCGGCAGACTGATGCTCTCAGCAGCCTTGGTGCCGGCAGCGTCGACCAGCAGCAACCGCTGCCCGGCCAGGATCGGGATGCGGCCCTTGACGTCGGACTGGGCTACTACAGCGTTGGCCGGAAGTGAGCCGCTGACATCCATCCGCACGGCGCGCCCTGCCGTGTCACCGGTCAGCGGCGTCAGCGTCCGCTTCGACAAGTTGGCGAACGCAGGCTTACCGGCCACGCTCAGCAGCGCACCGGCATCGCCGGTCTGCGCCGGCAGCTCACAGGCCAGCGCGGTGGACGACGGCGCCAGCCGGCAGAAGTGGTCGGCGTTCCGCAGCCAGAGCGCGCCGTCGGCGGTGGCGATCGCGCTGGACACCACACTGCCCACGGTGACCGTCTGCTGCTGGTCGCCGAGCCGGACGATCTGCCCGTGCTGCCGGTACACCAGGTACGGCCCGCTCTGCGCCTCGATACCGATCGGTTCCTCCGGGATCCCGATCCGGACCGTGCTCTTCACCGTCAGGTCGGACTTGCCGAACACGATCACCCCGTCCGCACGGACGACGTACCCGTTGGTGGCACCCTGGACGACCTGGCTGCCCGCCTCGGCCTGCACGCCACGGACCTCGGCGTCAACGCTCTTGCCGCCGCCGTCGACCCGGAAGACCGCGCCGACGGTCGCGTTGTAGACCCAGTGACCGGCCTGCTGGAAGGCGACCGCCGGGGCGCCGCGACCGAGCGCGGACAGGCCGACGAACGTCCCGAGGATCAACGCCGCGACCGTCCACCAGGCGACCGGCCGACGGATGGCACGGGCAATACGAGTCATGCGGCTACGGTGCCTTTCATCGGTCCAGTTGCGGTACAGCGGCGATACATCCGGCCATGAGTCGTCCGGAAGCGGTCGTCACGAGGCCACCGGGGACCGCGCCGGGTTCTCGGGTTCGCCCAGCTCGGCGAGGGCCGCGCGAGCCTCGACGGCGGTCGGCGACTCCGGCAGCAGCCGCAGCGCGCGACGCAGGCACTCCGCGGCCTGCTGCCGCGCACCGGTGCTCGCCTCGGCCAGCGCCAGGTTGACCAGCACAGTGCCTTCGGCGTCCCGGTCGTCGTGCACAGAGGCGACGCCGAGAGCCGCAGTGAACTCAGCGCGTGCGTCGTGGACCCGACCGGCACGTGTCAGGGCTATGCCCAGGATGTTGCGGGTGATGAGCTCGCCGTACCAGTCCTTTCCTGACCGGGTCGCGGCTGCAACCTGAGCGACGAGCGGAGCCCACCCCGGCACGTTTCCACCGGTCTCGATGAACTGGTGCACCGCACTGGTCAGCAGCCACGCGTTCGAGACATCGTCGGCCGCCAGCAGTTGGCTGATCGCAGTGGTGAACTCGGCGTGCCGGCTGGTGAACCAGTGGCGTGCCGCGGCCGCGTGCTGTCCGTTCAGTGCACCGGCGGCCTCGAGCACGGTCCGCACGTACGCATCAGGTCCGGGCGGCTCCGGCTTGGGCTCTTCCGGTACGTCGGTCAGCAGTTGCTGCTGCAGCGCGCGCAGCTCCGGCCCAGGCTCGGTGCCCAGCTCATCCACCAGCGCGGTCCGCGCCTTCTGGTACGCCGCGAGCGCGTCAGCCCGCCGTCCCGCGTCCCGGTAGGCAACGAGCAGCCGCACCCAGTTCGTCTCCCTCAGCGGATCCTCGGTCGTCAGGCCTCTGCACAGTGCGACCGCGTCCGCGAACCGCGACGTACCGATCAACGCATCGGCGAGCCGCTCCCGGACAGACCAGTGCAACTCGGTCAACCGCGCTACTTCAGGCTGATGCCCATCGGTGACCAGCCCTTCGTACGGCGTACCTCGCCAGAGCGACTGTGCCGACTCCAGGTGCTTCACGGCCGCGGCCGCATTGCCTGCTTCCAAGGCCTCGTCCCCCGCGGCCAGCAACGCCTGCAACCGATCGGAGTCCAGCTCACCGGCCTCCACGCGGATCCGGTACGCCTTGGACCTGCTCTCGATCCGCTGACCGTTCACACCGACCGGCGGGAGCGCTCTCCGCAGCTGCCAGATGTACGTGCCGATGTTGCGCTCGGCCGACACCGGCGGCGTCTTGCCGGCCCAGACGGTGTCGATGATCTCGCCCACAGCCACCCACGTGTTGGCCTTCACCAACAGCAGCGCCAGCAGCGCCCGGGGCTTGTCGGCACGGATATAGCTGACCGCATCGGTGCCATCGATCTCCACCGGCCCCAGCACCCGGAACAACACCGCCGCACCACCTCCACCTGCGCTGGACCCACACCGAACCCCTCCGACGCAACAACCCACAACCCGGTTCCGCACCCACCGCCCACATCCCGCTACAGAAGGTAACTACCCACCCCCACCCCGCGCCACCCCATGAAACCTGAACCGAAGGGTCAGCCGTACGCCCCCGCGGCGATGTCAGCGTCTAGCGTCGGCCCCGTCAGCCGCCAGCCGAGCAGGTCGCGCGTGACGGCACTCGACGCCGACATGTCCACGCTGATGAACCTGCCGACGAATTGCTCAGGAGCCACCGGGAGGTTCAGAACCCCCTCGATGGCAGTATCGATCTCATACGTCGACACCGCCTCCTCCGCGACCGCATGCAGCCATGAGCCCGCCGGCGCCGCCTCCAACCGAGCCGGACCAGCCAGCGTCGGACCGGGCTACGGCCGCCCACACGTTGCCTCCCGTGCCGACATACCCGGACACGCCGTGCCGACGTGCTGCGGACACGGCCGCGGCGACGAAGTTCCGGGCGCCTGGACCGTGCACCGTCAGGGTGAAGCGGGCGCCGACAGCCCGGACTCCCGTCTCTGCGTGGTTTTCGCTACCGCCACGGTGCGAATCCGGACCGACGGCCGGCAACGGACCGGTTTCCAGTGCAGGCCTGCCTTCGACCAGTCCGGACAGACAGACCAGAGCTCCCTACTCGACGAGGCGTCCGCGCTGGTCAGCGGAGACCGCGAGACCCAGGTCTCCGAACCCGCGTTCACGATCCGCATCAACGACGCCGTCGCCGCCACGCCGGCAACCGCCGCCCTCGAAGCCACCGCGACCGTCGCGCCCGGCGTCAACCTCCGTTTCGTTTCCAAAGGCACCGAGAGCGTAGCGGCCCTGCGCGACGACTCCATCGACCTCGACATCGGCGCCGGCCCACCCGCGGCTCTCGACATCCGTTTCGCACTCCTCGACCGCGAACACCTCGTCGGCATCGTCCGTGCCGGCAGCCCGGCGGGGCAGCGGACGATGGCGTCTACGGGCTGCAACCGCCAGGTCGTCGCCCAACTCGACGCAGGAGTGACCTACTTCGTCTCCGCCGGCACTTCCTCCGGCCAAGGGGAGGTCTGCCAGATCGGCCCCGCGGAAGCCTGGTCTTCGACGCCCAACTCGCCTCCACCGGTCACCGTGACCGGCACCGTGACCTGCGACCAGTCGGCAACCGCAGAGATCAACTTCTTCATAGCACAGCGGTTCGTGGCCCAGGGCAACGGCTTCACGTTCCCACTACGCGACCCGACCCCGACCACCTGGACAGTCCCGGCGTTCTCCTTCACCGGCGTACTCCTCGGCTCCGGTCCCGCACCCGTAGACCTCAGCGCCTTCGCCAGAAACGCCACCACCACATTGCCAAACCAAGACCACCGCCTACACCGCTAAGGCACGAACTCGATCACCGTTTCGGGGGTAGGGCGGCGACAGTGAGGTTCGCGCTCAACGTCTGCGAATAGCGTTTGCCGCCTTGTTCATAGATGAACTCGACCCCCTTGGACATCAGCGGACGTCTCGTCGTAGTGACCCGAACATGCAGGTAGACGATCTTCTCGTCCGGCAAGGTCTGCCCCGGCAGCAGCGTGTACCCACGCACCTCGGTCGACGGCTTCCTGGACGGATCGTCACCAGCCGACCCACCGCTGCTGTCCCACGACATCGGTACACCAGTGACAAACGCATCCTTGTCGAACACCCGAGCCGCGACGAACACGATGCCATCAGGCAACGTCCCAGGCCGAACATCCTCCAACGTCAACTTCTCCGACGAGCGGTTGGTAATTCCCGGCGCGAAGTACCAAACATCGTCGTTGACCTGAGCAGTCGGAATGCCAATCTCATACGAACCGTCCTCGACACCGAAAGCATCCCCCTCACGGATCCTGCCCGGATCGCCAGAACCCCGCACCACCAATCCAGCACCCACGCCGACCGCCACGAAGACCGCGGCCACAACGACAACGACTCTCCTCCGCACCCTCAAGCCCCTGTCTTGATGCCTGCAGAAACCTTCACGCAGTGTGGCAACATGCAGAAATGCCAGAGTTCCGCGTTCACGACGGCTGCCACTATGCCATCCAGTTCCACTACGCCTTGCCGGACGACGCCTGGTGCGTAGAGCTGAGCGAAGCTACCCCGGCGCCCGACCTATGGGCCGACGATCCCGACGCACCGACCCACATCCCTGGGCCGGCTTTCCTGGTCGCCGTGATACCTGACGAGGACCCCGGCCAGAAACCCACCATCCACATCCACAGCCATGACGAGCACATCATCCCCTACGAGATCATGCGCTGGTTCATGGAGAAGGCAGCCGAAGAGGTCGAACGCCGCCGCCTCACACTCGAGCAAAACCATGAGACAGGGGACTGAATCCGCGCTCCCAGCAGGCGGCCCACTCTGAGCCCTCCTCCGTCCGAATCCAACGGAAGCCCAACGCTCGGCCGAGCCAAAATTCGAGCGAACGAGAGCGGCGCCACCCGCTGACATAGGTTACGCACCGGCAACCGGTAGGACGGTCCGGCAACTGTCAGCACACGCCCAACCAGCGACTGGGCACCCATCCGCCCCGGAGCCGCCTCAGCCAATTTGCCTGAGTAATAGCTGACCTTCGCGTTCCCGGCGGCGCCGGCAGGCATCTGACCTGGGGATTTGTAGGCCCCATAGGACTCGAACCCTCAACCCGCGGACACTGGCAAAAATGCGCTCATCGTTTGTGATAAATGGCCAAACCTGCCCGTGACCTGTGATTTCACAGCACCAGGCTTCTCATCGGTCAGCATGCTCAATCAGCGTCTTCCGTTGATTTTGCTGAGTAAATACGGACACTCCAAGCCTGTCCGGACCCACCGGCCCGACATCGAGACTGCGACGGTGAACGGGATCGTCCACCTGTCACCCGACATCGTCGCGCACCTCTAGGTGCTTCCTCGCCACTTCGATCCATGGACCAGCTTGTACATCGATGACCTGCGCAGCAGTTGCAGGATCGCTAACCGTGGCCTTATGCCTGTACAGGAGGGTGAGTATCGCATCTGGGTTGTCATCGAGGACCGTAATCGGGAGCACCGTCCCAAGGCTGCCCGACATATCCCGACGGCAGGGCGCGCAATAGACGAGCAAACGCCCGGCCATCTGCGATTCGCCATAGCGGGCGGTGACGAGCCATTCTGCAGGGGCTCCGCAACGGGAACATTGCCGTTCTCGCGTAGCGCATGCTCGTTCCCTGGCAGCCAGATCGCCCTCCGACACCACGGAAGGGGCCGCCTGCCACCGGCGCGGAACGGCTCTCCAATGTGTCCAATCGCGGCTTGTTGGAAGTCCATCTTCATCACAGCGTTGTACGGCGTAGCGCAAACCGGGATCGCTGATAGAGAGAAAGTGCGTGTGGGCACCCGGCCGCGTCCAATCGGGCCAGCCGTCGACGTTCAAGCCTTTGGCAGGTGCTGGCCCCGCGAGGAAGAGATGGACGTCGAACTGCTCTCGAAGCTCCTCCGTGAAGATTGCACCCAAACGCGCAGTCTTCCGATTCATCTGTGCGTTGCTCCAGCCAGTGAAGCCTTTTGCCTCGATGAGGACGAGGTGGGCGCCTAGCGAGTCTTCCCAAGCGACAAGCAGGTCAACGTCCTCTTGTGATGCGGCGAGCTCGCCTTGGGAGGGCCACAGCTGCGGCTCACCCCGGTTGTCGTCTAAGGCCCTGTGGACGGCTGCGTATAGCCAGTCCAAGGTGTAATCCATCGCGACGAAGGCGTCCTCCGCCGGCTGGGAACCTATGGCCTGCGCCACAGCCGAGCGCAAGGCTGAACCGAGCCGAAACGGTCGATCAGCAGCCCACTGGAGGAGCAGCCCGCGCTCGTGGCTGTCGAAGCTGCGAAGACTCTCAACGAACCTGGATGCCCCCACGGCTACACCGCCCTCGTTCGACCTTAATGCGAGCACATCGTGGCATGCCCCGCCAGCACCTCGAAACAGATGGATCTATCATGTCGTGAAGAACGAACGATATGGCCACTCGCAGCGGGGTATGCCTTCGCTAGGCCGAGACAGCGCAGATGTCGGTGCCTGCCGACCGCCAGACCAACGCGTTGATTCTGGTCGACATGTGGCGATGCGAGGCTCTCGGGGGTTTCGCTTACCGATGCCGCCGGGTGGCATGGTCAGTCGGTTTCGTCCGCATCATCGTCGGCATCGTCGACTTCGACCTCCTCGACCTGTAGATCTGCGGCATATCGTTCGCGAAGCTCCGTAAGGCGGATACCGTCCACGGTCGCCCAGAAATGCCAGCCATTTGTGGCTCGTTTGCGGGCTGATCGCCCGGCGCCGGACGGTGTTTCGAAGACTCGCTCGCCGACCTGAAGACTTCCGTCCTGAAGCACCGTGGCTCGACCATCGGCAAATTTTCCCTGCCGAGCTCGCAGCTCCTGGCCTGCCTCGAGCAAGCCCTCCCGCAGCAGATCGGCCACGGTCACAGTGACGGAGCTCGCCGCTCGATCTGCGCCCAACGGCAGCGCGCCGACATGTCCGGCGGGAACCGGCCAGATGGCCAGGATGGCGTCGACCATCTCGCGGGTGCGGGCTGCGATTCGCGGCTCGTCCCACGGTTCGTCGAATGCCTTCACCGATTGATTCATCAGCATCACATCGTGCGCCCTCAGGTGGTTGAGCTTGCCTGTTGCGCCCAGCCACGGTCCGTTGGACACCTTGCTGTTGAGCTGACTTGTGAGCAGAGTCAGGTTCCCCATCAGGTGGACCGAGCCGGCGCGAGCAGTGCGGGCCGCCAGATCAGTGCCGACGCTCCAATGGCTTTCCCACTGTTGCGGGAGAAGATGCTCGATGTGATGGGTGTCCCGTGCAACACGTTGACCGGTAAGGCTGGGCTTGCCGGAGTCGTATCCGCGCATGTGATCCTCGATGGCCTCGAGAATCATCCGCAGGCGCCCGCGACGCATCCGCTTGTACACAGGCATGATCTCAAGAGCACGCCGCAGTTCTTCGTCACCAGGCCAATAGGTTCCGGGCGCATCGAGCTCGCGGAGGAAGCGGGTGACCACGTCGACGCAATCAGTCCGAGGGCGTGCGTTGAGCTCGTCGAGCATCAGGGCAACGGCGCTACCCAAGCTTTGCGTCGAGAGCCGGAGCAACGCCCGCCGTACGAGCCAACTCTCCAGGCAGGCGAGAACAGCGTCGATCTTGCTTTGGGGTATCGGATCTCGGGCTGAGTCGGTCAGCCACAGCAGCACCGACTTCGTGATCTCGGAATCCAGTGCACCTGTCCGGTAGACGAAGAGCTGAATCCGGTCGAGAGCACCCTCCTTGAGCGCTGCGGCTTGGCTCCATCCCTGGTAGCGAACCGCAGACTCATGGATCATTGGCAACAGCTCGTTCATCGCCGGAAGCTCACCGTGCTCACTCAACGCCTTGAACGTGCCGAACAACTCACGCGTACCGATCTCCCGGCTCGTCTGCGCGACCAGCCATTGGTTTAAGAACAGGGAGCTCCGCGCGATCGCATTGCGCCCCGTGCCTACCTCCCGCTCCCAGAACGCCGTCTCGAAAAGGTGCCAGTAGCGCTGGTACGCCTCCTCGGCCGCTGAATCCTCAAGAGACAGACGCTGGAACACAAAATTCTTGATGAGGTCGGCGGCCGTGAGGGGGGTACCCCGCGCGTTGAGGGTCTCGAAGATCTCCTGGGAGTCCTCAGTAGCCTCCAGTTGGATCACCACCAACTGAAGTGCAGTTAGCAGCACGTGGGCGAGAACTTCGCCGCGGTTCGGCTCGGATCCGCCCTCCAGCCACGAGCTCATTTCCACAGCGAAGAATTGGTGGCAGCTCACCATACGGCTCGCCCGATGGGTGAGCTGGGCGTAGTCGACCGGCAGCTCAGCAGCCATGACCTCGTTGAACGCGGGGCGGTCACGGTTGGTCGGCCAGACTTTGAACCGGTCTTGTTGGGACTTGCAGAAGTGAGCAGGATTTACGACGAGGTCCTCAACCTGCTTGGCGGGGATCCCGTCACCGGCCAGCGTCAACACCTGGTGAGCGGCGTCGTACGCCAACTGGAGAGTCGTCAGACGTTGCTGGCCATCGATGATGGTCCACTGCGGCAGATTGCCGATCGTCACCGGCTGGGTCTGGATGACGACCGCGCCCAAGAAGTGAGGCGTCGGCGGGAGACCCGTAGCAACCATACGGTCGGCCTGCCTGCGGATATCGTCCCAGAGCATCTGCCATTGGCCTTCCTTCGACCACACATATGGCCGTTGGAACAGCGGAACGAGAAGTCGCTGCGGGGCGAAAAACACATCGTGCGGGGTCCGGACCCTGGTCTCCAATAGTGCTCCTCACTCGGATCGATATCTGGCGCGCCTACACGCTCACGAACTTACCTTGCACCACTGCTGCCGCCTGCGAACCCTTACAATCGGCCTTCACCGGTGCCAGCCACGCGGGATGTGACACAGATGGCGCCGAGCCGACGAGTCAGCGACGCTCAAAGGAACCGGCGCCGCCGGCGCGCCAGGCGACGATGTCGAGTGCCCGTAACAAGCTGATCCTTGGGCTGGTGGCGACGTTCGCGATCTCGGTCCAGATGTCGAGCTGATCGACCAGATCCTTACGCATAGCCATCGCGAGGACGACGAAGAACTCGCCCCACGGCCGACCTCGTCGGACGGGAAGCGGCGCTCCCTGACCGACTTGGTAACAGCGGCGGACACGTTCGTCGTAAAGCGGGATCAAGCCCGGCCGTTTGCGGTGCAGGATCTTGGCGAGGATCGTTCCTCGCACGTCCGGGATGCCGGGATCATCGAGCACGCCGAACAGGTGCCTGATCGGCTCCAGGTCGTGGTCTCCGGCGGAGGTCAGCTCTGCGTCCTCAGGGATTGCAGCGAGGCATTCCTGCATCCGGGCCCGCTGCTCCTGCAGGCCGTAGTAGGCCTTCAGAGTCAGACGATTGACGTTCAGGAGCACCGGTGCCAGAAGATCAGCATCGTCGATTCTGTTCGGGTCGGACCTCGCCTCATACGCGTCGTACGCGGGATATGCCCAGGCCGACGCTCCGGTCAGGTATTCGCGAGCCCATTCGATCGCCTGCTCCCGCTCAACAACCACACCACCCACCCGTACGCAGTTCGGGTCGATGGCGGGCACATCCATGGTTGCGGTCTTTCCGCGGGCCTCAGGGTGCGCTCGCTCGAACGCGCTGACCAGCAGCGTCGCCACCTGCTGCACGGTGACATCGAGCGGAACGGAGACCTCGTACTGCATCGCCGAGCGCCGCCCAACGTGGGTCAGCATCATGCTGAGCCGGCCGAGTCCATCCGGCACCACCGTGGCCTCGACATCCTCGACTCGAGCCCGCATCGCTCCGAACTGGCCACTCGGCCTGAACCCGACTACCTCGAAAGTACTCTGCCAGCTCGGCCCCGAGTCAGCATGGCTCATGAGATCGCCCATCCAGACGACGTTGAATTCCAATCCTCCGGAGCGTCACCGAAGACTTTGCGCGCAGAGGCAATGACACCCCGACCGATCACATGGTTGCCAGCGCTCCCTAGTACTGCGCCAACTCCAAGCGGCACCTGCTTACTCAACACCAGCAGCCCTTGCCTCGTCCCGTACTTCGTGATGAATCGAGGTCCAAGGAGCTTGTTGAGGCGATTGATAGACGTTATCGGGATCGCAGTCACGATACGCCTCGCCCAGTGAGGCCCGGTTCGACCTACTGCCGCTCTGAGGGCACCGGTAGCGCTGTCGCCGATAAGAACCGTCAGCACCAACAGTCGCCGACGTTCGAGGTCCTCCGAATGGAGGCCATGCACCTCAGCGCACGACAGTACGTATAGAACGGAAGCCTCAGTCAGCGCAGCCATGTCGACCAGGGCTCCGGGTATACCCACTCCTGGAACCACCGCCGTCGCCCCCGCCGCACCTCCCGTCGTCGTGACGGCGATCAGATAGGTACGGTCGAGGTACCTGAGCAGTTCACGCGGGCCCATCTCAGGATGAACGCGACGTAGACGAGAAACGTTGGCGACGGCCAGCGCCTGCTGTGCCACCAAGGCTTTCTCAAATCCCCGCCGCGCGATGTCCTTCGGATCGATCACACCTGTCTCCTATCGCTCCAGCGTGCTGGAGAGCCAACAGCATCTGTGCCCGAGTCATGGTCATGCTTGATGCCGCCCCAACTGCTCGGCAGGCATAGGCCCGTCGCCACCGTTGCCGAGGAGCCTGTGCAAAAGCTGTTGGGCGGAGCCCCGGGAGAGTTCGTCATGGTCGCGCTGATTGCCGTAGCTACGCAGGCAGCCGTAGCAAGAGGTTTCCGGACCGCATTCGCACGAGCTCACGCGCCGCAGCGCAGCCTCGAGAACACGCTCGAGGTTGGCCTCGATCTGCAGCACGTGACCTGCGCCGCCGGCGACTGCGTCGAAGAGGACTACCAGCCATTGATCAACACCGAACGGTGACAGCGATCCTCCGACATCGTCGCGCGCGATTTCGAGCACGTCACATGCTGCCTCGATGATCGCGTAAAGGACTGACTTCCACGCATGTTGCTCACCGTTGAAGCCCGGCAGGGAAATGTCGAGTGTCAACAGGTCTGTCTCGTAGTCATGGGCCAGGTCGAGCATTCGCTGCGGGCCGGAGCAAGGCAGATTCTTGAGCAAGTGATTGTGTTTCGGCGGCTTCCTCGGATGCAACATCCTGGCTGCCCCGTGACCACACCAGTCACACACCCAGAACCCCATGCTGGAGGGGCCATCAGCAACGGCGATCAGGCGGCCGCGCGGACCGACAGTAACGGCGATCTCTCCGCCGTGAAACATCAGCTTGCGAGATCCGGCCTCAGGTGGCTGGGACAGAACATGGACGGCGCCGCTCCAGGAGCGTCGAGGCGGCCGTGGGCCTGGCTTCTGCGGCTCCCGGCCTGCCACGAACCCGTACTCCGGAATCGTGAGGCTCCTGGGCACCGACTGCGCTACCTCCCCACAATGTTCGCAGCCGGGCTCGACATGCTCGACGCCATGCCTGAACCCCCCGCAGCGCCTGCACACCTGGTACTGGTACTCCACGAGATCGCGCCCCGGGAGCCGGTATATGCCGCGCGAGGTCCACAGCTGACCGCCGGCCACGATGCTTGCATCCGGAGCGTACTCGTAGATCGCTTGCGACAAATCTCGCGTGAGGTCGAGGTTTGCGCCAGCACGTGTCGCGTAGCCGAGATTGGTACGCAACTCGACTGAGTCGACCGGGAAGCCGTATTTCGGCAGAACGTTGCGGTTGGCCAGGAAACCAAGGAGATCCCGCTTGCGTAGCGTGTTACCAACCTGCTGATAACGCTGTGCCAACTGGAACTTCTGGCTCTGCGCGGCTTCATATTGGAGCTGCTCCAGTGTGACAACCTCGTTCTCGAGTTCGGCACGCACCGCATCGAGCAGCTCGATCAGCCTGGTCGCCCATGTCCCGCCAGCGACGTCCAGCTCGCGCGCGACGTCAGCGGGAAGGATGTGGCCGAGTGACTCTGTGATCTCGTCAGGTACAGGGGTGAGGTAGCCGTTCACCAGTGTTACCGAGGCGTCCTGGCCGCTCTCGGAGAGGAAGAAATCGCCGGCAGTCCTGTCGATCCGCCCCGCGGACTCGAAGCGCCATCGGAAGAAGGCCGCCATCGCAACCGAATGCGCATGCCGTCGGTCGATACGCTGGTTCGTCAGTGGAACGTACGGCGCCCGGACTGCTCCGGTGATCATGACCTCCGGCTCAGCGAACCGAGTCAAGTCATGGGACCGTCGTTGTGCGTACGTCACTACCAGGGCGGCCGCGCCGGAGCGGCGACCAGCACGGCCTGCACGCTGTAGGTAGTTGGCAGTACTCGGAGGCATGTTCCGCAAGAACACGGCCTGGAGATCACCGACATCGACCCCCAGCTCGAAGGTTGTCGAGCAGGACAATGTATTGACGTCACCACGAATGAACTTCTGCTGGATCGCGGCAGCTTCGGTATTCGACCACTGCGCGGTGTGCTCCATTGCCTTGAGAGAGACGGCGTGCATTGACCGGTAGATCGACCTGTAATGGTCCTCGTCATTCTCCACCGGTGGAATGAACCTCTCGAGGGTTCCCTCACAACCGATGGCTGCACACACGCCACGTACCGAGACTGGGGCCATACGACGGCATACGTCGCATTGATAGACTGGATTGGCGTCGGTGACCCAGCTCAGCCGCAGGCGCTCATGGTCAATCTGCTGGACAACGCCAAGGCCGCGCTCGGTAATCGGCTTAAGCCAGTCGATCGGCGTATGTGATGCGGTCAGAAAGTTCCAAATTCCGTTCAGCAGCTTCAGAGCGTCGCCATCGACGCCTAGGGCTTCCAGGACACGCCGTGTGTAATCGACGCGCCGGTTGCTTCCCTTCCCAGGAAGCCAGGAAAGCACCTTGCGGACGGCTTCTGGCCCTGAAAGCCGGAGCCAGATCGGTCCCAGCCTTGGCGCGAAGATCTCGTGGTTGGGGGGTACTTCGTCTGGCATCGTGACTGCGCCCTGCTGCCGGACCGATCTCAAGAGTTCCTGGATGAAGGCCCATGCCTCATCCTCGTCCAGTCCCAGATCGATCAACGGGCGCGGCGCTTGCCAATTCGGATCCCGGTAGAGAGCAACGCGCATCAGCCCAAGGCCTTCGAGCGACTGCCTGTCATCGGTAGCAAGTACCTCAGCCATCACCCAAGGAGCGATGACGCGAGCTTGCTGCTGAGCGGTCATGCCACCATAGAAGTGTTTGACGGCCGACGCAGCCGCGCGAGTCGTGAATACCACGTCGTCTGGCGCCACGGGATCCTCGTTGGCGCGTGCCGCGACCAGACCTTGCGTGATCAAGCGTCGGCGCTGCAGACGCGCGTAGGAATCCTCGAGATATGGCGCGAAGTAGGCCGCGGCCTGGCGACTGTCGCTGAATGCCAGAAGTTTCCGGCCCTCGCCAGGCCGTTGCCCCTCGCTCAGGTCGGCGCTCGGCGGGAGCTTCTGGTAGAGCGACGTCGTGATGACTGCGCCGCTGGCGTCCGAGCCTGTCTCGAAGACGCGTACGGTGCCTGAACCACGTGCCCCACAGACCAGGCAGCCGGCGATGTCCTCGCCACTCTGCTTGAGACGTCGTACTGCGCGGAGTTCGCTGGATGCGCAGGCCTTACAGACGCCCGCGCTGGCCTTTTCGATATTGCCACAAGCCGTACACAACTTGACGTCGTCAGCCGTGATATCTACCCCATCGTCAGCAACTGCGTCTTCGTCTTCGTCGGTCAACGCCAGCTGCTCACCGAGCACCATCCAGGTGCCTTTACTTCCCGCCTTCCGTGGACGCAGACGAAGCACGCCATCTTCGGGGGTCGGCGTACCGACGACATGGACGGCGCCGCATCGCTTGCAGGATCCAATCTCGAACACCGGCGCCAAGCAGTCCGGGCATGTGTCGTGCCGTGCGAGGTGGACATGCGGTCCTGTGGACGATAGGCAGGCGAAAGCGCCTTCGGTGGCTCGCAGGAAGAGGTGGTACCGCGCGGACAGCGGTGTCGTGCCGTCCTTCGCGCGCAGAGCACTGCCAACTTCGACCAGTGCCGCTAATCCGACGGCGTCCTCGGACCCCGCGCCGAAGACATCGGATGCGGCTTCATCGAAGGTCTGCGGGCCAGCGGCCAGCCGGCTGCGGAGCAGCGCCAGCGACTGCTCGTGGAGCAGGGCATCTGCCGCGGTCTGGCGAGCATCAGGTGGTTGCCATCCTGCATGACGCGCTGCTGCCAACACCGCTGCGTCCCTGTCATCTGCCTGGGCCAGTCCGATGTAGTCGCGTGCTGAGAGCGGGCCCCAGTACGGACCAGCTGGCGCATCGACACGCGTGGCGGTCACAAGGTCCTGCCGCTCAGGTGCACCATCGATCCACTCGAAGGGCTGACCAAACAGGTTCGATGCGAACCGGGTGACCTCTTGCGGGTCAGAGTCACCGCCTACGGTCGCCGAGGTAGCGATGCACTGAATCGGCCGGTCGCGCGCGACTCGGTCACGTACGCGCCGGAGGAGCATCGCGATCTCGGCTCCCTGGCTGCCGTCGTACACGTGAGCCTCGTCGACGACGATGAACCTCCACTTGGAGTCGTCCCCGACCGCGAAGAGATCCATGTCAAGCGGGCGCAGGAGCAAGTATTCAAGCATCGCAAAGTTGGTCAGCAGCACATGCGGAGGCGTGGCACGCATCTCCTGCCGGCTCAAGAGCTCATTCGGGAGCATCGGCTCACCGATGTTGAGTTCGCCGAAGACCTCCCGGGCACGCTGGGCATCGTTCTCGGTGTCGCCGGTGTAGCGGCCAAACGTGATGGCGGGATATCCCGCCAAGAGCTGACGAAGGCGCTTCATCTGATCGTTGGCCAGTGCGTTCATCGGGTAGAGGAGAAGCGCTCGTACGCCAGGGCCCAGCTCACCCCGCTCGTGCTCGCGGACCAGACTGTCCAGGATGGGCAGCAGAAACGACTCCGTCTTGCCGGAGCCAGTACCGGTGGCAACAACAACATTTCGACCGTCAGCCACCTTCCGGATAGCCTGCTCCTGGTGCACATATAGGGCGCGATCCAGAGGGAGCGCTTCGCTGGCCAGATCGACAAAGCCAGGGGCGATGACGCCTGTCTTGATGAGATCTTGTATGGACACGCCGGGAGCGTACGGTGGAGTCGCTTCCAAGTACGGTCCCTTGTCGAGCATCGGCGTCTGATCGATCGCCGTTCTCAACGCGGCGCCGATCTTCGCATCTCGTACGGCCAGGAGGGACTGTAAGTATCGCCTGTACGCGCGCTTGATCTCGTCGGCCGTGGCGATACCGTCGATGCTCGTCGTCACTGCTTCGTCTCCTGGCTTTTGCTGGTCACTGAGCTTGCCGTGAGAAGCTCAGCGAGGACTAGATCGATGGTGACCAGTTGAGGAACGACTGTGGCCAGGGCGGTCCAGACGCGCGACCGCCGGTCGAGCCAGCCTCCGGCGAGTTCGTTGCCACGCGCAGCACTTCTTGCGGCGAGCGCAAAACCCAACGAGATGGACGGAATGACCCGCCACCCACCGGTCGCGGTCAGATGGCGCCGGGCAGCGAAGGCAGCTTTGGCCACTGGGTCACCGAGCATCCTGATCATCCGGTCGGCCTCAACTAGGATTGTGTGTGCATTTCTCACCGACCAGTCAAGGCGCCGGTCCCGACGCTCCTTGACCAGCTGCATTGCTGCAATCACTCGAGACTCTGCCGACAGGAGGCCCTGGGGAATCAAACCGGCCTGGCGGACGAACTCCTCACGCCTCACTGGCTCGCGATCGAATATGTCTGCAGCCGCGTCCAAACGTCCTGCCGTTGCAAATCTGTCGCTTCCCCCGAGCAACTCGCTTACCATCTCGCCACAGACACCGATCGCGGCCTCTACTTCGTCCGCGGACCACTCCGCATCCGCTCCTGAGAGGAGCGCCGCTGGAAGGGCGCCGCGCATCGACCATTCCGGTGCCTGATCATCGTGAGCATCCTTCAGGTTTGCCCAGGCCAAATGGGCCCGGACGATGAGGTTCGGGATAGCGTCAGTTGGCGCTTGAGAACTGGTCAGTGCAAGAAGCGCCCGACGCGGGTCTTTGTGTACTGCCATGTCGATCGCATGCGCGATGTCGTCGATCCGAGATCCCACCCCGAGCTGGACCAAAAGACCGCGAACAGACCACAAGCGGGTGAAATCCTCGATGGGCGACGGGAAGTCCCGTAAGCCTGCCAGGAAGGCTGACAGCGCGCTTGACTCGGCGTCATCGTCCAGGATGTAGCCGTCGGCTTCCACGAACCTGACTTCCGGTCCCTCGGGCCACACTGGCACGGGTAGCGGAGCCCAGGGATCATCGACACGGACCAGTACGCGTAAAGGACCGCCATCGACCAAGCACTCCGGCAGGGGTGCTCTTCCGTCGGTCACTGGGATTATCGCTGGCGGACGCCACGGCGCGCGGGTGGCGTAGACGAGCGCCGTCAGACCCTCCACATCAACACAGTCGGCGAGCTCAAGGACACCGTCATCCACGATGATGCGCCTGACGAGTTGCCGAGGGCTGACCGTTGCTACGACCAGACTGCCGTCAGCGCCCAGCGCCAGCTTTGCCTGCGGGTTCGCGGTGAGGGTGTCCACAACCCGGGCGAGCTTGAAGTGGAACACGCCGGCCCGACCGAAGAGGGGCTCAACGACTTGGAGGGCACCCGCAGAGGTGATGACGTGCAGTTTCGGCTCGGCATCTGCGTCCAAGTTGAGGATCAGGCTGCCTGGTTGCTCGATGATCTCTTCTCGGGCAAGTCTCAGCGGGCGAATCGACGGATTGGTGACCGTCTCCGACGACTGATAAGACACGGACATGTGAGGAGGCATCACGACGAGCGTTCGGGACTGATCGCGAGTACCGAGGCGGACGTAACGCTCTCTCTGGTGCTCGGCGAAATCGATTGACGCGCTGGTGCCGTCGGCGTTGGACGGCAGTGTCAGCCGCGCGTGACAGGGCTGCAATCCCGACGATGTGAATCGGCGCCACGGCGGATTGAAGGCTGCTCTGAGGCCTTCCATTACCGTCACTGTCCTTGTGGCTCCGCGTCCCCATGGTCCTCGGACTCGGACCGTGAACGTTCCGACGACGGGTCGCGGGATGACATCCCAGATGGAGTGCGGACCGGCCGCGCCACCGTCTGTGGATTTCCATCGGGCGACCTGACGTCCCGTCGCATCGAGGAGCTCAACCTCCCATTCGGCGCCTTCGAGTTGCTCAGGGAGCCGAATACGAGGGATCGACGGGACGATCTCATGACCTGTCGAGGTCCGCACTCCGCGCAGTGGGGCGTCTATCTCGATGCGAGCCGATGCCCGATCACGGACAACGCGGTCGCTGCCTCCTACGGAGAGCCTGCGTACGAGCCGAAGATCCAGCTGAAGGAGACACCAACCGGCCCAGCCCGGCGGTAGCGGACTCTCCGAGAGCTCGGCTGCTTCCCCGACGACCTCGAGTGAACTCGGCTCTCCGGGGAAGAGCAGCCACGTTGGCCGTGCAGGCACTGGAAGTCCTGGCGGGAGAAGGACTCCGTCTTCCCCAAATGCAAGCAATGGGTCGGCGTCGTTGATCACGGGAAAGACGACCCGGAGATGTTCATGGCCGTCGAGTGCGACCGACGCTGACCGCACTGGAGAATCGATTGCAACATCCGTCGATGGCGCAGGCTCGCCTGAGCCTGGCCACAGCGCCTGTGTCGGAACCCTCCTGGTCTCGCCATCCAGGTCGACCCGCCATACGGCCTGCCCATCTGGAGCGTCACCGACCGGCGGAAGCCGCAACAGCACCCCCTGGTCGAAAGGGTCGACGATCAGTTGCGGCTGGACATCGCCGGAGGCCAGCACCGCGCCGCCGTCCCGGCGAGGTGTGATCCCCCGCTCCTGGTGGAATCTCCGCGCAGCGGCGCGGTATCTCGCCGGCAGGGGGACATCCTCACCTGATACGCCTGACGCAACGGCGTCGACGAGGTCGAAGGCCCGGTCGGCGACATCGACTGCAAACTCTCGGCCGTAGCGCAGGAACCGCTGAACCGGCACGTCGACGTTCTGAAATCCAACACCTGCGGCTCTGGTAGCAGCCCAAGACACAAAGGCTTCGGGGGTCAGGCCTGTAACAACGCTCCGCTTGTACGTCAGAATCTTGAAGAAGTCGCCGAGGCAGTACGTCGGCATTCCGGCGTGGATCAGGATGCGGCCAACGTACTTCGACCCAGCGTCGCCGTCGCCGTCATCGAAGGTCGGCAGCCGCAAGCGCCGCAGATTGGCGAGGAACGCCTCCCCCCACTCGGCGTGGAACACCTGCTCGTTGCTGATTCCGAGGAGGGACGCCAACTTCGGCCAGAAGATGCCACGCTCGTAATGATCGGCCGCAACACCAGCCATCGTCAGCACAAACACGGACGGCCATCGCCGAAGTAGTCGCACCCTCTCCGCGGCTCCGGGTTGACGCTTATACAGATGACCGAGGGCAGCCAGCGCCTGCTCGCGATGGGCGCGATCGATCTGATCGAAAACCTCAGCAGCGAGGGAAACGACTTCGACGCGGCGGCGCCAGTCACCTTCGCGGATATCCAACAACTCCGTGCGAGTCACAGTCCGCGGCGTCTCGATCCCCACAACATCCCCCAGTACTCCCGCTGTGCAGCAACAACGTCCCCCAGATCACTTTGCTACGTCACCGTTGCGCGACGGTTCCGCATTCGGGCAGCCCTAGGCCGCCTAACATTCAGGCAAAGACTGTGCTGCCCGGTCCGCGCGCCATGCACTGATCATCGTTGTAACGCGCCCACCGTTACACCGAGTTGCCACAGACATCAGGCCTCGATCAGGACGTAGCCGCGCCGGATACATTCCTGCAAGGAATCGCGCAGCTGGCGACTGACCTGCTCGCCAAGGTCTCGGGGAACGCTGCATCCCCCTCCGCCGCTGCTCCCGTAGCCGGGCTCTTGACCGACCTCACACCGCAGAGACGGCGGAACGCCGCGTCCGACCGCCACACACAGCTCGTGCGAGTGATCACGGCATTGCAGTCGAACTCGGACTCGATGGCTGTTGTCGTTCATGTCTTCCTCTCGTGCCGGCGAGTGCCAGCAGGACTGTCTGTCTTGAGTGGCCTTGTCGGCTGCGTTGTCGACCGATCCCAGCAAGGCGACGCCTCCGACTACGCCGGCGACGAACACCACGCTGAGGACTGAGCCCTCGGCCTTCCCGATCTGAACGATTCGCGCTGCTCGGCGAGCAGCGGATGAAGAGTCAGGCCGAGCCGGCGTACCAACCAGACACCGGCTCGACCGCTCCTCCCCACGACCCCAGTGAATCATGTGTGAACTCAGTTCACAAGCTACAATTCGGTGTAATATGAACACAGCTGCCCTGGTGTGTAACAACCAGAGCACGCAACCGATAACCCGGGTACACAGCGTGACGGTCGCCTGGAAGACTGCGGCCTTGTCGGTGTTGCTGGGCGGCGACGACACGGAGGGGATGGAATGGCGAACGGCAGAACGTCCGTTCAGGCAGCTGAATCGGACGGCCTGGGGATCGGCGCACTGGTCGAGGTTCGAGGTCAGCGATGGATCGTCGGAGACCTCGACAGTGGCGACTCGTGCACGTTGGTCACGCTGCAGAGCACCGAGGACGGCCGGTACGGCGACACTCTCGAAGTCGTGTGGGAGGTGGAGCCGGGGCGCCGCATTCTGCCCAGCGGTTCGTTGCCTGAGATCGCCGCCCGCCGCATGGATCCGCCCGAGCGGCTCGCGGCCTTCCTCGACGCAGTGCGGTGGTCCGCGGTGACGTCGGCCGACACCCGACTGCTACAGGCTCCATTCCGGTCCGGCGTGGCGATCGAGGACTATCAGCTCGAGCCGGTCGCACGAGCGGTTGACGCACCCCGGGTCAACCTGCTCCTGGCTGATGACGTCGGCCTCGGCAAGACGATCGAGGCCGGACTGGTCGCCCAGGAGCTCATGCTCCGCCACCGGGCCCGCCGGGTAATGATCGTCTGCCCGGCCGGCCTGACCCTGAAATGGCAGGACGAACTGGCGGAGAAGTTCGGTCTCGACTTCACCATCGTCGACTCCGACCGCTGCGCCGACGTACGCCGTACCTATGGCAGCGCGGCCAACCCGTTCCACATCTATCCGCTCACCATCGTCAGCCTGCCGTGGTTGCGGGGCCCGAAAGCACAGCGTTTGCTCCGCGAGGTCGTGCCGGCGGAGGGCCCGTCGTACCCGCGGACCTTCGATCTGCTCGTGCTGGACGAGGCGCACCACGTCGCACCAGCTGCTCCGAAGCAGCGATACGCCGTGGACTCGCAGCAGACGAAGCTTATCCGTTGGCTCGCCCCGCACTTCACGCACAGATTGTTCCTCTCGGCCACGCCCCACAACGGCTACCAGGAGTCGTTCACAGCGCTCCTCGAGATCCTCGACGATCAGCGCTTCGCCCGCGGGGTCGAGCCAGACCGGCGTGCGGTTCGCGAGTCTGTTGTACGGCGACTCAAGCGCGACATCGTGAACGCCGACGGGCAACCCCGGTTCGTCGAGCGGGTCGCGACGGCGATGCCGGTCGAGTATCCGGAGAGCGAGCGGGAGATCCACGGCCTCCTGACCGACTTTGCCCGCATCCGGCGGCAGCGGATCCCGACTCGCGGTGGGCGGAAGGCGACCGACCTGGTCACGTTGCTGCTGAAGAAGCGGATGTTCTCCAGCCCGGCTGCGCTCGCGCACACCGTCGGCGTCTACATCGAGACGCTCGAGACCAAGCGCGGCACGCGCCGCGCGGTCGCGGGCGACGATGTGCCGGAGTGGTTGGACGAGTTCTTCGAGGTCACAGCGACGTACGACGACGAAGAGCTCGCCGACGCCGAGGATGACGCGATCGGCCGCTCGCAGTCACTACAGGCCTCGGCGGATGACGTCGAGACGAGCCTGCTCAGGCGGATCGAGTCCTGGGCACTGGCTCAGGAGGCCCGCCCGGACGCGAAAGCCCGCGAGCTCGTGAAGTACCTCAGTGCGGTTTGCCGTCCCGACGGCGCGCACTGGTTGAACAACCGCGTCGTCGTGTTCACCGAGTACCGCGACACCCAGCGTTGGCTCGCGGACATCCTCCGCCAGGAAGGGCTCGGCGGAGACCGGCTCGAGCTTCTGCACGGCGGCCTGCCGACCGACGAGCGTGAACGCCTCCGACTCGCGTTCCAACGGGAGCCGAGCGAGCATCCGGTGCGAATCCTGCTCGCGACCGACGCTGCAAGCGAGGGCATCGACCTGCAGAACTACTGTCACCGGCTCGTCAATTACGACATCCCCTTCAACCCGAACAAACTCGAGCAGCGGATCGGCCGCGTCGATCGGTACGGCCAGACCGTGGCACCCGACATCCGGCACTTCGTCGGCACTGGGTGGGATCGCGCCGCCGACTCCTACGAGGCGGATCTGGAGTTCCTGTCCCGGGTGGCGAAGAAGGTATCCCGGATGGAGGAAGACCTCGGCGCGGTCAACAGCGTGCTGGCCGACGCAGTCCAACGTCGGATGCTGGGGCAGCGAGTCGATGTCGACGTCGAGAACGTCCACAAGCCGACCGAACGCGACCTGCCTGCTGAAGCGACATCCGGCGTTCGCGAGCAGGTACGTCGTTTGCGGGACAACGTCGAGCAGACCACGCAAGCGCTCAACATCACGCCGGGTAGCGTCAAACGCGTCGTCGATACAGCTCTGGGACTTGCCCGGCAACAACCGCTCAAGTGGCACCTCGACGAGAAGGCGCTCGCCGAGGGCATGTACGACGTACCTCCACTGACGGGGTCATGGCAGCGGGCAACAGTCGGCCTGTACGAGAAGCTCGACCGACCCGGCGAGGATCCGCGGCAACTGCCGATCACCTTCGACGGTGCGGTGGCGAACGGCCGTGACGACGTCGTACTGGCTCACTTGAACCACCCGCTGGTCGCTATGTCGACGAGACTACTGCGAGCTGCGGTGTCGAGCCCTGAGGTCGGCCTGCATCGCGTCACGGCTGTGGTGAGCGACGATCCGACGCTCGAAGACGTGCTCGTCGGCGCGTACTCGCGGTTTGTCCTCGTCGGCGCAGACGGTGTGCGCCTGCATGAGGAGGTCCTGTATGCCGGTGGATGGATCCCGCAGACCGGGCGATTCCGCCGGCTCGAGAACCTCACTACGCTCGGCGGTCTGCTGGACCGCGCACTGTCGGAGGGCATCGAGGCATCCGCCGTCGTGCAGGCGCGGATCGCCGAGCGCTGGCCAAACGTCAGCGACGGCCTGCTGGCCGCGATCGACTGGCGGGCTCGGAATCGGCAGGAGTCGTTGGATCGCCAGCTTGCGCAGCGTCGGGAATCCGAGGAGGCCCGGATCACTGCGAACCTTGACCGGTTCGCCGCGACATTGCGCGACAAGCTCGCGCAGGAGGACGATGACGACGGCATGCTAATCCCCACGATAGATCTGAAGAGTCCCGAAGAGTTGGCTCAGTACCGGCGCGACCGCGCGTCGTGGGAGACAAAGCTCGCCGGCATCAACGAGACCCGCGATCGTGAGCTCGCCTTGATCGCGGACCGGTATCGGGACACTCAATGGCATCAGTTCCCGGTCGCCGTCGTGTTCGTCGTACCGCGGCGGGAGGCAGTCCGATGAGCCCGGCACCCCGTCGGCGTCGTGGCCACGCGCCGGACGGCGCGCAAGAGCACCGCGACTGGCTCGCTCTGGTCGAGACCTCCGGTCCGTTCCTCAGCATTCCGGTACTTCGTCGCGCCTGGCCCAGTCTTGACGCGATCGATGCCAAGCAGCGTGAACGTCTCCGTATCGAACATGCGGCCTGGCAGGAGGACGCCGGTGCCGGGCAAGCGGCGTGGATCGACTACGTTCTGCGCGAGCTCCTCGAATGGCGCGACGATCTGCATACCGACGACCTTGATGCATTCACGGTCGAGGTCGGTGAGCACGATAGTCAGGTGACACCGTCCTTCGTGCTGCCGAGCCCTGGCGAAGACCCGAAGCTCGACAATGCGCGGCTGCTGGGCATGGTCGTGGAGTCCGGCCAGCACCCGACGGCCCGCTTCGCTGGGTCAGAGTGGGCGGCAACTCCAGTGGACCGGATCGCGTTGCTCTGCAGGCGGCATGGGGTCGAGCTCGGCCTGATCACGGATGGCCGGTGGTGGGCGCTCGTCTACGCGCCGAAGGGCAAAGCGACCGGCACTGCCGTGTTCGACGCTGTCGCGTGGCCGGAGGCTGCGGAGCGCATTGTCCTTCGAGCGTTCTACTCCTTGCTTCGCCGTCAGCGGTTCTTCGGTGTGCCGGACGACGAGACACTGGTTGCCCTGTTGCATGGCAGCGAAGCCGCCGGCGAGGAGATCACCGAGCGGCTTGGCGTGCAAGTCCGGCAGGCGGTTGAGCTGTTGGTCGCCGCGATCGGCCGATCCGACTTGCAGGCGCGGGAACGCGACGAGCCTGGACTGACCGATGTGTCGGCGCACGACGTCTATCGCGGCGCGGTGTCGGTGATGATGCGGATCGTGTTCCTCCTGTTCGCAGAAGAGCGAAGACTGCTGCCGTCGGACAACGACCTGTACGCAAGCTCCTACTCAGCCGGCCGGCTGTGCGCCGAGCTGGAGGAGCGGGCACTGGAGGGCACCGAAGACGAGCTAGCGAACACGTACGGCGCATGGCATCGGCTGCTCGCCCTGTTCTCGGCCGTGTATCACGGATTCGAGCACCCACGACTCGTCATGCATGGGCACGACGGTTCATTGTTCAACCCGGATGCTTACCCGTGGCTGCCGCTGACCATCGACGACCGGACAGTACTGCACATGCTTCGCTCAGTGCAGTACGTCGAAATCGGCACAGGCAGGTTGCGCGAACGACGCGCGCTGAGCTTCCGATCGCTCGACGTCGAGCAGATCGGCTATGTGTACGAAGGCCTGCTCTCCTTCAACGGCTACTACGCCGACGAGCTCATGGTGGGTCTGGTCGGCAAGGAAGGTCTAGAGGAGGAGGTCCGCCTGCGCGACCTGGAGTCGCTTGCTGCTACGACCACCGATGTGCCTGCACTCGCAGCAGCGCTGGCCGAGCGCTACAAAGACTCCAAGATCGGCTCGACCGCGGCGCTCACGAAGAGGCTCACACCACTCGACGGCGTGGACCGCGAAGAGGCCCGCAAGCGCCTGCTGGCTGTTGTCGCTGGCGACTACCCATTGGCCGAACGGCTCCTCCCGTTCTATGGGATCATCCGCCAAGATCTACGCAGCCTGCCGGTCGTCATTCTGTCCGGTGGCCTATTCGTCACGGAGTCATCGCTCCGGAAGACAACCGGAACGCACTACACGCCCCGTCAACTGGCTGAACAGGTCGTTGAAGGCGCACTGGAGCCGCTCGTCTTCTCACCTGGACCGCTCGACACTGCCGATACCAAGCAGTGGGTGCCGAAGTCGAGCGCAGAGATTCTGTCGCTCAAGGTCGCCGACATCGCAATGGGCTCCGCAGCATTCCTGGTCGCCGCGGCTCGTTACCTAGGCGCTCACCTAATCGGCGCATGGTCGCGCGAGGACGATCCGCGGGCGGTCGAATACGTCGCCCGCGGCAACGATGGAGGTGCCGAAGCAGACGAGGATCCGCTCGTCATCGAGGCTCGGCGCCAGATCATCGAGCACTGCCTGTACGGCGTCGACATCAACCCAATGGCTGTCGAGATGGCCAAACTATCCCTGTGGTTGGTCTCGATGGACCCCGAGCGCCCCTTCACCTTCCTCGATGACCGTCTAGTGGCAGGCGATTCGCTGCTGGGCATCACGTCGCTGGAGCAACTCGAATACATGCACCTCAACCCAGCCGCCGGCCGCAAGCTCCACGAGGATCTGTTCAGTTGGGCCTCTGGCGTACGGTCGCTGGTTGGTGAGGCGGCTGCTGAGCGTCGCAAACTGACCGAACTCGACTCCGACGGCTCCGATCCACTCGCAGCACTGACCGCCAAACGCGCCATCCTCAACGACGTCGGCGACCGCACGAAGCAACTGCATCTGTTCGCGGACCTCATGGTCGGTGCCTCCCTAGCCAACGCCAATCGTGGCCCTGCCGGGTTCGACACAGCATCTGTCACCTCAGCCGAACTCGCCGCCAAGGTCGCATCAGGCGCTGCAGATGATACGGACACCGAAGACAAGCGCGTCCGCTGGCTGGCCACCGACCGAGTAGCCGATGGCTTCGACCGCAAGCCCATCCACTGGCCACTAGAATTCCCTGAGGTTTTCGAGAACGGCGGCTTCGATGCGATCATCGGGAATCCCCCATTCATGCGCGGCTCCGGCATTACAGGGAATCTCGGGCATGCGTACCGTGAATATCTCGTCAATCAGATCGGCCACGGCCTTCGAGGGAATGCCGACATTGTCGCTTTCTTCATCCTGCAGTCACATAGTCTCGTAAACTCAGTTGGCCAAGTCGGCCAAATAGCGACCAATACGCTCGCACAGGGAAACGCACGAGATGTTAGCCTTGGACAACTCTTGATCAGCGGCGTCACCATCCGCAAGTCGATAAAGAGTGAACCATGGCCAACACGGAGTGCCGCTGTAGAATATTGCGCAATTTGGACGTCGCAACTGGCTCTTGGCCATGGAGTGCCTTGCATATCCGACGGGCGGCCTGTCGCTGGAATAACGTCGTCACTTGATCCCGCCTCCAGAGCCGAAGGAGACCCTGAGACTCTTGCCGCAAACAAGGGCATGGCATTCATCGGAACATACCCTCTCGGCACAGGCTTTGCCCTTGACACCGTCGCTGCCGCGACATTGATCGCCAGCGATTCGCGAAATCGTGACGTAGTGTTCCCGTATCTAGTCGGGGACGATGTAAATTCGCGGCCAGATCATAGCGCGAGCCGATGGATCGTCAACTTTCACGACTGGAGCGAAGCCCACGCGAGGACGTATCCGCAATGCTGGGACCACATAGAACGCGGCGTCAGGCCCGAACGCCAGCGCGCAAGCGAAGCACGTCTCCGTACGGCTTGGTGGAGGTACAAGCGACCGACACCGGCGTTGAAAGCAGCGATCGCCGGACTCGAGCGAGTCCTGGTCCTCGCCCAAGTGAGCAAGACCGTCATCCCGGTATTTGTCCCCAATGGACAAGTGTTTGACCAGAAGCTGATCGTCTTTGCAAGTTCGGACGCAGGATTGCTCGCATCCCTAACGAGCAACATGCACTTCGCATGGACCACCCGATATAGCGCCACAATGAAGGCCGATCTCAGCTATTCCCCATCCGAGGTATTTATGACAATTCCGCTGCCTGAGCCCTCTCAGGATCTCCGGATCCTCGGCGATCGACTCGATAAATTTCGCCGATCAACAATGAATGCACGCCAACTCGGATTGACCAAGCTTTACAATCAGGTCTTCGACGCGAGTATGCGGGATCCTGAGATCGAGGAGTTGCGGCGGATTCATCGGGAGATCGATGTCGCGACAGCTCGGGCCTACGGGTGGGATGATCTGCTCGAACAGGGACTGGATCACGGGTTCCATCAGGCCGGCGCATATGTACGGTACACAATCGGACCCGCGGTCCGGCAGGAGATTCTTGATCGGCTGCTGGAGCTGAACCACCAGCGGCACGCCGACGAGGTGAGGGCCGGTATGCACGCCAAGAAGAAGCTTAAGAAGGCGCGTCCGGCGAAGCCCGCGGCTGAATCGCCACAGGATGGGCTGTTTGAGCTACCAGCAGGCGACGACCGCAGTTCAGCCATCCAGGACGGGGGCAAGTGATGACGGAGTCGCAAGGCTCAGAGGCAGAGGGAGCGGAGGGGCGAGACATAACGCCACAAGGCGCGGCACAGAGCACAGCGGCTTCTCTGGACTTCGCGCAAGAGTTCGACGGCGGTACGTCGTACGAGATCCGCGACGAGATCGAAGAACTGCTGCGGCGGGATCTTCTCGGGCCGTGGGGCAACCAGACGGAGCGGCTGCCAACGAGCGAACGCCCGCGCGAGCGTTACCTCATCGGCATGCTGGGGCCCCGGCACGATGCGAAGTCAGTGATTACCGATGCTAGCGATGTCCCTGACACACAGATCGGCGTCGAGGCGGACGCTAGCGACCCCGAGCTGCCGGAGATCCTGACCCCGCAGAGCCTGGGGCGAATCTGGGCTTCCTCGATGGGCATGTCGTTTGCCGTATCGGAGGATGTAGACGTCCTCACGGTTCGCTACGAGTGGGCGCGGTACGAGCGTCGCCAGGCCACGGATGAGAAAGGCAAAACGTCGCGGGCCTGGGAGCGTGAGCCCTTTGCCGACGAGCGGCAGGTCCGGATCGATGGTGGTTCGAGGCAGGACCGCCTTCCGCTCACGGCCTCCACGGAGACTGAGCCTGGCGTTCAGCTTGCGGTGACCGTTCGGCCGCGGGAGGGGCGGAGGGTTGTCGAACTCGCACTGATCAACGCCCAAGCGGAACCGATCAGCGGTGACAAGGAGCCTGCTTGGCTCTTCCAGACGAAGCTGACGGTGACGGCCACTGACACCACACCGATCTTCCTGCCGGTCGAGCCAGCTGTTCAAGGCGAGTCGTCGCTGGACGAGCCTGAAGACGTCCACCTCCAACTGCTCTACCGTCACCAACACCGGTACGCCAACGGCCGCAATGTCGCCGTTGACGCTATGGTTCGCGACGGTGAAAGTTCGGCGTACCAGCTGCAGACCACCTGGCTGCCTGCGTACGAGGTCCCGCCGACAGTCGCCCCGACAGGCAGCGGATCGCCACTCGTCGACGTCGAGCTCTCGATGGACGCGCTTGCCACCGCGACCCCGCAGGAACTCGCCACAGGCCTCGAACCACTGGTGTCGAAATACCGAGACTGGATCGGCGAGCGGGAACGGGAGATTGGCAGCCTACCGGCCAGGCTGCAGCCCTCGGCCCACGGCGCCATCGCTGCGGCGCTGGAGGCAGCGGATCGGATCGAGGCCGGCGTCAAGCTCCTTGCAGACCCGACGGCCGATCGGCACGCGGAGGCGTTGGAGGCCTTCCACTTCGCCAACGAGACGATGGCGTTGCAACGGCGCCACACTGCAATTGCCCGCATCCGCCAGGAAGAAGAGCTCGATTACCGTGCCGCGGCCGCAAAGGTCGAGGCCGAAGGCGCGAAGGCCGCGTCGTGGCGCCCGTTCCAGCTGGCGTTCGTCCTGCTCAACCTACCGTCTCTGACGAACCCAGCACATCCCGAGCGCGCGGCAACACCTGAGGCTGTTGTCGACCTCCTGTTCTTCCCGACCGGTGGCGGCAAGACCGAGGCGTACCTGGGCCTCACGGCGTACACGCTAGGTATCCGCCGACTTCAAGGCATCGTGGGCACCGCCGACGATGCCCGCGACGGCCTTGCCGGTACCGCTGTGCTGATGCGATACACGTTGCGTCTCCTCACGGCCCAGCAGTTCCAGCGTGCCTCCGCACTGATTTGTGCAGCCGAAGTGCTCCGTCGGCAGAACGAGAGCCGCTGGGGAACCGAGCCTTTCCGGATCGGTCTGTGGGTCGGGTCTGGCGTCTCTCCGAACTGGTACGACGACGCGGCGACGCAGATCTCCGAAGCGCGTGCCTCCGGCGACGGGCGCCATACGAACGTGCTGCAGGTGCTCGCATGTCCCTGGTGCGGTACGCCGTTGCGCACCGAACGTGACCTGGAGTTCAACGACGAGACTCGGCGCGTCATCCTGCATTGCTCGAACGGCGAAGGCGTCGATGCCTGCCCGTTCTCGCGGCGCCGCGCCGCGGAGGGCCTGCCGATCCTGACCGTCGACGAAGAGATCTACCGCTACGCGCCTAGCCTCGTCATCGCCACCGTCGACAAGCTCGCGCAACTTCCATGGCGAGGCTTCGCCGGCCACCTGTTCGGGCATGTCACAGAGAGGTGCCCACGGCACGGATACCGCCATCCCGACCTCGATCCGCGAGTCAAGTGTGGAGGTCGCCACAACCGAAGCAAGGGTGGCCTCGGCGCAGTCGTCAGCCACCCGGTCCGGACACTCCGCCCACCAGACCTAATCATCCAGGACGAGCTCCACCTCATCTCCGGCGCACTTGGTACGACGGTCGGTCTGTTCGAGGCCGCCGTGGATCAGCTCTGCACGTGGTCAGTGGAGGGCACGGCTCACGACGTCGGCCCAAAGATCGTTGCCTCGACGGCCACGACCAAACGGGCGCGGGCGCAAGTGCTCGGACTGTTTGCCCGCGACCTCGCAGTCTTCCCGCCGCAGGTGTCCGACGTCCGCGACACCTTCTTCTCCAAGCAGGTCGAGATCACGCCGATGCAACCAGGACGTCGATACCTCGGCATCTGCGCGCACGGCGTACGCATGAAGGCCGCCGAGATTCGTCTCGCGGAGATCCTGCTCCTCGCAGGTCAGACCGCCTTCGACAAGCACGGTGCACCCGCCGACCCATACATGACTCTGGTCGGCTACTTCAACGCCGTGCGCGAGCTGGCCGGCATGCGCCGGTATGTCGATGACGATGTGACCACTCGCGTACGTCGAGACGGCCGCCGGCTGCGCGGGATCTCGAACCGCATCGTCACCCGGACCGGAATGCTCGCGACTCAGGAGCTCACCTCCCGGATCTCCTCGGCGGACATCAGCGACGTGCTCGCCCGACTCGAGCTCGGGTTCGACGACGAGCTCGACACAAGTGATCGGCGGCGCGCGATTGTAGATGATCTGCGGGAAGCGCTGAGCGGCAGCAGCCGGGCCCGTCGGGAACCGCACGCTCTTGCGAGCCGCTGGACCGAACGCCGGCGAAACGGGAAAGATCCAGTCGACGTCGTACTCGCAACGTCGATGCTGCAGGTCGGTGTTGACGTGTCCCGCTTCGGTCTGATGATGGTCACGGGCCAGCCCAAGAACACCGCCGAGTACATCCAGGCGACGTCCCGGGTCGGCCGGGATGCGAAACGGCCGGGCCTGGTCGTCACCCTCTACAACTGGGCGCGCCCGCGGGATCTCGCTCACTTCGAGGACTTCGCCCACTACCACGCGACGTTCTATCAGCAGGTCGAGGCCCTCTCGGTCACTCCGTACACGCGGCGCTCGCTCGATCGCGGCGCAGCCGCCACCTTCGTTACGGCGGTCCGCCACGCAGCTTCAACGTACTCCCGAGATATCGATGCACACGACGTACCGCTGGATGCGCCACTCGTGCAGGAGATCGTCGACCGGTTCGCACGGCGCGCAGAACATATTGACGGCCCACGCGGGCGACGTCACCTGGAGGAGAAGGTCCGCGCGATCATCGATCGCTGGCAGGACAAGAAGTCGCGCCCTGCCCGTCTCGCGTACGAGGCGTCACGGCGAGACAAGGAGCAACTGCAGCCACTGCTAGAACGTGCCGGCAGCGACAAGTGGAATGTGCTCACGGTCGGGCTTTCCATGCGCGAGACGGAACCGGACGTCAACCTTCTGGTGCCAGGAGGTGACCAGCTCTTCTCCCCGCTGTTCAACGCACCGGGCTGGTCGTTCCGGCCGCCGGACTCGGAGGGCACTGCACAAGCTGGAGAGGACGGAGAGGACGAGTGAGCGGCAAGCACATCCGACGCGTCGGGACTGCTCGACCCAGCCACCTGATGTTCACCAGCGGCGTCGGCGCGCTCGTGGACCTGCCTAACTTCTCTGTGCTCGTGCAGGGACTCGATGAGTGGCAGTACGGCGGCGTACCACCTGAGCTACAGACGATCGGCGAGGTGCCGCCCCACCTGATGCGGGCAGTTCGGAAACTCGCCGGAAGGTCGGTCAAGGAACTCCGTCCGGCTCCGCGAATGCCGGAGTCCGACTATCTCCGCACCGACGACCCATCACTGCGTGTCGGCGCACCCGCGGTGCCGTTCCCTGGCTGGCTTCGTTGTACGGCGTGTGACGAGCTCGCATCGATCGCGTCAAAGGCCTTCGGGTTCGAGAACAGTCGGGTACGGCGCCCACACGACGCCCGCTTCTTCCACGCGAACTGCGGACGCAAGCGTGGTGGTCGGGCACCACTAGCGGTCGCGGCCCGATTTGTACTCGCCTGCCAGGCCGGCCACCTCGACGACTTCCCTTACGTGCTGTTCGTCCACAGCGGGGGCAGTTGCCCAGAAGGCGCGGAGAACCCACGGCTGCGGATGGAGGACCGCGGCGGCATGCTCGGAGCGAACGTCCAGATCACCTGTCTGGCCTGCAAAGCCACCCGGAATATTCGGCAGGCGCTCGGCGAGCGTGGCCGGGAGAGCTTGCCGTTCTGTCGTGGCCGGCATCCGCACCTGGGTAACCACTTCGAGGAGTGCGGCGCCGAGGCAAAGCTGTTGGTCGTTGGCGCATCCAACCAGTGGTTCGCCCAGACACTGAACGCCCTGGCCGTGCCGAAGCCCGCCGCCGATGAGCTGCACCTCAAGGTCGAATCTCATTGGGCCGCTCTGGAGGCAATGCCTGGTCTGGAGATGATTCCTTATCTGCGGACCGTCGTTCCGGCGCTGCGTGAGTTCGAGAAGTGGAGTGATGCGCAGCTCTGGGACGCCGTACAGGCCCGCCGCGCAGCGGGTGAGCAGAGCGCCGATGACGATGCCGTACCTGATCTCCTCGCGCCGGAGTGGGAAGTCTTCACGGCCGAGCGGGCTCCGGATCCATCGGACGACTTCACCATCTCACGGTCCGCGGACGGCGTACCCGCGTTGCTGAAGAATCTGTTCGACGACGTGGTGCAGGTGGAACGACTGCGTGAGGTTAGGGCCCTCGCGGGGTTCACGCGGCTGGACGCGCCTGATCCGGAGGATCCCAATCTCGTCACGCGGGTAAAACTGTCGCGAGGCGAGCCGACCTGGCTTCCGGGTGCGGAGGTGCGCGGCGAGGGGATCTTCCTGCGCTTGCCCGAGGAGCTGATGCGGGACTGGGAGGGACGTGTCGAGCAGTCTCCTGAGATACGCCGACACTTCGAGGCGTACGGACGGTTCCGCGCGAATAGGTACTCCGACCGCCTCGGGGCGGGATTCGATCCTTTCGACGGGTGGCCGGGTGAGCGATACATCGCGCTGCACACGCTGTCGCATCTACTCATCCGTACGATTGCGCTCGAGTGCGGATACAACGCCGCGAGCCTGTCGGAACGGATCTACACCACGTCACGCGACGGTGAGCCGCGGGCCGGAATCCTCATCTACACAGCGGTTCCCGATGCCGAGGGGACGCTCGGCGGCTTGGTGTCACAGGCCGAGCCGCGCACCCTGGAGAGGCTCGTCAGGACGGCTCTGCATGGTGCTATGCACTGCTCGTCGGATCCGTTGTGCGCCGAGCGGCTCCCACACACACCCGAGGATTTCCTGCATGGTGCTGCGTGCCATGTTTGCCTGTTCCTGTCCGAAACTACGTGTGAACGCGGCAACAGGTTCCTAGACAGGAGGTTCGTCGTACCGATCGACGACCGGAGTCTGGCACTGTTCCGGGATCTTCCGTGAACGACGTCGGCGTTGGAGAACCCATCGAACAACTCGGTCTGAGCGGCGTGGCTTTCGCCGAGCGCTGGGGCCCGGCCAGGCTGCGCACGACGCTGTCCAAGGTCGCCGCCGGCATCTCGAGCGAGGTGCTACGGGCCACGTCGCACAGCACGGAGTACGCCGAATCGATCGATGCGTTGCGGTCCGCGATCGAACATTCTGGCCGGCCGAGGAACGAGGCACTTGCGTTGCTGGAAGGCATCGTGACCGGATACACCCGCGGCGCGAGTTCTGTGCGTGCTGAACTGGTTTGGAGTGGGCCGAGCACACATCGCGTCCCAGTGCGCTCGACTGCGCAGGTTCTGATAGACGTCATCGAGGCGGCCGAACATGATGTATTGCTAATGACTTACTCTGCCAAGCCGTACCCACCGCTGCTCGCAGCGTTGACCGCGGCTCGGAGCCGTGACGTCGCCGTCACTGTGATCGTCGAAACGATCCAGGGCGCGGCCGGAGCCATCGTCGGTTCGGAGCCCGCCACAGCCTTCCTCGAGGTGCCGGGTGTCGAATTGTGGCACTGGCCAGTCGGCCGGAGAACGGAGACTGGGGCGAAGATGCACGCCAAGCTCGCTGTCGCTGACAGCCGGTTGCTGTTCGTCTCCAGTGCCAACCTGACGCAATCGGGCGTTGCCAAGAACATCGAGGCAGGGGTGCTCATCCAAGGGGGCTACGCCCCGACACGCGCGATAGAGCACATCCGGGAGCTGCGGGCGGGCGGAACATTGAGTCGTCTGCAGGTCGGTGAGCCCGGGACGGTGGTCCGATGACCGAATCCAGCGTCACCGTCGCGGCGCTGGACATCGCCCGGATTGCCGGAGTGGGGCGCGCTGCGGTCAGCAACTGGCGTCGCAGGTACCCGGACTTCCCACAACCGGTGGGAGGCACAGCGAGCAGTCCACTGTTTTCCTTGGGCGAGGTCGAGAGTTGGCTCGGAGAACACGGCAAGTCGTTCCGCATGAGCGATGTCGATCGACTCTGGCAGCTTCTGCGCTCCGCCGTCGACGATGTGCAGCTTCGAGAGTTCATGGGTCATCTCGGCGCATTCCTCGTACTCGTCCAGCGCCAGGCCAAGGGACTAGGCCGGCTGTCCGGAGCAACGCTGGCAACCGCGCAGCGCGAGCACGCTGCGGCGGTCCCCGGTGACTTCCCGGACGACTTGCCCCACAACTGGGGCGCGATCTTCGCCGAGGCGGCCGAGCTGGCGGCAACTGACAGCGCCAGTCGCATCTACGAAGGTCTGTGCCAGCAGTACTTCGAAGCAATATCGCGCCGCGGAGGCACCGCCTCAGGTGATGTCGCAAGCCTCGTCCTCGATCTGGTCCGCGAGGTCGCGCCTCCCGGGTCCAGCGTGCTCGATCCATCGTGCGGCTTCGGAAACCTGTTAGTCGCGGCACGGACACGCGGCCTCCGTCCGACACTGGGCCAAGAGGCGGATGAGGCGACCGCGCGGGTAGCCGCCGCACGGCTCTTGCTCGGGGGTGGAGCCGACGCGGACGTTCAGATCCACCTTGGCGACGCTTTACGCGCGGATGCGTTCGAAGGCGCCACCGTAGGTGTGGCAGTCTGTGACCCAACCGTCGAGCGAACCTGGGGATACGACGAGCTTGTCGCGGATCCGCGGTGGACATACGGATTGCCACCCAGAACCGAGCCCGAACTCGCATGGCTGCAGCAATGCTTGACTCACCTCGGTCCAGCTGGGGCCGCCGCGGTCGTTCTGCCGTCAGCGGTTGCTGGTCGGCGGGCCGGCCGCCGGATCCGGGGCAATCTGCTACGTGCCGGACTGGTGCGGGCAGTTATCGGACTCCCTCAGAGCTCAGGGTTGTCCGGGCCGAGAGATCTCTGGATTCTTGTCCGACCCGATCAGGGTGAGATCCCCCAGCAGGTGCTGCTGACCGATCACTCGCTCGATGCCGATGCGGTTCGGGCGGCCTGGCGGGCATTCCTCAAGTCCGAGCCCCTGCCGTCCGCGGCCCACGCCGTACGGGTGATCGAGCTGCTCGACGACGAGATCGACCTTAGCCCTGCGCGTTACCTCGTCACGGAGAGCCCGTCCGAAGGCGGGTACGCCGAACTCGCCAGTCGGTGGACTCGGCTCCTGAGGGAGCTCGGAGATGCGCTGCCCGATCTGGACACAGGCGCCAGAGGTGCTGCCACCAGCCAGACCACGGTTAGCGAGTTGGCGAAGGCTGGCCTGGTCAGCATCCAGCAAGCCCCGATGAAGATGGACTCCGACACCGGTGCTCGGCCGGTTCTGACCGCGCACGACGTGCGGCATGGGAGCGGGCCGTCCGGCCGTGGAGATCCGTTGCCGGGGGCAATTGATCTCAAGGCCGGCGATGTCGTCGTACCGGTCCTGCGCGATGGACAGGTACGGGTCGTGCAGGAGTCGGGCGCGCTACTCGGGCCCAACCTGGTTGTGTTGCGACCGGATCCGCAACGGATCGATCCTGAGTTCTTGGCCGGCTGCATTCGGTCGGCGACACAGGAATCGCCGGGACGGTCTCTGACGATCTCGGCACGGTTCGATATCAGGCGAGTGGGTGTCCCTCGGCTCGGGATCGACGAGCAGCGGCAGAGGGGCGCGGTCTTCAGGTCGCTGGCCGCTACCGAGCACAGGCTCGGCGAACTCGAGAAGATCGGGCAGCAGCTCATCCGTTCTGCCCGGCGGGGGCTCATCCACGGTGAGCTACGTCCGCGTCAGCCGGAGCCGTCATGAGCAGACGTGTCGTCGGTGGACGCTACGAACTCGAAGCTCTGCCTCTGGCCCGTGGCGGCATGGGCGAGGTCTGGGTCGGTCGCGACGTGAAGCTGGAACGCGAGGTCGCTGTCAAGTTCCTCCGTGTTCCGGACGGCACTCCGGACGAGGAACTCGTCCGGCGCTTCGTTCGCGAGTCTCGCATCACTGCCCGACTAGAACATCCGGGAATCCCGTCGGTATACGACGTTGGCACCGACGAGGACCGGCCATACCTGGTGATGCAGCGCATCCACGGCAGCACGATCGCCGACGTTATCGCCGAGAACGGCCGACTGCCGATCGGCTGGGCTGCCGCGATCGCGGCTCAGGTATGCGCCGTTCTGACCGTGGCGCACCGAGCGTCACTCGTACACCGCGATCTCAAGCCCAGCAACCTGATGTTCTGCCCCGACGGAACAGTCAAGGTGCTGGATTTCGGTCTGGCGGTAGCGCTCGACCTCGCCGACATCTCGCAGATCACACGCACCGGCCAGACAATCGGGACACCGGCGTACATGGCGCCCGAACAGGTGATGGCCGCACTCAGTGGCCCACGCAGCGACCTCTACGCGCTCGGCTGCTGTCTGCACGAGATGCTCACCGGCAGGCAGACGTTCGGCGGACCGACGCCGTACTCCGTGATGAATAAGCAGGTTGGCGAGCGGCCAATGGCCGCTCGCAGTACCCGGTCCGAGATTCCTGCAGAGCTGGACGAGCTCGTTCTCGAATTGCTGGAGAAACAGCCAGACGACCGCCCGGACGGTGCAGAGATGGTGTTCGAACGGCTACGGCCTTTCGTCAGGGGCCTGGGGCCACTGCCACCGGTCCTGCGGGCAACGGACGGCTATGACGCCGTACGTATGTACGCCGCGGTGCTCGCACAGGTGGGTCCAGGAGACGACCAGGAGGTCAGCACGCCGCCTGCCGCGCCGGTTGAACCACGCAGCGAGCAGTTCAGCCGTGGACGACTGGATCGCGCGCGTAAGCAGGCCGGCGAGCTCATCGAGCAGTCACGCTTCAGTCAGGCTGCTCAGGTTCTCGATGCCGTGGCCGGCCCAGCGACCCAGACTCTCGGACCAACCGATCCGGCCGTTGTCAGCCTCCGGCTCGAGCTCGCGAACGCGCTGTTCGAGGGTGGCGACTACCGGAACGCCGCGCCTGCGTACCGGCGGTTGGGGCTGGACGTCGCCGAGCACAACGACCCGGACTCGGAGCTCGCCTTCCGCTGCCGTCTCCAGGACGCGACCTGTCGCGCTCTGATCGGTGAAACCGACGACGCGATCACGCAGTTACAAGCCTTGCTCAAAGACATGACTCGTGTCGACGGCGCCATGGATGCTCGCACGCTCGACCTGCGCCAACAGATCGGCCTCCTGCTCCTCGGCGCTGGGCGTGTCGATGAGGCAACACACGTCCTGGCCACGCTGTCGGTCGACCTGGAAAAGCTGCATGGGCGGGATCATCCTTTGACCTCCAAGGTTCAGGGACTTCTCAACGGCATCCGGCAACGGGAGGGATGACATGCCGCGACTTGGAATCGACAAGGACTTCCTTCGTGAGTACGCCCGGATGGATCGCAAGCTCCAGGATCGCGTTCAGGAGGTGTTCGCGAAGTTCGGCGCGGCAACACACGCCGGAATCCACCTCGAAAAGATCGCCAACGCCCGCGACGACCGGTTCCGGTCGATCCGCATCGACCAGTTCTGGCGAGGGATCGTGCTGGCCCCCGAGTCCGGCGACAGCTTTACGCTCCTCAAGGTGCTGCCCCACGACGATGCGTACGCGTGGGCTCAGCGCCGACAGGTGTCGGTCAACGCCGCGACCGGACAGATCGAGATCAGGGATGTCGCGGCGATTGACGCCACGATTCCCGAACTGGACCGATTCGCTGCTGGCAGAGCTGGCCGTCTCTTCGAGAACATCAACGACAAGGATCTGCGGCGCCTTGGGGTCGATGAGCAAACACTCCAGTTCGCCAGAGTCCTCACTGATGAGCTCCAGCTCGAAGCGGCACGCTCGTTCCTGCCACAGAACCAGTGGGAAGCTCTCTACGGGCTCGCCGCCGGGCTGTCTCCGGAAGAAGTATGGGCGGCGCTCGGCGTCCCGTCGAACGAGCCGATAGATCCGAACGACGTCACCGCTGCCGTGCGACGGACGACCGAACGTGTGCTGCTAGTCGACGGATCCGAAGAGCTCCTGGAGGTGTTCCGTCGTCCGCTCGATCTGTGGCGTATCTATCTCCACCCGGTTCAGCATCAGGTAGCCCATGCGACGTACAAGGGTCCTGCTCGGGTCACTGGTGGTCCGGGCACGGGAAAGACCGTTGTCGCGATCCACCGGGCCCGGCATCTGGGCGAACATGGCGACGGCAACGTGCTCGTGACAACATTCACTACGAACCTGGCCGCGAGTCTTCAAGCCGGCCTCGATCTGTTGGTGGAAGACGAGGATGTGCGGGACCGGATCGCCGTCCAGCACATCGACCAGTTCGCACACCAGGTCTTCCGGCAACGTCACGGCCATCCTCGATTGCTTTCAGACGAGACAGGTCACTGGCGCGAGATCCGGGAGCGGCTCGACCTGCCTTTCACGGAGACATTCCTCGCCGAGGAGTGGCGGCAGGTCGTGCTGGCACATCGGGTGCAGGACGCGCAGGCCTATTTGACGGCGAAGCGAAGTGGCCGTGGCCGACCGCTCACTGCACGGCAACGAAGTCAGGTTTGGGAGGCCATCGAGGACTTCCAGGAGCGGCTCCGCGATCAGCGGTTGTGGACGCATGAGACCATCCGCGCGGAGGCGACCGATCTGCTGGTCGCACAGGTGGACAAGCCATTCCGGCACATCGTGGTCGACGAAGCCCAGGACCTCAGCCCTGAGCAATGGCGGCTCCTCCGCGCGGCAACGCCCACTGCTCCAGATGACATCTTCATCGCCGGAGACACGCATCAGCGGATCTACCAACACCGCATCAGCCTTCGCGAGGTTGGGGTGCGCGTGTCCGGACGATCCACGCGGCTGACCGTGAACTATCGGACCACGGCCGAGATCCTCGCCTGGAGCTTCCGGATCCTCCGCGGTGAGGCGATCGACGACATGGACGGCGATCTGGACACTGTCGCGGGTTACAGATGCGAGACACACGGGCTTCCTCCAGAGCTGCGATCCTTCCAGACTCGGAGTGACGAGCTGCGAGGTTTGAGTCAACAGATCCAGTCCTGGACGTCGGCTGGTGTGCAACTCAACGAGATCGGCATCGCGGCCCGCTCCAACGGGCTCGTCGATGGCATCGTGAACGAGCTTACGAGATCCGGCCTCCCGGCCCACGCCATCGACCGGTCGAGCCCGCAGGCAGACGCAGTCGCGGTCGGAACGATGCACAAGATGAAGGGGCTCGAATTCCGGTGCGTTGCCGTTGCGGGCGTGACGGCTCAGCAGGTGCCCCCAACCAACGCGATCACTCCGATCGAAGACGATCGGGCCACGCATCTGCAGGACGTCCAGCGCGAGCGCTGCCTATTGTTCGTCGCATGCACGAGAGCACGCGAGCAGCTCTACGTCTCCTGGTATGGCGCACCGAGTGAGTTCATCACATAGCGCCTCGAGAGCGAGGAACCCTGAGTATGCGGCCACGCCTTCAATGTCTTACACCTGTCCCGCGTTGCGAGAGTTTAGGCCGGCGCCGTGAAGGCTCCTCACTCGGCGTGGGCATCATCCCTGCCGTCCTGGCGGTGACGCCGCCGAATTGTCCCAATCATGATTGTGGCAACGCCAAGCGATGCGAGGAGAACGGCGGGCCCCTGATGCCCAGCGAGCCAGTTGCCTGCCTCATCGATCTCGCCGCGGACGCGAAGGCCGATCAAGAGGTACGACGCAGAAATCAGGCCGGCGCCAAGAGCGTTCGCCACCAGAAAGTGGCTGAATCGGAGGCGTGACAGAGCGGCACATGTGACGACCGGGGTCGTGGAGTAAAACACGCACAGCACCAGCAGCCACCCCCGCGTCACTCGTCGGCCGACCGCGACAGCCCTGGCTCCTCGCCTACCAGCGAGTTTGACGACTATCCGGGATCCGTGGCTGGCGACGATCCGAAAGACCGTTAGGTCGAACAGCACTCGGCTGGCCACAGCACAGATCCATACTGCGATGAGTTCGTGCTTGCTCGCGTCCGATGAAGCGAGCATCAGGACCTCACCCGATGGCCGTGCCAGCACCAACCAGAGCGAAACGTGCGAAAGGTTGAAGGGAACGGCGATCAGCGCCAGCGCTCGCGCGGCGACCAGTACCCAGTAGGCAACCTCCGTGAGCTTACTCATCCTGTTCGTCGCAATGGTTCGCAAACCGGCACATCCAGAGCCGGCGCGTGTCGTCACCTTGCAGCGGACGGAATCCGAGGCGTCGATAGACAGTGACCAGCCGGCGCTTCTGCGGATCGACGCGAATGACTATCGATTTGGATGCCTCGTCAGCAGATCCCAAGAGCCATCGCATTACGAGCACCGCGTCAGTCACGCTGTCATCATTGCTTCTGCTGGCAAGATCGAAAACCATCAGTCCGTCGCTAGGCAACCTGACATGTGCATAGAGGGCCCGGAGTCGAACTGTGAGTCCGAGGCGACGCACGCCGATCACCAGGGATCCTGACCCCGTGATCCAGTGTGATCGCATCACGGTCGTTGCCCATGCGTATGCCCATGACGCCGCCCATCCTCCCAGAGGGAACCCTTCACGGATAAGCGCCGCTGCCATGCATGCATTCGACCAGCTAACAGGACGGATGTCTGCTGGACACCGTTCAAGGGCGCGCGGGCGACGGGTCAGCACACGCGACCAGTTTCTGTTGGGTGTGACGCAGCCGCCTCGTCGCTGCCTGGGCCAACGGCACCATACCGATGGCTTCAGAGAGGCGCCTGACTTCGGCGAGTCTATCCGCAGCCATTTGGAGACATGCCTCTCTGGCGCCACTGATCACGCTCAGCGCCACCAGATCGTCTTCGTCAACGTCGTTGGAGGGCCAGCCACGCAAGCCCATCGAATGGTAGAGAATGAGGTTGAGTGGTATCGACGAGAGCCCATCGCGGTAATCGACCGTGAGGTCCGCCAGGTCGTCAAGGAGCTGTAGTGAGCCGGCAAACAGCAAGAACGCCGCCTCAGCCTCGTCTACGATGTCGTCTCTGCCAGAGGCCAGCAAGATAGCGTTGAGCGGCATGCACGCGGGCGCAGATTTCATACCCAGGATTGGCAGGTCGTCGCTGCTGATAGCGCGTAGTTGGCGACGCTGGGCGTGCTCGATGAGGACAGCGGACGCATAGTCGTCGTAGAACCGATCATGGACGGCGCGGACATCCAATAGGTCGCCGAAATCGCGCTCCATCCGGGCGAGGTAGGTCGTCATCATGATCTGAGCGGCCGGTAAAGAGGGAGGTGAGACAACTTGTTCGTCCAACATCCGGTCGACCAAAGCGAAGTGACCGTGCCCGACTGCAATCGAGACTGCCAAGCGGAGCAAGCTGTCCTGCGACTCATCGCCGTAAAACGCCGCGAGTGACAGCGGAAAGTAGAAGAAGCCGGTGTCGACCCCGTACAGCCGCACATGGTGCAGGAGCGGAAGGGCGCTGAACACGTCTGTCGCCCGATCCATCAGGCACTTCGCAGCCTCGGCCGAGATGACGGTCGGCGCCACCATCTCGCGAACCAGCGAGAACCAGTCGGTCGCCTGATCAGGCATGCCCATTAACTCTTCTCCCATTAACGATCCGCAACACCGCCTTCGGTATCGCGAGCGAGACGCCGACGATAATCGGCAGCAGCCAGTAGCCGGAGATCGCAGCCGCCGCGAGCAGGAAAGCCGCAGCGTTCAGCAGGAGATGCGGTGGCCGACTCATGAAACGCGTCAGCGCGTCGCTTTGTCCGGGAGGCAGAGCAATGCCGGCGACCTGGCCCTTCGGGCCCAGCCTGCGCGCGAGCGCAAATGGCGCCGTCAACGCCACGAGGGCAGACGGCGTCCCCATCAGATCCCATGCAACCCCGGAAGCCAACAGGCCCCAACAAAGCGTCAGAGAACTGGTGACCTGTGCGTACAGCAGGAATGCACGGTAGCGAGTTGGGAAGGACCATTCCTGCTTATCAACTCTTCGGACGCCAAACCGAGTTGCCACCGTCTGTGCTCCGACCTGCAGATCATGCTCGAGATCCTTCAGATTGCCGGAATACGAGTTGAGAACGACCATCTGAAAGAAGAATGATGCGGCGAGCAAGCCGAAGCCGGCGGTCAGAGTACCGCCGAACCCGACGCAGACAAGGAGCATCGGCGCCGCCATCGTCAGGCCGAACAGATGGTCCATCACGGCTGGATGCACAACCCGCGACGTCTTCTGGAACGCGTTGCCCCATGTGGTGAGAACCAGCAGGCCCAGCAGCCCGATCTTCGCAAGTGCAGTCACCGGGGATGCTGTGAGCGTCGCGGTCAGCAGGATCAACTCGATCGATGCCCAGAAGCCGACCCGCTCCGGCTGTACGCGACCGCTGATCATCGGACTTCGCGTTCGTCCGGCATTGAGCCGGTCCGTGCGATAGTCGGCCAGGTCGTTCACCTTGCAGGAGTACGAATAGAAGAGCAAGGCCCACAGGATGCTCGCCACCACGGATTGCCGGTCGGCACCGGCCCATAATGCGCCGAGCAGGAAAGGGATCGTGTTCGGAAGAGCCACGATCGAACGGCTGATGACCAGATACGCGTGAACCGTCTGGAGCGGCCTCAGTGCCAGCGACCCCACGGTTGGTAGATCGGGTCCGCCAGGACTCGCTGCCATACTTGTCCGACTCTGCTCCGGACGGGACGCCCTCTGATCGTAGCCTGCAAACGTCACCAGCCGTCGACTTCGGCTCGATGTGCCCGAGCCTCACTTGTTTGCTTCACGTCCGACCAGGAGGCGGTCTTCGCGATCGACGGATCCACCGGCTTCAGTCGCGCCACGGCGGTCTCCACCACATCGATTTCCGGCTCGGCAGTCTTCCCAGTCATCTGTTCCCCCAGAATCCTGTGCACGAAAGTCGTTCCAAACTATACGGGCAGGAATGCCGCCTGACTAGATATCACGTCGGACAGGCGGAGATCCAATTATCCAATCGATCCACCTGGGGTCGACGCCGCAGGAGAATCCGCGACGATACTGGTTATGGTTGCACCACCACCTCGCAACGCACTCAAGGTGCTCGACTCGATCTGTCCGTGAATCAACGCTTGGATCACCTCGGACCGTGCGCGGCGACGCTTGTCTGCAGCATGCAACGAGAAGACAACCGGGACGGGCGTACCCAGCAGCCACCAGGCGTTGCCAGTTGTGGCGGTTAGCACTACAACCAGCGCGAAGGCCGGAACCACCAGGTTCGCCCTGAGATCCGCCTCGCTCGCGAGCCGATCGTATGCGTGATACAGGCGCTCCCGGTCCTGGATGTGCAGGCGAGTCACGAGCTGGGGCATCTCGCCGAGAACCTGGCGCACGACCACGTCCGTCTCATCGCCTCCTGCATCTCGCAGAAGATCGTCCGGACCACCGACGTTCACGCTCGGCTCAGCGCCGTTTCCGTTTCTCTGCTCGATCGGAGCAGCGAGAAGGTCCACCTCGCGCCGAAGATCCATGTACGTACCTTCGGTCAGCGAGCGCTGCCTCCAGTAGCGCAAACCAGTGTTGCCACGCGAGGCCCGTCCATATCTGAGCACAACCAGACCCAGCGTCCCCAACGTCCCACCGAACCAGCAATGTTTCTTTGACAACAAGATGAGTGCCCGACCTACCCGAGTAGCGAAGTACGCAGTTGCGGCATTCGACGTCACTACGGCGCCGAGCGTGTAAGCGATGAAGGTCAAGGCCGCCAGCATCGCAGTCGACCCCACCACGTGACCCAACTGATACACGCGGGCAAGAACGCCGACGGCGTCTTGCTCAGTTGGCAGACTGCCGCCAATCAGGAACCAGAAGACGGTCAACCACGCATACCCCACAGCCAACGGGACTCTTAAGTCCCGTAATCCCGGCAGCAGCGACGTGATCATGCGGCCCCCTTACGCGCGTGATTCGTACCGCTACCCGGACCGAATCCATACAATCGTGTGCTTCATGCCCAGCGCATTGCATCCCCTCATATGATGCACCGAATAGCGACTGTCCGGAATATCCCGCCGAGATCAGCGGTAGGCGCTCGTGGTCGTCACCGAGCGCGCCAGCGACTGCGTCCGCAATCCCGAACGATGCTTGCTCGTAATCACGACCCTTGTTCGATAGTCAGTCGGACTTGCTATCGCGCAAAGGAAGGATGTCGATGTCCACAACGGGCCAGCGTGCGTATGTCTGTGTCTCGTGGTGGCGACCGCCGGTATCGTCGGGTCTTCGGCGTGGCCGAATTCCGCTGGCTGCCGGTGGCCGACGTCCGTGCCGGCCTTCTTCCACCGCCAGCGTTGATAATCGCGTGAGCCTGTGCACCCGGGCGGGAGATGAGACTCGCGAGTCGACGGCGAGGAGAGCCTCGACGACTTGGCGGGAGAAGCCGCGGCCACGGAAGTTCGTGTGTGTACGCCGAGCTCGATCACCGCGAAAAGAGGGCCTGAAGCAACGTCTGCAGGAGGCGGATCAGCCTCGACACCGGTCCTCCATCGTCCAGGCGGAGTAGGCGTTCGCGTAGGGCGGCTTGAGCCTCGGGACGAGTTCAAGCGTTTCGGTCCCCGTACAGCGGGTCAAGGTCAGGGTCATGGTCACTCCCTGGCATAAGCCACTGGCAGCCTTAAGCCGGGTACCAATGGTTGGACCGGACGCCAGATCTGCCCCCGTCCCGAGCGATCGGCCAATTGCTCGCAACCATTGGCGGCAGTTCGACAGGACGAAAGCCTCGACCGGACACACCATTCGCGTATGTTCTATCTTCGCCATGGGCGCGCTTAGCCGACCGCCGGCTCCCAGGCCACCAGCTCAGGACGTCTGCCAGTGGCGAGGAACTCGGAGGCCGCCGCACGGGCCTCCTTCAGGGTGATCGCGCTGCCTTTGCCCATGGTCGTCGGCACGCCACCGTAGTCAAATGTAGCTTCCTGTGGCTCGTCGAGCGTGCCAGCTGAGCGGTACTTTGCGGAGCCATCGACGTCGTCGTAGAGCGTCAAGGAACTGAAGGCGGCCCCCAGCCCAATGTTCATTGTGGCGAGCTCGTCCGCGCTGACCAGTTCGACCCAGGTCGGCCGGGGCAGACTTGCGACTCGGTCGAGCAGCTCGTCGAGCTCGGCCTGGCTGCCGATGCGCTGCTGTCTCGTGTCATCGTCGTAGTAGGCCGTCAAGAAGTCGTTCATGCGAGTCCTCTCCCATCACCGATGTAGACCTTATAGCCGCCTGGCCAATAGACCGTCAGCTTGGCACCGGGTGGCAACTGCCACGGCAATGTGTTGTCGCAGCCGTACCGTCCACCGCAGGGACGCTTGTTCACGTACAGGGTCATTTCTCGAGGCATTCCGGCACGGCGCATGAGGGCGGCCGCGTGGCCCTCAGCGTGTTCTCGCGCAGAGTCGAGGCTGGCGGTTCGGCCGCCAAGACCTGGCGCCGTACCTCCGGGTCCCCGCGTCCCGCTAGGCACATGAATCAGGCCTCCACCGTCCGGCCTGGTCAGAATGCCGGATGTCGGCCCGACGTCTCCCAGCCGCTCGGGTAGTCGCCGAAAGATCTGCTCGATGAACGGAGCGGGCTCCGGCTGATCTCCAGCTTCATCACTACCGCCGCTACCCTGCGCCCGATTATCGACGGCGCCCCGCGACGGCGGTCCGTCTTCCTCCGAACTCGTCTCATCACTGGCTCGCCCAATCCTGTCCGGGTTCTTCGCATCCGCTTCGTCGTCATGGTCGTCACGCCGGCGGTCCGCGGAAGGCGTTCTGCCACCTGTTCCTGGAGACCGTCCATCCCTCGAGCCACCGCTTGGCTCGGCGGCTCGAATGCCGCTCACCATCTGCTCCACCCATTGCTTCGCACGAGCCTCAGACTGAGAGAAGTAATGGGCCGCCCCTTCGCGGCGCCTTGCCGCCCCTCGAGCTGCATGGCGGCCATTCGGACGCTCGGGTTGTTACTGGTGCTCCCGATCCACGCCGCGGCTTCGCGGCACTTCCTGGCTCGGTCATGCAGGTAGCCGACCGCCCGCGGTGCCTCGTTCAGGCAGGCGAGCAGCTGTTCGGCGATACGCTGCAGCTCGGAAGGCATGCGCTGCCTCGTCTGGCTAAATCTGGTCGGCGTAGCCGCGACACCCGGCTTCGGCGATCTGCAACGACTGGACAGCCTGGTCAACCGACTTGGCGGCGGCATCCAGCATCGTTGCGATGTCCTGATCAGCCCGCGTCGCTGTGCCGCGAATGAGGGCCTGAACCTGCTGACTGGACTGTTCGAAACGCTGCTTGAACCCAGCCAAATGGCTGCGCCTTGCCTCGACTGGTCAGCCAAGCCGTGCAGCTGCATCTTCATCTGTTCGACTTGGGACATGTACGGCTCCTCACTTGGTTGGACAATCAGCGATCTGCTGAGGTCCGGATTGACAAGCCGCGCAGTGGCACGGCAATGATGTTCCCGATACGGGAGGACGATCAGGCTGACGATTCGACGCAAGAACGCCTTGTTGGACACGGCTCTCGCCTGCGTGGAGCGTGAGATTCCGGTGCGGGCGGCAACGATCGCAGGTACGCGGGACGGCGATTGGATCACCGATGTCGATGCAGCCCGCGTCGTCTGGGATGTCCCCGAGCCGCCGAACTTGTCGGTCACGTCGTGCCCGACCCTGGCGATCTGGCGCCTGCCGCGGATCGCCGGCGCTTACGGCAAGCGGCTGTACGAGCAGGAGCGACCTGGGATCTGGCCGCCGACGATGAAGCTGCCGGACGGCGACTGGATCACCTGCACGCTCCAGCCCGAAGCCAACCTCGGACCGCTGGCTACCGGCGTAGAGTACGTCGAGCCGGGGACACCCGTAGTCATCCCGCCGTCGACGACCACAGGTGGCCGGTTGAGGTGGGACGGGTCGAACTTCCCGCTCCATCCACTGCCGAGCGCCGATGCGGTGCTGTCGAAGGTGCTGCATGCCGGAGTGGAGTACGTCGAGCTGCACGGCCAGCTTGGCTGAGATCTCGCCAGCAGTGCAGCACGACACCATGGCTCAAATCTTCTGGCCAGCGGCCAGGAACAGCGAGCTAGCCACGACCAGCTCGGCACGCGAAGCGCCGCGTCATGCCCGCTTGGTACCGAAGGGCGGCGGCCACCTCGCCGGTGTAATCCGCGATGACGTGCTCACCGAACCAGACGCCGACGCGCCGGGCGGCGGGTCGTGGGACGTCAGCAAGTGCTGCCAGTCGCCCTACCGTCGACAGCCGCTGGAGGATTCGCAATGCGCGTCGCCGCGCATCGCATTGTCGTAGCTTTGGCTCATGAGTCGCCTCGACGACGCGCCGATTCGCTTCACTCTGAACGGGCGGCGCTACGAGCTCTCTCGGGCCCAGGTAGAGGCTCGGCTGGCCGACGCCGCGCCAGAGGTTATCCACAAACACGCTGTTCGCGTCAACAACATCTGGTTCCCGACAGTCCAGGCCCTCGAAGCAGCCGTGGGCGTGCCGCAGTCCGAGTTCATCTCCCATACGGCGCGGCGACATCTGGCTGCCTTTGGGGTTCGAGCTCCGGGGCGTGATTGAGCCGCGCGGATCGGCCACTGACACAGCCGACACCCCAGACATTGGACTAGCTGGTCCAGACAAGCCAACGACGATTGCCCGTCCCGAAGAAGAGTGGCACACCGAGGCCAACGTCCAGGCCGCAGTCGTCACGGCGTTAGCACATAGAGGCTGGCGCATCCTCTCGGTAGCGAACACCGCCGCGCGGGAACATGGCATCGACGTAATCGCGAGGGGGAACCGTGGAACTGTCGGGATCGAGGTGAAGGGCTTTCCCAGTCGCAGCTACGCCGACTCCAGCGCGCCCACGAGATCAAGCGCACGAGCCCAAGCACGCAGGCCGGTCATTGGTTCGCAGCAGCAGTCCTGGCCGCTATGCTGCTCCGCGGCAAGGAGCCCGACTGGCAGAGCGCCATCGCACTCCCCGAGTTCAACGCTACAGAGACTTATGTGGCGAAGTGGCCGCGTCACTCAGCGCCGCGCAGATTGACGTCTGGTGGGTCCACGCGGACGGCAGAGTCGAGCTGTCATGAACTAGCCTCGACGAGCAGTGCAAACCGCGTTCGCAGGTAGCACGACCTGCACAGATGGCAGCGGGTGTCAGCTCACGCCTTCGATCCGCTCGAAGATGTCTGCGTCAGTTTCTTGCTGCCAGGCTGGCAGGTCGTTCCAGTCGGCGACGTAGCTGGGTTTGGGGTCGGGGATGTGACGGTGGATCTGCGCGATCCAGCACAACGCCACAAACCGGCCCTTCTGCTCCCGGCTGAGCTTGCTCGTGTTCCCCTCAGAGACCTCAACGAATGCCCGCACCTGCTCGTACACGGCTGCCGCGCTCTCCCGCTCCCAGTCGGGTGTCTCTTCCCACGGTGCGACGTACCCGGGCTTTGGTTCGCCGGGGTAGTGCTTCGTCACGCCTGCAATCCACGCCTCGCGGAAGATGCGGCCCTGTTCGTTCGACAACAGCGTTGCTCCTTTGGACGGGGGTCTTACAGCGGCGAGCGCTCGACGGACAGGCGTGCCGAAATGTCTTCGCTCAAGCGCAACAGTTGGGCATCGTGCCGGTGGCTGGCGAGTTCCTGGTTCAGACCGGAGAGTTTGCGAGCGATCACGCCCGACCCAGACTGCTCCGTCAGGTCCATGGCGGCGGTTGCGTAGCTCACCGTCTGCTCGACATCTCGGCGCATCACTCCTACGTTTGCCAGGTCCACGAGCACACTACCGCGCCGCCGCAACGACACCGACGTACTCAGCGCTGCTTGCAAGGACCTCTCCGCCAGGTCCGGTTTGCCGAGGAGGGTGTAGCAGGTGCCACGCTGCTCGGGTAGCCGCGAACCGTCGAAGCGCAGCCATCCTCCGGTCTGACTCTCGCTGCCCAATCCTCTGACCTGTTCGGCCCGTCCAAGTGCTCGCTCGCAGGCACTCAAATCACCCAGTCCGGCGGCGGCCTCGGCCTGCACGGCACTCACCCAATAGCGTGTGGAGAGGGCGCTGTCGCCTTTAGCGGCCAGGTCGGCCGCCGAGACCAACATCGGGACCGTGTCCGCGAACTGTTGTTCGTACACGCTGATGAAGGCATGCCGAGTCAAGGCACAGGCCCACATGTCGCGGGCATCCGCCTCGCGGGCAGCCTGTGCAGCCAGGGTGTAGCAGTGGGCTGCCGAGGTGTACTGGTCGTTGTCGAAGAAGACCTCGCCCGCGAGCTGGAATAGGTCGCAAGTCAGCTCGCAGAGGGCTTGGCGCGTAGCTGCTCGGTGTGTCCGTTTCAGCCGGTCGACCAACTGAGCGAGTTGTTGCGTCACCAGTGGATACACAGCCTGCTTGGCAGTTGCCATGGCGAAGATCCGCCACAATTGCTGGTTGAAGTTCGCCAGCTCCGCAACCGAGCCGGCATCCAGAGGTCCGTCGGCGACGAACTCGCTCCGGTCACCGACTATCTCGGCGCCCGCAATGACGGTGCCCGCCAGGCTGAGGAGTCGCAGCAAGCCTCGGCGCGGCAAGTCGGTCTCGGCCAGTCTTCCAGCGACCACCGCCTGGGCGGCCGGCCGCAATCCTGACGGTCCACTGTCGCCTAGGACGGCGTTGAGCTCCGCGCTTGAGACGCCCAGAGCCGCCGCGAGCCGCGGGCGGGCGAACGGCACTGGCACGGTACCGCCAGACTCCCAACGCGCGACCGTCGAGCGGTCCACGCCGAGATGCTCGGCCAACCGCTCCTGGCTGTACCCAGCGGCGCGTCGCCACTCGGCCAAACGGGTTCGCTTGCCTGCCACCGTCGTTTCTTCACCTCCCCAGCGGTTGCCCGGCAGAGTGCCGCGACCGTACGGCGTTCGTCAAGGATGCGCCAGAGATGCCACAAACGTGCGCTGTCGTGTACCCAGCGTAAGCGATGCAATGGGTCTAGGCCGGACTGGTGGTGTCGCTGGACCTTCCACCCGCCGCAGGTTGCCGCCCCTCATCCCGAGTAGGAGTTGAAAGCGCCATGACCGGTATATGGGTCCTCACGCTCGTCGCAGTTGTGCTGTACGGGTTCATGATCCGAGACATCTCGGAGGAGGTGCGTGGCAAGTGACTGCCCTCGTCGACGACCCGCGCCTGCCCGACCGCCGTGTCCGGGTCTGGTTTGGTGAGCACGTCATCGCGGATTACACCGCCGAACCGTCGACTGCCATCCAGTACCAGGCCGCGATGACTCGACGCTTCGCCCGCCTTCGCATCACCATCGAGCCAGTAGCTGTATCGGTGGCTGAAGATGCTGCTGACTCGTGAACGGCCAGCACCGACGGGGCTGGTGGTCCCGACTTTGGGAACGTTTGGTCGCCAGGTTCAGCCGGTGGATGGACGAGGAGCGGTGACCGACTACACCCGCCTCTTGTTGCTTGGCTATGCCCGTCGTGACCTGTACCTGTCGGACCGACACGTCGACGACCTGAAGCGTGAACTCGAAGTATTCGCCCAGCTCGAAGGCTCCGCTATGGGCTCGGTCTACGTCGAAGACCCCGACACCGCTCCGGCTGCGTTCGAGGCGCTGGTGGCCTCGGTCAACCGCTACCAGATCGCGGCAGTGGTCCTGCCAAGTCTGCGGCACCTGGCGCTGGTCGGAAATCCGGCAGAGGTACATGTGCAGTTCGAGCGCGTCACGGGGGCTCGCATCATGCTGCACGAGGTCGCCCCATGAACCGGTGGGATCGGTGTGGAGTCGTCGTTCTCAGCCCCTCACGTGCAGAAGATCGCTACACACCCATCGATCCCGCCACTTGCGGTTCTTGTCCGAGTCCTCCTCTCCCCTGTGGACGGCTCGGCCAAGGACCTCCATTGACCGGCTGGCGCGGGACGCGGAGGCGAGCCCGTCCTGCGCCAGCCGTTCCACCATCCCTACGGCGCCTCGGAGTGAGCCCACCTATGTCCCAAGTCGAACGGACGAAAACGCAGCTGCACGGTCTCGCCGACCAAACGCGGGCCATCCGGAAGACTTCGCGCTCGACTCCGAGGATTCACTCGACGTGCTGCGAGCGGCCGTCAAGGACTTCCTTTACGGCGGCGGCCAGCGCCCCACAGGCGTTGAGTGGCGGGCGTGGCCGAGAACATCGGCTGAGTCCGATCTCGCAACCCCAGATCTGGCAAGTACCTTGCGCTGACTTGCGAGGTACTCGCCAAGACGCTTGGCCACGGGCGGAGGACGCTCGATGATTTGGCCGAGCGCTACCCACAACGCAGTACTCAATCCGGGAGGTCATCGTGGCACTACAGTTCTACGGCAAGGATCCCGACTGCCCAGGCAACAACTGTCCTGCGGTTTTCCGCGACGAGGAGACTGGAGACGTGTACTTCCAGGGTGAGACGGTCGTCGATCCCGCGCTGCTGGCCAGGTTGTGCGAGGACTGCGGGATCTCGGACTCGGAGTCTGTGGTGAAGCTACCCGCCAGGATGGCGGCGATGATTGTGGAGGCGTGCCGTGCCGGAGCCGTCGTTCGATGAACTGCTCGCGAGCAGCACGCGAGATGTGCTGAAGCTGGAGCTTCGCGACCAGTACATGCTGGACGATCCCGCCTTCGCAGCATGGAAGGCGGGTGATCTCGACCAGGCGGTCCGCGAGTACGCCGGCTGGACAGAGATCGCCAGCTCGGCAACAGCACGAGGCGTCGCGTTGAAGCGGGTCCGGGTCGTCAGCGAACCGGTGTCGGAGTACATCGCGTTCGAACATGCCGTGACCTCGCGAGTCAACGTGGTTGCCGGCGAGGCGATTCGCTGGGTACCCCGCGCGCGAATGTCGGCGATCGCCCTGCCTGGCAACGACGTCTGGATCTTCGACAAGGCAACTCTGCAGTTCGGCCTCTTCGGCGGCAATGGGCGATTCGTCGGCAACGAGGTCAGCACGGATCCAGACGCAGTGAAGCTATGTCTCTCGGCGTTCGAGGCCGCCTGGGAGCTTGGGATCGACCACGAGCAGTACTCCGTTACCCTGTAGCGGGATGTCTGCTTCACAATCCTCGAGTGCTCAGAGTGCCCGTCAGGCGCTCGCCGACCGGCTGCGGGATATCAGGCTTGACGCGGGACTGTCCGCGCGAGCCCTGGCCACCGCGGCCGGTTGGCATGAGGCCAAGACCTCGAAGATCGAGCACGGCAAACAGCAGCCTTCAGAGGCTGATCTCCGTATCTGGTGCGCAGTCTGCTCGGCGCCTGAACTGCTGCCGGAGCTCACCTCCGAGCTACGGTCCGTCGACTCAATGTGGCTGGACTGGCGACGCGCCGAACGGTCCGGACTCCGCCACCTCAACGCCTCCGTCCGCGACCTGTACGAACGCACCAAGCAGTACCGCTCCTACTGCCAGACCATGGTGCCCGGTCTCCTGCAGACCGCGGACTACACCAACGCCGTACTCACGTCGATCCGTGACCGCCGACGCGTCGCGATCAACGACATCGACGCGGCACTCGCCGAACGGATGGACCGCCAGCGCATCCTCACCCAACGTCGGCACACCTTCGCGTTCGTACTCGAAGAAGCCGCTCTGCGCTGCCGGCTCGGTGGGCCGGCAGTTCTGGCGCAACAGTTGCGCCACCTGCTCGACGTTATGCAGCTCGCATCGGTGAGCCTCGGTGTGATTCCTGCCGACATAGATCGATCGTCCCGGTGGCCGGTCGAAGACTTCTACATCTTCGACAGCACTCAGGCCAACGTGGAACTGGTGTCGGGCTTCCTGACGATCACCCACCCACGGGAAATCGCCATGTACGCCGAGACCTTCACGGCACTTAGCAAGCTCGCCGTCTACGGATCAACCGCGCGCGCTCTTATCAAAGCCTCGCTTGCAGAACTGCCTGTCTAAGGTCCCTTCCGCTTCAGAGGACGCAAGCAAGTTCGAGCAAGTTCATCGAGGCATTCGCCGCCCAACTTCTACGGTCAGAGCGTGACCATCGGGAACAGCTCTCCGGCCGACTGGACCGATCGATACGACAGCGTGACCCCGCCGCCGGCGGATCAGTTGCAGAGCAGGGTCTGCGTATGGCTCGACGCTCACTTGATCGCCGAGTGGACCGGCCCGAGCTTGAAAGCCGACGACTACGCGTGCCTTCTCGCGAGCCAGTTCCCAAGCCTCCGCGTGACCCGTGAACTCGCACTCGACACGGCTGTGGGCCACTGATGCGTCGGTTCGAGCTACTCAGCAAGCGCGATCCGTCCGGCGGTATCGGAACCGGGATTGTTGCCATTGGCGTCGAGTTTCCGATCGACGAGAAACGCAATGCATGGGTTGCGTTCAAGTGGCTCGGCGCAGATCCAGGCGTCGCGTTCTGGCCATGCCTTGGCGATCTTCTCGAGGTTCATAGTCACGTCGGCGCGGCCGGGGTCGTCTGGCTCGACCCCAACGAGGCCGACCAAGCCGAGGAGTCCAGCGCGGAAACCGCCCAATGCCCCCAACCCCACGGCGCGTCCATGGAAGCCGGCAAACGTCACACCTAGACAGCGCGGCCGGCGTGCTGGCAGATCCCCTGAGCCCGCGCCGGTCGCGCCCACCAACAACCAACGAGGGCGCTCCATTCCAAGGAGGAATTCGTGAGGCAGATGTCGGCCGATGCGGGTCAGTGGGCCATGATGGTTCCCACTGGAGGTGTCTTTGATGGTTCGCAGGACAAACAGGCTGCTCATGGCGGCACGCGTGTACGTCGAGCGTGGAATCGCCGTCATGCCAGCATCGCCCATGGTGCCCGACCCAGCTGGTACCAGTTGGCGTACAACGTGGATGTGCGGCTGCGGCGACCGGTACTGCGAGACTCCTGGCGCCCACCCACTGAAAACAGAGCCGCTGACTCAGCTGAAGCAGGTATCGGCCGCCTACGACGTAGCCGCCCCTCCGAACCTCCTGATCGCGTCGGGACCGGAGGTCGCTATCTGGCGAGTTCCACTCGCGCCCGGCTCCTACGCAATGCGTCGACTCGAGCAGCAACGCCTGACGATCTGGCCGCCAGTCATGCGGCTACCGGACCAGGGCTGGATCTTCTGCACGGCACCGACCAAACAGCGCGTTGCGCTCGCCGACGTCGACCTGGTCAGCGAGGATTCGCCGGTCCTGGCGCCACCGTCACGAGGACCGAATGGCCGAAGGCTGCGATGGCTCTGGAGCCCGCGCTTTCCTGCCGTCCCGCTGCCGGAGGCAGAGCCAGTGCTCGCTGCCCTCGCCATCGGCTCCATGGACGAGCTCCGGGTAGCTGGGGCGGCCGATGAGCACCCCGACGTGGCTTCCGGGCCGACTGAGCCAGCCAACACCGGCCGCTGACGCTCGGCACGATCGATTCCCTCCGCCGACCGTTGGCGGCTGGTGCGAAGACGCGCGCGACGACCCGATCACAGGTCTGGTCGCCTGGCCCGGCTTCTTCACCCGTCTACCTGGCCTGATCGCCGACGCCATCGGGCACGGCGACAATGTCGGCCTGGCGATCGGCGATGTCGACAATCTCAAGGACTATGTCGAAGGCGCCAAGGCCGTCGATGCCCAGTCCTTCGGCCATCTGGCCGGCAACGCCTTCATGGGCCGCCTAGGCACCCTGGCCCGGAACTGGCTCTGGCGCTCGAGCATCGGACAAAGCTGCCTGGCCACCTTCGGGGGCGACGAGATCGTTCTCCTCGCGACGACAACGGATGAGCAATCATTCCTCTCCCACATCGGAGGCTTGCGCGACCAACTGTGCGCGGGCCTACCACGGACCGTTTCGTTCGGCGCAGGCGTGGTATCACCAACCGATCTACCCACGACCGTGGTCGGAGACCACTGGTGGCGCGAGTTCACGGTCCACACAATCGGGGCGATCGAGCACACCCTCTTCGACCACAAGCACGCCCGCACGGCAGGAGCCGCAATCGCACAAGGCTTTGTCGCGCACGCATCCCTCGACCCGAGTCGCTGACGCCCATGGACCAGCCAGGACCCGGCCGCAACGCCCGCGGATCGACTGCCGGGCAGAGAGCGCGCCGCAGGCGGATCCACACGGCCGGCAACTGCTATTCGCTGACCTGCAACTGTGAACCCGCTGACCGCAAGCAAGCAGCCAAAAGACCACGCGCCTACGCCTACATGTGCGGGCCTCTCCTCATCTGCCAACCGGAGGTAACTCGCACCAGACAGCTCCTGACAGCCTATGCAGCCAGCGCAGGCCTCGAACTCGCCGCGATATTCGTTGAGGAAGACTGGCTGTGCCTATCGGCGTTCGAACGCCTCCTCCAAGCAACCATCCGCGACAAGGTCGAGATCATCCTCCTACCGAGCATGCTGCATTTCTCGGTCCTCGGCTCACCCCGCTCGATCAAGCCGTCGTTCGAAGCAGTCACCGGCGCTCGCGTTGTCACGATGCCCTGACACCACGTTCCATGGCTGACTGGCGAGGAGAGGTATGGCGGAAGCCTCTGGATGTCACAATCGGCGGTGCGCAGCGCAGCTGGCCAACCGCTGATCGAAAACGGAGTAATCGTGACCGATGACGCTACCGACCGGGACGCAGCAGGAGTCGCTGCCTTCGCCTACGAGATGGGTGTGCTCAAGCGGCTCCGGCGGGCGGGATGGTGGCATGTCGGCGTCCGCGACCCCGAGTCCGTCGCAGAGCACAGCCTGCGCGTTGCGCAACTTGCGGCACTGATTGCCAGCGAGGAGGGCGGCGATCCGGCACGGGCGGCGTACCTCGGCATGTGGCACGACTCGCAGGAGACCCGCATCGGCGACATTCCGCACAGTGCCAAGCCGTACATGGATGTCGCTAGCAACGAACGCATCACCGAGGACCAGGTAGCCGTCCTTCCGGAGGCGGCCGCCAAGAGCATCAGGGAAGCCGTCACCGAGTACGAGGCCGCCGAGACGATCGAGGCTCGCTGCGCGAAAGACGCCGATCGTCTCGAATGCCTCATGCAGGCCGTCGAGTACGGCGAAGCCGGCTACAAGCGGGTTACAGGCTGGATCGAGTCGTCCCGCGCTCGCATCCAAACCGACTTCGGTCGCCGCCTTGCCGAAGCAGCTCTTCATACCTCACCACTCGCCTGGCGCGACCGCTGACAGTCCTCATTCATGGGCAGCTGACCGCGAACTGACTGCGAGCCTGAGGACGGTTGGAACAACTATCTCGTCGGCTCACCAGTAGCGATCGGCACGAATCCGCAGAGGCCGACGACTTGCGCGATCAAATCGAGGTCTTCAACTCCGAGGCGGTCTCGCTGCTGGCGCTACCGAGCGCTCGGCGACTGGGCGTCATCCCAGGCGTCGAGGAGTTCAGCCTCCCGTTCGCGCCCCATCCCCAGCTGGCCTTGCCGTGGATGGTCGATGAGCCCGTCGCGGTCAAGCGCCTCCTTGAAGTCGTGCAGCGTGTCGCGGAGTGGTCTGCAGACGAATCCCTCCTCGGCGGCGCGTCGGCCGTCCACTTGCCAGGTGCCTCGAGGCACCCGCCATAGCGGGATCTCCGTCCACTGCCGGACGGCCTGCTCATCCAGCCATCTGGGATCTACCCCAAACCGGATGAGCACGGTGTCCGGTCAGTGCCAGGCAGACGTCGATCATGGAGCCGTACGTCGAGTGGCCGATCGGGGCGACGAGGTTGAAGACACCGTCCTGCTTCGCCTCGACCGAGTCGAGGAGGAACGTTGACACGTCGCGTACGTCGACTGGCTGAATGGGCTGCTCAGGAGGCGCAGGGAGCAGCCACCGACCACCGCGCGAAGCTCGTGCCAGCAACTTGAGTCCGCGGCCGACGTACTCACCCGGCCCCAGGATGACTCCCGGCCGCACAATCAAGCTGCGCATGCCCCCTTCCATCGCCGCTGCCTCGCAGCCCGCCTTCAGCGTGCCGTACTGGCCGCCGATCGTGAGACCGGCCAGCTCGGGAGAATCTTCGGTATAGGTCGGCGACGATGGCCAGAGCGCCGAATCCTCGCTGACAGAAACAGCCGGCCAATCGAGATAGGCACTCACGGTCGAGATGAGCACGTACTGCTCGACGTGCTGTCCGAGCACTGCCGTCACCCGAGTGACGTCGACGGGTTCATAGGCACTGGTGTCGATGAGCGCGTCCCACGGGCCAGACTCGGCCAAGCGCTGGAGGTCCGCTTCGTTCCGACGATCTCCGAGAACGTGTGTCGCGCCAGCCGGCGGCAGACCATTCTTGCCACGGGAGAAAGCCGTGACTTCCCATCCCCAAGCCAAGGCGTCCACGATCAGCGTTCGCCCCAGGAACCAACTGCCACCAAGGATAAGAAGTCGCATGAGCCAATCCTGCCCCGTGACGGCGTGCCGGGCTGGCGCCACGAAGTTGCACCGCCCCATCAAGTTATCCGCCATGCCAGATACGGCTGGCCGTAATGAGGCGACACTGACCGAGCAACACATGCTGACCCGCGTAGCAACCATCGCCGTCAGGCACGGAATCAAGGACATCCAGGACGCCAGCCCCGCGGCCATCGCCGCTCGTCCTCTCCGAGCCGCGATGATTCGTCAGATGTTTAGGGAATGAGTGAAGGCGCTGACTCGAAGCGCCAAACGTTGCCGTGGGCGACGAGCGTCGCTGGCCATGAAACGACAGCCTCGATCCGAGCACACCTCTTGCATGCTCGGCCCGACCCTCCGAGAGCCGTCACGATCAAGCCTGTGAGCGCTCAGCCGTTGAGCTTGCATGAGCGATCTGACGAACCCACGCAACAGCCTAGTTCCAGGCGGGCGACTGTGCTGAGTATCCACCGGATGAATGCCGGAGAAGGTTATCTGTATCTGCTTCGGCATGTCGCGGCTGGTGATGTTGATCGGCGGATGGCGACGCCGTTGACGGCGTACTACACCGCGTCGGGATACCCGCGCGGCCGGTGGATGGGCCACGGCCTTAGCGGTCTCGGCGACGGCGAGTTGGTGCCTGGGAGCGAGGTGATCGAGGCGCAGATGGCTGCACTGTTCGGACGTGCGCAAGATCCGCTAACCGGCCGGAATCTCGGCGAGCCGTACCGCGTTTTCAGGAGTCCGGAGGAGCGCATCCGGGACCGGATCCGCGAACTCGACCCAGCCGTGCCGGACCCGGAACGTGAGCACGCTGTGGCGCAGATCCGCCGCGAAGAGATGCGGAAGAAGTCGCGGCAGGCGGTCGCTGGATTCGATCTCACGTTCTCGCCGGTGAAGTCAGTTTCGGCGCTGTGGGCGACTGCCGATGTGGGGACGCAGGAGCAGATCGTCGCCGCGCATCACGCGGCTGTCGCCGACGTGTTGTCGCTGATCGAGCAGCATGCCGCCTTCACCAGGAGCGGCGACGGCGGCATCGCGCAGCTGGATACTCGCGGGATGATCGCGGCAGCGTTCGATCATTGGGACAGTCGCAGCGGCGACCCGCAACTGCACACTCACGTGGTGGTCGCGAACCGCGTACAGGGCCCGGACGGCGCCTGGCGGACCCTGGATGGGCGCGTGCTGTACCGGGCCGCGGTGGCAATGTCGGAGATCCACAACGTGCTCCTGGCCGACCATCTCACCCGCCGTCTCGGGGTGAATTGGGAGCTGCGCGAACGCGGTTCCCGGCGCAATCCGGCGTTCGAAATCGACGCGATTCCCGACGAACTGATCGCTGAGTTCTCCGCCAGAACCGCACAGATCGAGGCCAACGTAGACGCACTTCTCGACGACCGCGACGACCAGATCCGGACACCCAACCGCCGCGAAATGTACGCCTTACGGCAGCAAGCAACCCTCATGAACCGCCCCTCCAAGCACCACGCCCAACCCCTCGCCGTGCTCATGGCGCAGTGGCGAAAACGCGCCGACCAGGCCATCGGACACGGCACCGTCGCCGCCATCCAACGATCCCTCAACGCGGCCGGCGAGCGTCCCCTCGCAGCCGCAGACCTGAGCTCGGAAACACTCGACGCGTACGGCGCCGCGACCGTCCTGACACTGCAAACCAAACGCGCGACCTGGACCCGCTGGAACATCCTCGCCGAAGCCGCACGCCAAACCCGGCTCCTACGTTTCGTTTCCACCAACGACCGGTTCGCCGCGCTGCAGGCGATCGTCGAACGCGCCGAACAACACTCGATCACCCTCACCCCACCCGACCTGGTCACCACCCCCGTTAGCCGCGCCAGCGGCGAAGACGTGTTCACCATCCACAACGGCCAGATCTACACGTCACCCGTCATCCTCGGCGCCGAAGCAGTCCTGCTCGACCTCGCCCGCGACACCACCGGACCCACCATCGCCCCAGCCACCATCCACACCGCCGGCGTCAGCCCCGACAAAGCCGCCGCGCTCCACCGAATCGCCGCCAGCGGACAGAAGCTCGAAGCCCTGGTCGGACCCGCCGGCACCGGCAAAACGAGCCTGCTCTCCGCCCTCACCACCAGCTGGGAAGCCAGGTACGGCGACGGATCGATCATCGCCCTCGCGCCGTCGTCAGCCGCCTCAACCATCCTGTCCGACGCCATCGGCACCCCCACCGACAACATCGCCAAATGGATCTACGAATCCGCCGGCCTCGGCGCCGAACAACGCCGCGAGCAGATCCAGCAGACGTCGTACGCCGTACGCCTGGCCGACCGGTCGCACCGTCGACGGCGTCAGCAACGGCTTGCTGCACAGCTTGCCGCGCTCCGCGCCGAACAGGACCGCTGGAGCTTCCACAAGAACCAGCTCGTCATCGTCGACGAAGCCTCCATGGCCGGCACCATGGAACTCGCCACCCTCGCCCGCTCCGCCAACGCCGCTGGCGCCAAACTTCTCCTCGTCGGCGACGACGCCCAGCTCTCCGCAGCCGACACCGGCGGCGCGTTCCGGCTCATCGCGCGCGACACGGAGGCTGCCGAACTCACCGACGTCTGGCGCTTCACCAACCCCTGGGAACGCGACGCCAGCCTTGCCCTACGCCGCAGAGACCTCACCGCCATCGATGCCTACGACGACCACCATCGGCTGACCGCGGGCTCATCAGAGCCGATGGAAGATGCCGCCTACAAGGCTTGGCTCACCGACACCCACCACGGCAAAACCAGCCTGCTGATCGCCGCGGACAACGCGACCGTCGCCCGGCTCAACGCCCGCGCCCGCCTCGACCGCATCACCACCGGCGAAGTCGAACCCGACGGCATCGAACTCCACAACGGCAACCACGTCGGCCTCGGCGACCACATCGTCACCCGCCTCAACAACCGCCGCCTTCCCTACGGCCGCCGCCAGTTCGTCAAGAACGGCGACCACTGGACTGTCATCCACCGCTGGCCCGACGGCTCCCTCACCGTCCAAAACCAAACCGGCGACACCGTCACCCTGCCCAGCGCCTACGTACAGGAATCCGTCGAGCTCGCCTACGCCACCACAGCCCACCGAGCCCAAGGCGCCACCGTCGACACGGCCCACCTACTCGTGACAGCGCAGCTCACCCGAGCCCTCATGTACGTCGGCATGACCCGCGGCCGCCACACCAACCAGGCGTACGTCGCCACGCACCAAACAAGCCCCGACCTCCACGAGCCCCAACCCGAGCAGACCATGCAGGACGTCCTCGAAGCCGTCCTCAACAAGCTCGGCACCGAACAATCCGCCCACGAAGTCATGCGCGAAGAACTCGACAACGCCACCCGCCTCGACCGACTGGTCCCCATCCACGAACACCTCTGCCAACTCGACGCCAAGAACCGCTACCAACCCGCCATCGCCACCTCCGGCCTCGACCCAGCCGACCAAGCAGCACTCCAAGCCTCCCCCGCCTACGGCCCACTCATCGCCGAACTCCGCCGCGCCGAGAACGCCGGCCTCAACCCCACCGACCTACTCCACCGCGCCGTCAACCAATCACCGCTCACAACCGCCAACGACCTCGCCGCCGTCATCCACCACAGGCTCCACCGCCTGACCGCCCGATCACTGCACAAGACCGGACACCACCCCGCGCAGATCCTCGGCCTCATCACCCCAGCCACCCACGTCAGCGACCCCACACTCGTTGCTCCACTCCGCGAACTCGAATCCCAAATCATCGAACGCGCCAACTGGCTCGCCGAGGATCTACTTGCCCATCCGCCCACCTGGTACCGCGAGTTGCGCCATGCAGCCGGTGAGCCTCCGGCCCATGAACTCGCCGACCTCGCCCGCGAGATCGCCGCGTACAGGGAGCGCTACCAGATCCACGTCCACTCGATCCTCGGAGACGCCCCACCAGCCAGCGCTGACGATCGACACCGTCAGCACTCCCGACTCGCGAAGTTGCTCACCAGCTTCTCGTCAAAGCCTGACGAGCGATCGGTCGACAGCACAGGCATCGCTGCGGTGCCAACGCAATCCGACCCGCTGCCGGACCCAGACTGACGGCGCCGTATCAGGCGGTCGGCCAGACGTACCGGCCGTGGCCGGTAGGGTTTGGTACGACGGTCGCCGACCTGCATGCTTCCAGCAGAGTGTCGACCAACCTGCCGCGCTCCACACGCCGATCGGCCAAGCCGCTGACCAGATCAAGCACGGCTCCCGCCACCCGACGACTGGTGATCCGAATGGCTCTTCCCGAACTGGATGTTGCACGCGTGCAGCGATGGTGCATCGCAAAGGTTCCTGAGCACGCTCGCGACCAACTGCGCGTCGAGTGCGAACTCGCTCCGCGCCACCTGACGATCGTTGAACGGCGCCCGCCGTGGCGCGAGGATCTCGGGCCAGACTGGGCCAGTTCCGCAATCGCTCGCCTGCACTACAACGCCACTGATAGGTCCTGGACGTTGTACTGGGCCGACCAGCACCAACGCTTCCACACCTACGACCAAGTCGGTCCGTCTCAGAGCGTCAACGACCTGCTGACCGAGATCGACCGCGACCCCACCAACATCTTCTGGGGCTGACTGCATACGCGTCGGCATGCCGGCATAGGGCAGTTCGGGGTGCGCGACGATCTACCTCTTGTGAATAACGAGGCCAGCAGAGGAGACAGGTCCGCAGTACACGGGGCCGTCATCTGACTTCGCGAAGTTGGTGCGTTCATCTGTCACCGCGACCCTCCGGATCTCGTCAGGCGTCATACCGCTGACTTCGCTCAGATCTGTACCGCGAAGGTCCGCACCCGACAGGTTCGCACCCTTGAGTCCCACGCCGTCCAGATCGGCGCCCCTCAGATCCGCTTTGGTCAGATCCGCGCCTCCGAGGTCGGCGTTGGTCAGGCATGCCTGGCTCAGGTTCGAGTAGGAAAGATCGGCGTCGAACAACCATGCGAAAGTGAGGTCTGCTGCGCTCAGGTCCACCCGACTCAGATTTGCGGCCGACGCACTCAAGCGCGGAAAGAGGGCCTCCGACAGGTCCACTGGACCTACAACATCCTGAGTGAGGGACGCCGCAATGGCGAGCGCCGCTGCGACATCTGTGGGCAGTCGCTTGGCCAGCCGAACATTCACGAGGTCCCTCATCGAGGCGCCGCATTGTGGGGCAGGTGCGGTCGATCCGCAGAAGTCGTGGTGACGGACGAATGCGGCGAGGACGTTCCGTATCGTCAGGCGATCTCTCGGGGAATCTGCGGCAATGCGCTGCAGGGCGTAGATCGCGCCGAGACGCACGTCGACTGTGGAGGACGCGAGTTGTTCGACGGCCTTTGTGTAGCGGTCTGTGATCTGCCCTTCCTGGGTCGATCTCAAGGCCCTTGCGGTGTAGATCAGGCCAGAGGCGGTAAAGGCAAGAGTTAGGAGCACCGCGAACGACGTAATCAACCCAGTGACGACTTGAAAGGGCCGTTGCCGATGCGCATCCCACAATTCCTGACGTTCCTTGGCCGGAAGTGCCTCCAGTTCAGCGCTGGTCGGCCGACTGACGGGCGGACGACGGCGCAGTCTTCCGAACCAGGAATCGGCGGGTGGCGGCGAGGCTGTCGGCATGATCCAAGCATTCCATTCTGAGGGCAGCTCGTCGCGCTGTACGGCGGCGTACACCAAGTCCACCAGGTTGCCGGTGGTGAGTCTCCGGCAACCTCGACAAACTGTCGGTGTCAGCGGCATCTTCGCATGCAGCGCCGCCGCGAGCGGAACCAACTATTCGTACGACCGCTGGATGAGGTCAAGCACGTCGTGGACCAGTGGAGAGACGGCTTTGATCAGCGCAGTGAGCGCTTGGATCAGTCGGGTCACGCGACTAAGCCGTACTCGGGCGGAGTGACCCGCCTGCTTGGGTGCCAGCCTCCGGTCAGAAGTCGTCGACATGTCTAGCGTCTCCAGGATCGCGCTCGAGATCCTGTCGACCTCGGGCTGCTACCCATAGAAGGCAGAAGATTCGGTCGGTCTGTGACAGGCGAGTCTCCAGTAATCGGCCCTACCTTCCACCGGCGACGCGGTGCGATTTTCACCAGAGGTCGAGGTTGGCGAACTCTTGGTCTAGGGCCTTCTGCTGCGGAGGGGTTGTGGATTCGGCGGCCCATGTAGACGTCTTGGGTTATGGAGACTTGGGCTTGGCCTAGGTGGTCGGCGATCTGGCGGGCGGATTGGCCTCGGCGGTCTAGGGCGGTGGCTGTGGTTTTGCGGAAGGTGTGGGAGCGGATCCAGGTGAGGGCGTCTGAGGGTGAGGGTTGGGATGCTTGGTCTACCTGGGCGCTGAGCGCGGGTGATTTGTCGAGGTTGATGCGGTAGGTCTTGAGGAGGGTGGCTACGAGTTCGCGGTCGAGCTTGATGCGGCCGGTCTCGATCAGCTCGAGTCTGGTCTTTGGCCAGCCGAGCTTCGTGGCGACCTGTTTGCGGGTCAGGCCAGCCTGGAGGCGGGCGGATCGGAGGGTCTCGCCTAGGTCGCGGCGGGCGGTGCTGGCTACGGGGGATAGTGCACGGCGGAGGGCTCGGCGGACGTTGGACGGGTCGCGGAAGCCTCCGAGGGAGTCGGCGAAGATGGGTTCGTCGAGGCTCACGCCGGCTGCGTGGCGGCGGCGGAGCATGGTGACGGCCCCGTCGGGCAGGGGTAGAGCACGTACGCCTGCCCTGGACTTCGGGGCCTTGCGGATCAGGCCTTGGCCTGGGACGCGAACAACGGTGTGAGTGATTTGCACCGCGCCGGCTTCCAGGTCGACCTGCGACCACAGAACCGCGAGAGACTCGCCGATTCGGACTCCTGTTCCGAGCATGAAGACGACGAGGTCCGGCAGGTCGGCGTGCCGGGCGGCTTCATCGGTGGTCAGCTGTTGGCGCAGGAGGGCGATCTCTTCGGTGGTCAGCGCTCGGGGCGGGTCTTTTGGGCGGGCCTCGACTGCTTCGACCTCGCGAACCGGGTTGACAGTCAGGGCGCCGTACCGGACGGCGAGTTGCATCATCCCGGAGATGACCGCGCGGCAGGTCTTCGCGGTGGGGCGGCCGGCGTTGCGCTTGATGGTTCCGATCACTCTGTCGATGCGGGGCGTGGTTGCCTCACCGATCAGGAGTTCACCGAGGGCAGGACGCACGTAGTTCTTGATGGCTGTGCGGTACGTCGTCAGCGTCGTCGGTGATCGCCGGCCGTCTTCGATGCGTTCCTCCAACTTCTCGATCCAGAGGTCGATGAGGTCGTTGATCTTGTCGGTCGGGCTCAGCTCGCCGTACTGCGAGACCTTTGCCCGGTCTCGCAGCTTCGTTAATAGGCGGTGCTCGGCTGCGCCCTTGGTCTTGGCGGACGCGGTGACCTCACGGGTACGCCCGTCGTGGTCACGGAAGTACGCGGACGCGCGCCAGGAGACCACCTTGCCCTCGGCGTCCTTCCTCTCTGCACGGGATCGGACGTTGCCCCACGTTCCGATCGGAAGGTGCGGTCTGCTCATCTCAGCCCTCCACAGTCCAACTGCACGTGGCAGCTCAACGGCTGGGCGAGCCGGAGATCGGGCGAAACGAGATCAGTGCGACAGGATGCGATACGTCGCTCAGCAACGCGCAGCCAGCTGGCCGCGCGTGAGCCGCCGACCCCTCTCAGGCGGGCATGCATCGGCCACTCTGAGTATTGGCAGAGTTTGCGCAGACACAACTTTCACGGCCGAGGCGCCGACATGCGCCTGACCTGCAGAAACTGGTAGGCCCCGTGGGACTCGAACCCACAACCCGCGGATTAAAAGTCCGCTGCTCTGCCAGTTGAGCTAGAGGCCCTCAGGTGGTGTGGGGAACAGTGTGTCAGGTTTGGTGGGGGAATGCTTGGTGGGGGTGGGGGGTTGTGGGGGCGTCAGGCACGGTGGTATAGATCGGAATTCGCCGCGGGGGGGGAACCGACGGTGGGTTGGGGGAACGCTGTGCGTGCTGTGTTGGGGGCGGTTGTCCTTGTGCTGGTTGTTGGTGGGTGTGGGGCAGAGGCGGGTGGTGAGCCGGTGCGGGTTCTGCAGGGCAGTGCGTCGCCGATGCGTGCGACTTCGCCTCTGCCCACGTTGCCGACGTACACGACGGGCTCAAAGCCCACGTTGACGGTGACGGCTCGGCCGGTGGTCACGAGCAAGGAAGTCGTGGAGTTGCGGGTGATTCCGTTCAAGAAGAAGACGGTGACGGACGGGTCGTTGGCGAAGGGGGAGACGGCGGTTCGTACGGCGGGGGTGAACGGGACGCGCCGGCTGGTCTATCGGGTGACGTATGTGAACGGCGTGCAGACGGCAAAGACGTTGGTGCGGCAGGAGGTGGCGAAGGAGCCGCGGTCGCAGGTGACGGCTGTGGGGACGAAGGTGGAGTCCCAACAGGCCGGCGAGTGCGACCCGAACTACAGCGGCTGTGTCCCGATCGCCAGCGACGTGGATTGTTCGGGCGGTACCGGCAACGGGCCGGAGTATGTCGCCGGCCCGGTCGAGGTCGTCGGGTCCGACATCTATCGTCTCGATGCCGACCACGACGGGATCGCCTGCGAGTAGCCCGTCAGGCGCGGCGCGCGGTGACGTCGAGGTCCAGTACGACGTCGGGGCGGATCAGGGCCGTCGTAAACGAGTTCCAGTTGGCGTTCCAGGTGTGCCGGTTGATGGTGCGGGACGCCGTGAAGCGGAGCTCGTCGCCGCTGTCGGTCACCTCGAGTGGCACGGTGAGCGGCGACGTGGTCCCGCGGATCGTCAGGTCGCCGGTGACCTCGAAGCGACCCGGCGCGCTCGGCGTGATGGCGGTGGCGACGAACGTCATCGCGGGGTACGTCGGCGCGCCGAAGAAGTCCTGGCGCAACTGGTCGTCGCGACGGCGGTTGCCGGTGTCGACGCTCGCCATCTGGACGGTCAGCCACCCGGACGACGCGGACGGGTCTGCCGCCTCCACCTTCACGGCGCCCTCGAACGTCGCGAAGCGGCCGTGCACCTTTCCGCCCACGCGATGCGCGGCCACGAAGCCGATCCGGGTCCGGTCCGCGTCGAGCACATAGTCAGTCATACCCGGTACGACGAGACAGCACGGTGGACTGTCAGCCGATGACGCCCGTGGTGATGCGCCGCGGGGTGATGTCGAACATCGCGTCCTCGGGCGGATCGGCAACGTACGCCGCGCGCGCCTCCTCCGGCAGGTACTTCTCCACTGTCGCGTTCAACAGGTCGGCGTCGAGTGGAAGGAAGCGCGCCACACCCTGCATGTTCACGTACTTCGCGGTCGCGCCCTCGACCGTCTGGATCGAGAGCGACAGCGCGCCCGTGCCGGTGCGGTGCAGTCTGGTCTTCTTCGACTTGGTCGGAGTCATCACCTGGAACCGGCCGGAGTCAGGCAGGTATCTGAACCAGACCGGTGTCACATGCGGCGACCAGCCGGGGTCGTCGATCGCCAGCACGGCCACCAGCGGCTGCGCCAGGAACTCGGCCATCTCCTCGGTGTGCATGATGCGAAATCCCATACCTCCGACCATCCCAGGCACCACCGACAGCCTGTCGATTTAGGATCTGCCTACATCGACGAAGGGATCGGGGTGCTCACCTATCAGCTGACGTCGCAGGACCTGGCGGACGTCCGGTTCGCGGTGTCGCCGGTCGCGGAGACGGTGCTGTCGCTGCGCGCCCTCCGGGACCCTGGCCGCTTCCCGCTGCAGCTGGCGTGGGTCCGGGCGGTGCAGCCGTACGTCGCGGGGCTCGACTGGGACGTACTGCGATGGCTCGTCAACGACACCATGGGCAGCCCGGACTTCTTGACGCCGCGCCCGTCCTCGCCGCTCACGCAACTTGACGACGAGCTGAACCTGATCGCCGCCGTCGACCAGGCGACCTTCGAGCGGCAGATGATCGCGGTGAACGGCGAGCTGCCCGCGGAATGCACGATCGACAAGGTCGTCGAGGCGCTACGGCAGTACTGGGACGCCGTCATGGCGCCGTACTGGAGCCGTATGCGCACGCTCCTGTCCGCCGACATCAGCTACCGCGGCCACGTCCTCACGCAGCAAGGCACCGGCGCGATGCTCAACGGACTGGGCCCGGCCATCACGTACGCCGACGGGCTGCTGAAGGTGGACCGTGTCGCCGAGCAGAGCCGTACAGAAGACATCGCCGGCCGCGGGCTCGTACTGCAGCCAACGCTGTTCGGCCCGCACGCGGTCATCCCGTTCGATCCCGGCGCCGAACCGCTGCTCGGCTACCCGCCACGCGGTCAGGCAAATCTGTGGTCCGTCGTCGAACCGCCATCGCGGCACGATCTCGCCCAGTTGATCGGTACGCCGAGGGCTCACATCCTCGAGCTCCTCACCCATCCCCGGACGACGACCGACCTGGCCGGCGAGCTGAAGGTGACGCCGTCCGCCGTGAGCCAGCATCTCCAGCTCCTTCGCCGAACCGGTCTCGTCGAGCCGGAACGCACCGGCAAACAGGTTCTGTACCGGCCGACCGAGCTCGCCGCCCTGCTCACCGGCGCCACCGTCGACTGACCCGTCAGCTATAGTCGAACCGTCCGCGGGAGCTCGCAGGGAGTGGGCTGAGAGGGTGACTGGGCTGTCACCGACCGCTGAACCTGAATCGGGTAATTCCGGCGTAGGGAGGAAGCTGTGGAATCGGTCTGGGTGAACGGTACGGCGGTCGACGGGCCGGCCGGCCGGTCTGTCGCCGAGTTGATCGCGGAGTACTCCGATCGCACGACGGGGATCGCGGTCGCGGTGAACCAGAACGTGCTGACCAAGGCCGAGTGGGCCCTGACCACGCTCGAACCCGGCGACCGGGTCGAGATCGTCAGCGCGACGCAGGGAGGCTGACATGGACGACCCACTGGAGCTCGGCGGCCGCACGTACACGTCCCGGCTGATCATGGGGACCGGCGGTTCGGCCAACCTCGAAGTCATGGAGGAGGCATTGATTGCCTCCGGCACCCAACTGACAACGGTCGCGATGCGCCGCCTCGGCACCGGTCACGAGGGTTCGGTGCTCGACGTGCTGAAGAAGCACGGCATCGACGTCCTGCCGAACACGGCCGGCTGTCACACCGCGGCCGAGGCCGTGCTGACCGCGAAACTCGCCCGGGAGGCGCTGGAGACCGACCTGATCAAGGTCGAGGTCGTCGCCGACGACCACCTGCTGCTGCCCGATCCGGTGGAACTGCTCGACGCCGTGGACGCCTTGGTGGCCGACGGTTTCACCGTGCTGCCGTACACCAACGACGACCCGATCCTGGCCCGCCGCCTGGAGCAGGCGGGGTGCGCGGCCGTGATGCCGTTGGCCGCACCCATCGGTTCGGCGCTGGGCATCCGCAACCCGCACAACATCGCGCTGATCGCCGAGGCGGCGAACGTCCCGGTGATCGTCGACGCCGGCATCGGTACGGCGAGTGACGCCGCGCTCGCGATGGAGCTCGGCTGTGCCGCGGTGATGCTCGCGACCCCGGTGACCCGCGCGGAGAAGCCCGCCCTGATGGCCGCCGCGATGCGCGATGCCGTCTCCGCGGGCCGGAACGCGCGGCTGGCCGGCCGCGTGCCGAAGCGCTGGCAGTCGGCGCTGGCGTCGTCGCCTACAACTGGTCTGCCAACGTTCTAGCCTCCGCCGCGTCGACGGCCCGGTCCAGCAGGAGCGCGGTCAGCGACAACGTCAGCTCCTGGTTGGGCTGCAACGTCAACGGCTGCTCCCACGCGAGCGCCGGGCACGCCCCGACGTACTCACGGGATCGCAGGAACCACGGCCACACCTGATCCGGCTGCACCAGCAACAAGCTGACATCGCCCTGGACGAACGCGAGCCACCGACCGACGGATCCGAACGCGGCCTCGAGTCCGTCGCCGGCCGCGCTCAGGACGGTCGTCGGGGCGGAGGGCAGGCGCCAGAAGATCCCGCCGTACCCGGCGCCCTCGCGTCCACACGTCGCCGGGCTGTCGATGCGGATCGAGCCGTAGCGCGCGGTCAGCACGCTGTGCCAGTCAAGGCGCCAGCCGCCGAAGGCGAGTGCCCCGGTGAGGCGCCGGCGTTCGACCAGTTGCGGCCGCCCCTGCTCGTCGTACCAGGTGATGTCGTCGACCAGCTCGCGATCGTCGACGGTCACACCGCGGCTGCGTTGCTGACCGTGGTTCGTGAGGAGGGTCGGGCCTTGACCGCGGACGTAGGTCCGTCCGCCCCAGTGCGAGGTGCCGTTGACCTGGGCGACCGACAGCGAAAGTCCGTAGTGGTGCCGGTGGTCCACCGGGTTGACCTCGGTCAGCGGATGCCCGCCGAGCGTCCGGACCGGATGCAGGTACGGCCGTGGCGCGTGCACCTGCGGCATCCGGCGGCCGAACTCGTACCGCGCGAGCAGCCCCGCTGAGCTCCCGAGCGCGAAGATGTCGCCCTGCTGCTGCCACGTGATCCGGTCGGCCGCGTCGTCCCCGTCCGGCTGCGGCTCCTGCGGCACCGGCCCCGTGCTGGCCCGCACCGCCAAGCGCAGCTCCGGTACGCCGTCGACCGCACCGGACGGCCCCGCGATCGCCGCGTGCAGCCGCTGCCACGCGAGTTCGCCGAGGTCCTTCTGCGGCACCCGGACGGTCGTCAGCGACGGTACGGCGAAGCGCGCCAGCCCGATGTCGTCCATGCCGGTCACCGACAGGTCGACGGGTACGGCGACGCCGACCTCGTTGAGCCGCGCCAGCAGCCCGAACGCGACGAGATCGTTGAACGCGACCACCGCGGTGGCGCGCGACTCGAGCACCCGCTCCACCGCGGCGTATCCGTCCTCGATCGACCAGCCGCACTCGAGCCGGACCAGCTCCAGACCGGGGATCTCCCGCTCGGCGACGTCGAGCGCGCACAACCGCAGCCTGTTGGACGCGCTCGCGGCCGGGCCGGACAGGAACGCCAGCCGCCGGTGTCCGAGGCCGACCAGGTGATCGACGACGATCCGGACGGCGCGGCCGTAGTCGACCACCACCGACGACACCTCCGCCGGGCCCTGGCGGTTGACCAGGATCACCGGCTGCACCTGCGGCAGCAGCTCGAGCAGCTGATCCTCGTCCATCCGCGGCGAGACCATGATCAGCGCGTCGCAGCGCCGCCGGGCCTCGATCGCGATCGCCGCCTCGGCATCCGGGTTCTCGGCGGTCTCGGCGACCAGCACCTTGTAGCCGGCGGCCGCGGACGCGTTCGTGATCCCGCGCAGGATCTGCTGGAACAGCGGGTTGCCGAGGTCCGGCACGACCAGCGCGACCATGTTCGTCCGGCCCAGCGACAGGCTGCGCGCCAGGTCGCTCGGCCGGTAGTTGAGCCGCTCCGCCGCGGCGCGCACCCGGGCGACGATCTCAGGTGCGACACTGAGCCGACCGTTCATCACCCGGGACACGGTCGCCCGCGACACCTCCGCCGCCCGCGCGACGTCGGCGATCGTGATCGAGTCCTTCGGTGTCCGTCCCACCCCCGTATCCTCTCCCGATGGAAACCGGTTTCTCAACCCTCTCGAGCAGATCTCCCGGAGTTTGAGCAAGCGCTTACCGCCGGCAGCCGGACTTCGAGGGTGGACCGGCCGGTGACGCGGATGGCGCCCCGGTGGCGGTCGACGATGCCGGCGGCGATCGCCAAGCCGAGACCGGCGCCGCCCGCGCCGCCCGCACTGCCCGCGCCGCCCGCGCCGCCCGTGTCGCCCAAGTCGCCCGCGCCGCCCGAGTCGCCGATGGTGCGGGTCCGCGCCGCGTCCAGCCGGACGAAGCGCTCGAACACACGCTCCCGGTCCGCGGCCGGGATCCCGGGGCCGTCGTCGGAGACCGTGAGGACGACGACACCGTCCGCCTCGGCGACGCCGAAGCTGATCCCGGTGCGCGCGTGCCGCGCGGCGTTGCTGCCGAGGTTGCGTACCAGCCGGGCCAGTTGCGCCTCGTCGCCGCGGACCTGACCGGCCGACACCGCGGTCGTGTCGACCGCCACGCTCGTTGCCGCGCGCAACGTTTTCGCCTCGGCCAGAACCAGGTCGTCGAGGTCCACCGGCAGATCCGGCGGCGCGGACCGCTGCTCGTCGGAGCGGGCGAGCTGGAGCAGGTCGTCGACCAGGTGCTGCATCCGCAGATCCTCCGCGAGGACCGTGGCGGCGAGCTCGCCGACCCCCGTCCGCTCCGGGTGCGCCAACGCGACCTCGGCGTGCTGCCGGATCGCCGCGATCGGCGAGCGCAGCTCGTGCGAGGCGTCGGACACGAAGCGATTCTGCGACTGCTGCCCCCGCTGGAGCCGGTCGAGCATCCGGTTCATCGTCCTCGCCAGCCGGCCGATCTCGTCGGCGCGCGTCGCCGGAACACGCCGATGCAGCTCGGTCGCGGTGATGGCGTCCACCTCCCGCCGGATCGCCGTCACCGGCGCGAGCACCCGCCCGGTCACCACCCAGGTCACCCCCGCGACGATCGCCGCCATCAGCGGTACGCCGACCACGAGCACCCGGCGTACGAACCGGGTCGAGTCGAGCACGTCCACCAGCGGCCGGCCGACGACCACCTCGCCGCCGGACGGTACGACGGCGGCGGCGAACACGAAGTCCTCACCGTGGCCGGGCGGCTCGACCCTGACGCACCCGGTCCCCGGCGAGGCGAGCCGTGACCCGCCGCCGGTCACGTGCCCGGCGCGATCGATCACCTGCACGATCTCGGTCGACGAGGGTCCGACCACGACTGCGGGGGCCGCGGCGAGCTGAGCCGCGCGGTCCTGGGCGGCCCGGCAGACCTGATCGGTGAGCACCGAGCCGAGCAGCGCGACCAGCACCAACGCGCCGGCCACCAAGGCGAACCCGACGACCAGGACCGCGGCCAGCGTCACCCGGATTCGCATGACGGCACCTCCCTCACGGCTCGGCCAGGCGATAGCCGGCACCGCGCAGGGTCGTGATGAACTGCTCGCCGAGCTTGGTGCGGAGCCGCCGGATGTAGACCTCGACGATGTTCGGATCACCGTCGAACGCGTCGTCCCAGACGTGTTCCAGAATCGTCCGTTTCGACACGACCTGACCGCTTCGCCGGACCAGGAACTCCAGTAAGGACAGCTCGCGCGCCGTCAGAACCAGTTCGTTCTCGTCGAGCCAGGCCTTCCGGGCGGCCGGATCCAGCCGCAGCGCGCCGGTCTGCAACAGGCACGGTCGCTCTGCGGCGCCTCGTCGTACCAGGGCTCGGAGCCGGGCGATCAGGACCGCGTACGAGAACGGCTTGGTGAGGTAGTCGTCGGCGCCGGTGTCGAGCGCGCGCACCTGGTCGGTGTCCGCGTTCCTTGCCGTGAGCATCAGGATCGGTGTCCATACGCGCTCGGCCCGCAAGGTCGCGCAGATCTCGAATCCGTCGACCTCCGGGAGCATCAGGTCCAGGACCACGACGTCGTAGCCGTGCTCGCGGGCGAGCCACAGCCCGTCCGTCCCGGTCAGTGCGACGTCGACGGCGTACCCCTCGGCCTCCAGGCCGCTCCGCAGCCCCGTGGCCAGCCGGGGCTCGTCCTCTACCACCAGCGCGCGCATCACCCACCTCCAGGCGATCCTCCTTCATTGTGGCTGAATCCCCGCTGAATGCACCCGGTTCAGCGAGGGTTCAGCAGCGCGGGCCTAGCGTCGGACCATGGCGACGATCGAGGCGAGCCGGCTGACCAAGCGGTACGGCGGACGCACCGCGCTCGACGGGCTGACCTTCACCGCGGACGCCGGGCAGGTGATCGGGCTGCTCGGGCCGAACGGCGCCGGGAAGACAACCACGATCCGGCTGCTCACGACAATCCTCGAGCCGACCAGCGGGACGTTCGCCGTGGCCGGCGTACCCGGCGACCGGCCCGGCCGGATCAGGCAGCGGATCGGCGTACTGCCGGAGAGCGCGGGCTACCCGGGCCGGCAGACCGGCGGCGAGTACCTGCGCTACGCGGCCCGGTTGTTCGGCCGGAGCCGGCGGGACGCACGGGCAGTCGCCGATCGGTTGCTGACCGAAGGCGGCCTCGGCGACCGTGCGGACGCGCCGATCTCGACGTACAGCCGGGGCATGCGCCAGCGACTCGGGATCGCCCGCGCGCTGGTCAACGATCCCGAGGTCGTGTTCCTGGACGAGCCGGCGCTCGGCCTCGATCCCGCCGGCCAGCGGTCGATCCTCGAGACGATCGCGGACATCGCCGACCACCGCGGCGTGACCGTGGTGCTGTCGACGCACACCCTGGTCGAGGTCGAGCAGGTCTGCGACAGCGTCCTGATCCTCGATCAGGGCAAGCTCCGGGCGGCCGGACCGATCGCGGAGATCGTCGCCGGCACCGGAGGCCTGAGCGCCGCCTTCCTGGAGCTGACCGGTCATGAATGAGTGGAGCGTGGTGGCCCGGCAGGAGAGCCGGGACCTGTGGATCGGCGGCCGCGGACCGGTCTTGCTGTTCGGCTTCAGCGTCCTGCTGAGCACGATCACGTACCTCGCCGCGACCAACCGGGCGATGAACTTCCTCGAGCAGCGTGAGGCGGTCAACCTCACGGCGCAGGTCGGGCTGGCCGTGGGCGTCCTGCTGACTGTCGTGACCAGTGCGGACGCGATCAGCGGCGAACGGGAACGCGGCACCTTGGAAGGGCTGCTGCTCACGCCGGTCTCGCGGCGCGCGATCGTCGTCGGCAAACTGGCGGCCGCGTCGACGATGTGGCTGGGCTGCCTCGTCGTCACACTCCCCTATCTGTGGGTCCTCGGGCACGGGGTCGCCGGCGCGACACAGGCGGCGGTGCTCGCTCTGACCGTCGGCACGCTGGTCGCCGTCGGTCTCGGTGGTGTCGGAATGCTGTTCAGCGGGTGGACGAACTCCAACAAGACCAGCTTGGCCTGCGGATTGCTGCTGCTCCTCGTGCTGTTCGCCCCGACCCAGTTGCCGGCTCTGCCGAAGACAGGCTTCGGTCAGCTGCTGACCCGGGTCAACCCGATCGGCTCGGCGCTGCACTACACCTCGCAGGTGCTCGTCAGTCGTCGGCCGTGGACACATGACCTCAGTTACCTGGCCGCTCCGGTCGTGGTCGCCGTACTCGTCCTCGTTGTCGTGGTCGCCGCCGGGCCACGACTCGTCCGACTCACCGCGGGGTCACGATGATCCTCCTGAGCCTCATCGCCACCGTCGCGCTCGCCAACCCGACGATCACCATGGACCACGACCAGCTGACGGCCCAGATCGGCCAGACGCTCACCGTCGAATCGGTCGTCCGGTCATCCGTCCCGACGATCGCGCACTTGAACGTGGTCAGCCTCGACGGCGTGTACGTCGACCTGGAGGACTGGACGCAGGACGTCACCCAACCGGTGCCCGCCGGGCCGGAAACTCCGGTGGACTGGGAGTTCCAGGCGGTCAACCCCGGCCACATCGTGGTGTACGTCGTCCTGGTCCCCCGCACCGGTCCGCTCGTCGCGGGGCCGCCGGTCCGCATCACCGTGTCGCCCCGCCAGACCCTGGACACCGCGGGTGCGTTGCCGGTCGCGATCGCCGTACCGGCAATACTCGGTACCGTCGTTCTGGCCGGCCGAGCGAGGATAGGGCGACGACTCACGAGGAGGACGACGTGACACTCGACTATCCACAGCCCGAAGGTGTTGCTCCAGGCAACGGGTACAGCCACGTGGTGACCGGAGCCGGCCAGTGGGTGGCGATCTCCGGGCAGGTCGCGCTCGACGCGGACGGGAAGTTCGTCGGTATCGGGGACCCAGGGGCCCAGGCGGAGCAGGTGTTCGCGAACCTGGAGCGCTGCCTGGCAACCGCCGGCGCCACCTTCGAGAACGTGGTCAAGCTGACGTACTTCGTGACCGACATCGGCTACCTGCCCGCGGTCCGCACGGTCCGCGACCGGTACATCCCGGGGCCGAAGCCCGCGGGTACGGCGGTCCAGGTCGCCGCGCTGTTCAGCCCGGACGCGCTGCTCGAGATCGAGGCCTTCGCGATCGTCTAGCGCAGCAGGTCGACCGCCACCCGCGCGGCCTCGCCGATCGCGGCGTCGACGCGCGGCTGGCGGAAGTCGCCGCGGGCGGCGAGCGTGAGGACGGCGATCGCGAACGCCGCTCCGCCGGGCAGCGTGACCACGCCGGCCTCGTGCCGCAACGCACCGAACGTCCCGGTCTTTCCCGCGACACGGACGCCGTCATGCGGGAAGCCGGAGGCCAGCCGGTGCAGGAAGATCTGCCGATGCATCGTCGCCTTGACGAACTCGGTCTGCCCGGCCGACAGCAACTCCCCCGCCCACAGCCGGCGCAGCAGGAAGGTCAGGTCGCGCGCGCTGGCCGCTGACCCGTTCGCCGCCTCGTACACCCCGGCCGGATCGGTGCGGTCGTTGTCCGCGAGTACGGCGAGCGCGGCGTCGGCGTTGTCGGCGCCGGTCCGCCGTTGCAGGTCCCGCAGATTGCCCGCGGTACCCCGGCGGACCCAGGTGTGGCGCAGGCCGAAGGACTCCAGGATCCCGGCCAGCCGGCGCAGCCCGACGATGTCCAGCAGCGCGTCGGCCGACGCGTTGTCCGAGACGGTCGCCATCGACAGCGCCAGATCGCGCAGCGACACCGTCACCGGGTCCGCGAACACGGACAGCCCGGTCGGTCCGGCGGTCCGCTCCGACGGTTCGAGTGTCACGCGCTCACGCGGATCGAGGGCGCCCTCGTCCACCAGTCTGCAGAACCCGGCGAGCAGCGGCAGCTTGTAGACCGAGGCCAGCGGCACGACCACGTCGGCGTCGTGCTCGACGGTCGCTTCGGGGTCGTCGAGCGAGACCGCATGCAGCCAGCCGCGGACGCCGGCGTCGTCGAAGATGCCGCGGATCCGCGCGTTCACGCCGCCAGTGCTTCCGTGAGCTGCGCCATCACGTCGTTCGGTCGCAGGAACGGCGTACGCGTCCTCGACCAGACCAGCCGGAGCCGCAACGGCAGCGGATCGTCGGCCAGTCGATGCCGTGCGACACCCGGTGCGATCAGGGCCGGGTCGGCGGTCACCACGATCGCCTGACCGGCTGCCGCCATCGCCAGCCCGGCGCGCTCGTCCGTCACCACGACCGTGCCGCCGTCCGGCCGGTGCAACGCCAACGTGTCCAGGAACAGGTCCCGGGCCGCCGGCGCCTCGGCCCGCGGCCGGACCGCGACCGGCAACCCCTTCAACTGTCGCAAGGCCACGACCTCGCCACCGACCATCGATGCAGTCACGGTCGACGCCGGCACCAGGGCCCAGGTCGGCAGCAGCGACACCGGGCCGGCCTCCAGACCGTCCAGCACGGCGGGATGCAGTACGGCGGCCAGCGTCAACCGGCCCGTACCGACCTGGTTGACCAGCGAGCTCGTCGGCGCCGTCACCACCGTCACCCGGCTGCCCGGAATGACCGCACCGCAGGCTGCGGCGACCGCCGCGCCCGCCGACGGCGGCACCTCGGGCGCCAGACCGAGCCGGATCTCGGGCCCCTCGGGATCGCGGGCCACGGCCGCCTGGTGCAGCTCCTCGATGGAAGTCAGGGCACGTCGCGCGTACGGCAGCAGCGCGGCGCCGGCGGGGGTGAGCTCGACCTGACCGGCACCGCGTTCGAAGAGCTTCGCGCCGACCAGCGCCTCCAGCCGGCGCAGGCCCTGGGACAGCGGCGGCTGGGTGATGCCGACGACCCGCGCCGCGTCGCCGAAGTGCTGCTCCTCGGCGAGGGCGATGAAGATCTGCAGATGTCTCTCGGTCAGCATGGACCCGACTGACCTGCGGTGATATCTCCAGACAATCGACTCATGCGTAAGAGCATATTCGACATCGCCGAAGCGCTCGCCTTGACTGACCGAAACGAGAGGAGACAGCGTGAAGGTGAGTCGGAGAGGAATGCTGGCAGGCGCGGCGGCGGCCGGAGCCGCGGGCGTGGCGGGCGCGATCGGACTGGAGGGCCGGAGCGACGCGGCAACAGCCGGGCAAGTAGGTGAGGCTGGTCAGGGCCGGGCTCAGCGGGAGCCGGTGGAGCTGACCTGGTTCGGGACGCATGCGTGGCAGATCCGCTGCGGCAAGAGCGTCGTACTGACCGATCCGTGGCTGACCCGGTTCCACACCGGAACGTTCACGCCGGAGGGCGCCGACCCGAAGTCCAAGCTGGTGATCAAGCCCGACGTCATCGACAAGCACCTCGGCGCCGCCGACGCGATCCTGGTGCACCACGGCCACTACGACCACATGGCCGACGTCCCGTACGTCGCAAAGAAGACGCAAGGCACCGTGCTCTGCACGGAGACGCACGCCAATCTGCTGCGGGCGATGAAGACGCCGAACGAGCTGCTGTCACCGGTGCGGGGCGGTGAGTACCTGCCGTTCGAGGGCTTCACGGTCGAGGTGTTCCCGTCGCTGCACTCCTGCGGCGGCAAGCGGCACACCTACGCGTACCCGGGCTACCGGTACGACGTCCCGCCGCGCCCGCGCGTGATCGAGGACCTGGTCGAAGGCGGCACGCTCGCGTTCGTGATCACGATCGGCGGCGTGCGCATCCTCAGCCTCAGCACGGCGAACTTCGACCCGAACGCCCTGCGCGACCTCCAGGTCGACGTCGTCCTCGCGGCACCGGGCGGCGAACCGGGGATCACCGACCGTCTGCTGCGGACGATCAAGCCGGTCACCAGGGTCGTCGCCACGCACTGGGACGACTTCGACAAGCCGCTCGACGAGCCCGGCGTCCCGTGGACCGACCTGACCCCGTTGCGCACCTCGGTCGAGAAGACCGGCGCCGAGTTCGTCGTCCTCGATCACCTGCAGCAGATCACCCTCTAAGAACCTGCCGCGCTGGGAACACCCGCCGGGGTCTAGGAACAAGCTATTGCCTGTTCCCAGACCCCGGCACATGTCGTCAACGCGCAACTCCGCGATTACCCGATCGAGCTGGGGAGGATCTTCTACCTGAATCGGGAAGAAATCCTCCCCAACCCCGGACGACCTCCGTTGCCGACGCATACACAGCAGAGGCGCCGGTCATCTACTGAACTGAGCGTCACCGCCGCGCCTGCAGCCGCATTCAACCGACCAAAGGGCGGACGCGGTAGTGGTAGCGCGAGACGGTCTGGAAGCCGAGGCGGTTGTACAGAGTTCGGGCGGGGGCGTTGTCCTCCAGGACGCTCAGCCAGACCCACTTCGCTCCACGGTCTGTTGCCGCTTGCAACAGACCGTGGATCACCGCGGACGCCAGTCCCCGGCGGCGGAAGTCCTCGTCGACGGCGAGGCAGTAGAGACCGGCGGTGTCGTCGACGAGCGCGAGCCGGCCGATCGCCTGCGCCCGCCGGTCGTCGGCGACCGTCGCGTAGAGCGCGTTCCCGCGGACCAGGATCTCCTCCGCGGCCGCTCGCGTGTCGTCGCCACGGCCGTCGACGCTCCACCAGCAGTCGGTCCAGAGCACGGACGGCGCGGTGGATATATTCACCTCAGGCGTCGTCGGTGCCGGCAGCTTCGCGAGGACGTCGGAGATCGGCGCGCACTGCACCAGCGTCGGGTTGCGGACCTCGTAGCCGCGCGCCTCGAGATGCGCGTCGAGATCGCTCGGCTGGACCGCCGGGCTGATCTGGAACGACGGCCTGATGTCGTGCGCGACATACAGATTCTCGACGTATTCCAAGGCCTTGTCGAGGTCGAACGGCGCACTCGCGGGCAGCACCGAGTTCGCTCGGAGGGTGACCCCGGCGTTGCGCCGGACCAGCCAGCCGTCCAGCTCGGTGCTGTCCGCGGCCTGCCAGCCTTGGTTCATCAGAGCGTCCATACGCGCTTCGGCGATCACTCCACCAAGAGTAGAACCGCCCGGATCGAATTGCAATGAATTGGATACTTATTCATCGGCTGCGGATCTCCGCGACCACGTCCGCGAGCAGATCGATGCCCTCAACAACTTCTTTCCGGGACAGCGAGCCGTACCCGAACACCAGCCCGGCCGGGCCGGCCCCGGAAACCCAGTACGGCGCGAGGCCGTACACCCCGAGCTCACGCTTCAGCGCCGCCTCCCGCAGAGCGTCCTCGCCGAGGTCCGGCGGCAACCACGTCAGCACGTGCAGCCCGGCCGAGACCCCGACCGGCTCGAGCTCCGGCAGCCGCGCCGCCAGCCGCTCGACCAGCGTGTCCCGCAGCGCCCGGTACCGCGGCCGCATCCGCCGCAGATGCCGGTCGAACTCACCCCGCGCCACGAAGTCCGCGAACGCCAACTGGTCGAACACCGGCGACCCGCGATCGTCCATCAGCTTGGCCTGGGCCATCGGCTCGACCAGCCACGCCGGCAGGATCAGCCAGCCCAGCCGCAGCCCCGGCGCCAGCGTCTTCGAAGCCGTCCCCGCGTACGCAACGCAATCGGGCGCGAGTCCTTGCATCGCACCGACCGGCTCCCGGTCGTACCGGTACTCGGCGTCGTAGTCGTCCTCGATCACCAACCGGTCGCCGCGCCCCGCCCACGCCACGAGCGCCGCCCGGGTCTCCGCCGACGTCACGGCCCCGGTCGGGAACTGGTGTGCCGCCGTCACCAGGACGACGTCCGCCCCGGACCGCTCCAGCGCCGCCACGTCGACCCCGGACGTCAGCACCGGTACGCCGACCGTCTCCAGGCCGGCCGCTGCCGCGACCTCCCGGAGATCGTTGTCGGACGGATCTTCGACCGCGAGCCGCCGGCGCCCGGCCGCCGCCAGGACCTGCAGCAGCAACCGCGATCCCTGCGCGAAGCCGTTGCAGATCACCATGTTCTCCGGGCGTGCCGCCGTACCGCGGACCCGGTTCAGGTAGTCGGCGAGCGCGGTGCGGAGCTCGATCGTGCCGCGGCCGTCGATGTAGGCCAGGCTGCGGTACGGCGTCTCGTTGAGGACCCGGCGTATTGATCGGAGCCAGGCGGCGCGCGGGAATTCGGAGACGTCCGGGCGGCTGTAGCGGAAGTCGATCCGCGGCGGGCCGGCAACTGCGGCCGGGGCGGCCGTCGGCGAGACGACGGCGATGTCGGCGACCTGCGTGAACCCGCCGCCGCGGCTGACCAGGTATCCCTCGGCGACCAGTTGCTGGTAGGCCTCGACGACCACGCCGCGCGACAGCCCGAGGTCCTGCGCCAGGGCGCGCGTGGACGGCATCACGGTCTCGGCGCGCAGCAGGCCGGCCCGGATCCTGGTCCGGATCCCGCTCTCGAGCTGCTGGTGCAGCGGCACGCCGCTGTCCCGCTGCAGCTCGACCAGGAGTTCACCGGTTCCGGAACTGGTCCTCATTCGGCTCACAGAACTGGACCTTATCGGCGTACCGCTGCGCTGTCAGGGTTGTGGAACAGACCAAACACCCCAGGAGAGCTGAGATGACCGAGTTTCTGCGCACCGGCGACGCCGGGTACGACGAGGCCCGCACCGTCTGGAACGCCATGATCGACCGCAGCCCGGCCGTGATCGCCCGGTGCGCCTCGACCGCGGACGTCGCCGAGGCGGTGCGCTTCGGACGCGCGGCCGGCCTGGAGATCGCGGTCCGCTGCGGCGGACACAACATCGCCGGTCTCGCGGTCCCCGAGGACGGGCTGATGATCGACCTGACGCCGATGAACGCGGTCCGGGTCGACCCCGACGCGCAGCGGGCGTGGGTGCAGGGCGGCGCGCTGCTGGGCGAGCTGGACAAGGCGGCGCAGGAGCACGGGCTGGCGACCACGGCCGGCAACGTCTCGCACACCGGCGTCGGCGGGCTGACGCTGGGTGGTGGGATGGGCTGGCTGGCACGGCGGTTCGGGCTGGCCTGCGACAACGTCGTGTCGTACGAGGTCGTGACGGCTGACGGCACCGTGGTCCGGGCGAGCGCCGACGAGAACGCCGAGCTGTTCTGGGGCCTGCGCGGCGGCGGCGGGAACTTCGGGATCGTCACGTCGTTCGAGTTCCGGCTGCACCAGGTCGGGACGCGGGCTCTGATCGTCGAGTTCAGCTATCCGCTCTCGGCAGGCTTCGAGGTGCTGCGCGGATGGCGGGAGCTGAACGCCGACGCGCCGCGGGAGGCGACGTTCACCGCGAACATCACCGGGGACTCCCTGACGGTCGGGTACGTGTGGGTCGGCGCGGGCGGGTACGACCTGCTGCCGGCGTTCCGCGCGCTCGGGCCGGTGAGCGACGAGCTGATCGAGGAGACGACGTACCTGAAGCTGCAGACGCGCGACGACAACGTGCAGGGGCACCGCTTCCGGCGGTACTGGAAGGGGCACTACTTCAAGTCGCTGCCCGACGAGGCGATCCGCGCGCTGCTCGACAATCCGGGCGTGGGCGCGAGCCTGCAGGCGTACGGCGGCGCGATCGCCGACATCCCGGCGGACGCCGCGGCGTTCAGCCATCGGGACACGCTGTTCGAGTTCGTCACCGCGACGCGCTGGGAGGACCCGGCCGAGGACGCGGAGCGGATCGCCCGGCTGCGCGGGTACGCCGCGACGCTGGCGCCGTACGCGAGCGGGGCCTACGTGAACACGCTGAACGAGGACCCGATCCAGCGCGCGTTCCCGCCCGCGACGCTGCGCCGGCTGGTCGCGCTGAAGACGGCGTACGACCCGGCCAACGTGTTCCACCTGAACCAGAACATCCGCCCCGGCGAGCCGAGCGCCGAGTCCGCCGCCTGACTGGTACCCCTGGAGGATGGACTTCGAGGCGGTCTTCGCCCACGTCGCCCGGGTGATCGAGGGCGCCGGCGTGGTGATCATGGCCGTCGGGCTCGCCGTCGTGCTGATCCGCTACGCGTACGACGTCGTCCGCAAGGGCTCCGGCAGCTACCAGCAACTGCGGGTGAGTCTCGGGCGGGTCATCCTGCTCGGGCTGGAGATCCTGATCATCGGCGACATCATCCGGACGATCATCGTCGACACGTCGCTGGAGAGCGCGCTCGTGCTGGGGCTGATCGTGGTGATCCGGATCGTGCTCAGCTTCGCGCTCGAGGTGGAGATCTCCGGAACCTGGCCGTGGCGGGCCCGCCAACCCGAACGCGGCATGATGGACACGTGACCAGCCAACACCTTCCCCGCCCCACCACCCCGGTCGAACTGACCCCAGAACTAGCGGCGACGATCGACGAAGCGTTCGCGCGGCGGGACCGGGCCAACATGGGGCCGACGATCGCCTTCTTCGAGAAGCTGCTGACCGAGCACCCGGACAACCCGTACGTGCTCTACGAGGTCGGCGGGTCGTACGACACCGCCGGCGACGAGGAGAAGGCCGTCGGGTACTACGAGCGCGCGCTGCCCGGGCTGACCGGGGAGACCCGCCGCAAGTGCCTCCTGCAGTACGGCAGCACGCTGCGGAACCTCGACCGCTTCGACGAGTCGCTCGCGGTCTTCAAGGACGCCTGCGCGGAGTTCCCGGAATCGGACTCGCTCCGGGTCTTCAAGGCGCTGACCCTGCAGGCCGCCGGACATCAGGACAAGGCGCTCGCGACACTGCTGCTGGTGATCGCGGACAAGGTCGACTCCGCCGAGATCAAACGCTACGAAGCCGCCATCCGCGGCAACGCCGACTACCTGGCCGGACTGGGTTAGGACTTGCGCGCGACGCCGCCGTAGATGGCGTCGCGGATACCGGGCTGGGGGTCCTCCTCGACGCGGCCGCCGGGGACGTGCCAGTCGGCCAGCCGGACGACCCCGGGCTCGAGGATCTCCAGCCCGTGGAACAGCGACGAGATCTGCTCGACCGAACGGAACGCCAGCGTCGGGAACGCGTCCTTGACCTTCGCGAGGAGCTCGGTCACGAGCTGGTCGACCGGGCCGCCGTCGCCCGGGTTGCACGCGTGGGTGATCGCCAGGTAGGAGCCCGGCGGCAGCGCGTCGACGTACTGCCCGGCGATCGCCAGGGTCTCTTCGTAGTCGTGGATGTGGTGCAGCATCAGCGCCATCACCAGCGCGACCGGTTGACCGTCGGCCAGCAGACCCGCGACGGCCGGATCCGCCAGCACCTCGTCGGGCCGGGTGAGATCCGCCGCGGTGAACTGGGTCCGGTCGTTGTCGAGCAGCAGCGCCCGGCCGTGCGCGACCACGGACGGGTCGTTGTCGATGTACACCACCGAGGCGTCCGGGCTGATCTTCTGCGCGATCTGGTGGGTGTTCTCCGCGGTCGGCAGGCCGGAGCCCGCGTCGATGAAGCGCAGCACCCCGGCCTCGTCGGCCAGCCAGGTGATCACCTGGCTGAGCCAGCGCCGGTTCGCCCGCGCCCAGGCCGGTGTCTCCGGCGCGATCTCCATGATCTGCCGGTACAGCTCGCGATCGGATTCGTAGTTGTCCTTGCCGCCGAGGGCGTAGTCGTACACGCGGGCGACGCTCGGACGCGTGGTGTCGATACCGGGTGCGACCAGCCCGCCGTCGTACCTCGGCTGATCCGTCACACTGTCTCCTCGCGTCGGCGGTTCACTTCGAGGGTAACGCACGGAGAGTCAGTGTTTCACCACGACGAGTTCGAACTGTGTTAAAACTCAACACGCACAGGGGTTTCAGCACGCGCAGGCGACGCCGCGCGGTGCGGTCAGCGGGTCGGCCGGCCGCCGTTCGATGCCGTCCGCGGTCTCCACCGGCAGCCCTTCACGGACCCAGTACTCGAAGCCGCCGATCATCTCCTTCACCGAGTACCCGAGCTTCGCGAACTCCAGCGCCGCGCGCGTCGCGCCGTTACACCCCGGTCCCCAGCAATAGGTCACGACCGGGACGCCGTCCGGTACGACGGCCGTTGCCCGCGCCGCGATCTCCCGCGTCGGCAGGTGGACGGCGCCCGGTACATGCCCCTGGTCCCAACTCTCCTGGCTGCGACTGTCGATCAGCACCCACCCGGTCACGCCGGCGCCGATGTCGGAGGCGACATCGGACACGTCTGTCTCGTACGCCAGCCGTTCCGCGAAGTGGGCGACGGCGGCCTGGTCGATCTGCTTGGTCATGGAGCAAGCGTCGACGACCGGGCGACGCGACGACAGTGGCAGAAATGTCCTAGTACATCAAGATTCAGCCACGGCGGATCTTGGATCGCGCCCGGGCCACCTTGATCGCCTGCTTCAGCGTCTCCACGTCGTACGCCCCGTAGTGCCGCTGACCGTTGACGAAGAACGTCGGCGTCCCGGAGACCCCGCTCGTGTCCGCCGACTCGACGTCCTGCGCGACCCGCGCCGCGGCGACGTGCCGCTTCACGTCGTCGTGCAACCGATCGGTGTCCAGACCGAGCTGTTCCGCGTACCCGATCAGGTCCTTGGGCTGGAGGTTCTCCTGGTTCGCGAGCAGCAGGTCGTGCATCTCCCAGAACGCACCCTGCGCACCCGCCGCCTCCGCCACCTCCGCCGCGATCTGCGCCCGCGGGTGGACGTCGGACAGTGGCAGGTGCCGCCACACGTACCGCAGGTCGTCGTCGTGCAGGAGGTCGCGGACGACGGGCTCGGCCATCCCGCAGTACGGGCACTCGAAGTCGCCGTACTCGACCAGCGTGACCGACGCGTTCTCCGGGCCGCGGATGTGGTCCCGCTCCGGATCCACCGGGTCGGTGAGGTCCACGAGCTGCTCCGCGTCGCCGAGCAGCGCCAGCGCCTTCTTCGGCGGCGACAGCAGCTTGGCGGCGCGGAACACCGACCAGGTCAGCGCCGACGCGACGATCACCGCGCAGAGCAGACCGACCTTCGCCTCGGCCAGCTGCGGCCCGTCGAACGCGATCGTCGCGATCAGCAGGGACACCGTGAAGCCGATGCCGGCGATGGTCCCGCTGCCGGCGACCGCGGCCCAGCCGACGCCCGGCCGGATCCGCCCGCTGCTCAGCCGCTCGACCAGCCAGGACACCGTCGTCACCGCGAGCGGCTTGCCGACGACGTACCCGATCAGGATGCCGAGCGTGATCGGCGACGTGAACGCCCGGCCGAGGAAGGCCATGTCGATCGTGACGCCCGCGTTCGCGAGGCCGAACAGCGGGACGATCAGGTAGCTGGTCCACGGGTGGTACAGGTATTGCAGGCGCTCGTTCGGCGAGATCGTCGTGGTCAGACCGACGGTCGCGGACCGCGCCAGCTCCGGGGTGGGCTGCTCGCGGAACAGCCGGAACAGGCCGGTCGCCTCCTCCAGCTCCTCCCGGCCGGGCGAGTACGCCGGCGCCGTCAGCCCGATCGCCAGGCCGGCGACCACCGGATCCACGCCGCTGCGCAGCAGCGCGGCCCACATCAGCACGCCGAGGATCACGTAGATCCACGCCTTGCGGACGCGCAGCAGCGACAGCGCCAGCACAACCGCGAACGCGACGATCGCCGCGGTCAGCGGCATCAGCTTGATGTCCTCGCTGTAGACGACCGCGATCACCACGAGCGCGAGCAGGTCGTCGACGACGAACACCGTGAGCAGGAAGACCCGCACCCGGTCCGGCACACCGCGGCCGACCAGCGCGAGCAGACCGAGCGCGAGCGCGGTGTCGGTCGACATCGCGACACCCCAGCCGTGCGACCCCGGACCGCCGGCGTTGAAGGCCAGGTAGATCAGCACCGGCACGACCATCCCGGTGACCCCGGCGAGCATCGGCAGCACGAACCGGCTGCGTTCGCGCAGGTCCCCGAGGTCGAACTCGCGCCGCGCCTCCAGCCCCACCACGAGGAAGAACAGCGTCATCAGGCCGCTGTTGATCCACTCCTGCAGATCCAGCCGCAGCACGTCGGGCCCGAGCCCGATCGACAGATCGGTCCGCCAGACCTCGTCGTACGTCTCCGGCGACACGTTCGCCCACAGCAACGCCACCACGATCGCGGCCGCGAGCACCCCGGAGCTCCCCGCTTCGGTCCGCAGGAAGGCCCGCATCGGCGCCGCGAACCCCCGCCGCCAGACGGTCCGCCCACTCAACAGACCAGACAAGTCCGCCATGGCGGACACTGTAAACCGCGCCCGCTCCGGGCACCCGCGGCGTCCGGATTTCCGACGTTCGACGGATGGCTAACGGTTCGGGGGGCTTCGGCTGCATTATTGCCTTGCCCTGCCGCACGACATGCCCTGGAGACCCCAGTGACCGAACCCGAGACCGTCAACTCCGCGGACACCTTCGCCCGGCTCGCGATCGAGCTGCACGACGCGCCAGGCGTCGAGGAGACGATCGAGGCCGTGGTGCAGTTCGCCCTGCAGGCGTTGAGCTGTACGTACGCCGGTGTGGTGCTCTCCACCCGGGGTTCGCAGGCCGAGGTCGCCGCGGTCACCGATCCGGTCGTCGCCGACGTCTACGAGCTGCAGATCACCACCGAGAACGGGCCGCTGGTCACGGCGCTGCGCGACCGGACCACAGTGCTGATCCGGGACACGGGCACCGACGACCGCTGGCCGGAGTGGGCGGCGAAGGTCGCCGCGCTGGGAGTACGCAGCGTTCTTGACGTACCGCTGGCGACTGATGATGCAGCGCGACGGACGGTCGGAGTGCTGGGACTGTACAGCCCGGAACCGGACGCTTTCAGCGCCGACGACGAGGCGATCGCGCACATCCTCGCCCGGCACGCGACGGTGGCGGTGGCATCCGCGCGGCACGAGGAGACGATGGCGCAGGCGGTCGACGCGCGGAAGCTCGTGGGCCAGGCGATGGGCATCCTGATGGAGCGCTTCGACGTGGACGGCGACCGGGCGTTCGCGATCCTCAAGCGGTACTCCCAGGACACCAACACCAAACTGCGCGACGTCGCGCAGCAGCTGATCGATACGCGCAAACTCCCGCAGTGACGACAATCTGACACCGTTGTCCGGCCGCCATCTCCGGCGATCCGTTGCATACTGCCAGATGAGCCCGACGCCGGGACTTGTGCGGCCAGTACCGCGGACCGGGTCACGTCCCGGCGTCCCACTCCTCGCTACGGCGCTGGATCACCAGCCAGGGCCTTAAGCTGACGCAATGGGTGAGTGGCAGCCGTTGGCAGGGCCATCGAGGCAGGTCGCTTTGGAGATCCTGCTGGACGGTCCGTTGTCGCGGGCCGAACTGTCACGCCGCGTCGGCCTGTCCCCCGGCAGCCTGACCCGGTTGACGAAACCGATGGTCGAGTCGGGGCTGCTGGTCGAGGTCGAGGCCGGTCCCACCGACGCCCGGGTCGGCCGCCCGTCGCAGCCGCTCGACCTGGACGCGAACGCCCATCACTTCGTCGGCATCAAGCTCACCGGCGACTCCGCGATCGGCGTCCTCACGACGCTCCGCGCGGACGTGCTGGCCAGCGTCGAGCGCCCGATCCCCGACCCGACGCCGTCCGCGGTCGCCGACCTGGTGCTCGACATCACCGACGAGCTGGCCGTCCAGGTGCCGCACGGTACGGCGATCACCGGGCTCGGCGTCTCGCTCGGCGGCCGGGTGGCGAATCGCTCCGAGGTCCGCTGGGCCCCGTACCTGAACTGGGTCGACGTACCGTTCGGCGAGATCCTCGCCGCGCACACCGGCGTCCCGATCGTGGTCGCGAACGACTTCACCTCGCTGACCGAGGCCACGCACTGGTTCGGCGCCGGGCGGAACTCGCACCGCTTCGTCCTGCTCACGATCGGCGCCGGCGTCGGCTACGGCCTCGTCGTCCACAACCGGATTGTCGACAGTCCGGACATCACGCTAGGTCTGGTCGGCCATCACCCGCTGATCCACGACGGCCCGCTCTGCGATCGCGGCCACCACGGCTGCGCGGTCAGCCTGCTGACGGTCGGCGCCGTCACCTCCCAGGTCGCTGCCGCTCTCGGCCGGCCGGTGGGGTACGAGGAGGCGCTCGATCTCGCCGCCAAAGGCGATCCGGCGGCACGCGAGGTGATCGGCCGCGCCGGTCGCGCCTTCGGCAAGCTGATCGCTGCCGCCGCGAACTTCACCACGCCCGAGCTCGTCGTCCTCGGCGGTGAAGGTGTCCGGCTGGCCGAGGTCGCGCACGACGAACTGCTGGCCGGACTGCACGCCGACCGGCACCCGTCGGCCGCCGAGCTGCCGATGGTCCTGCAGCCCGCCGACTTCGGCGAATGGGCACGCGGCGCCGCGGTGGTCGCGATCCAGACCTTCGTGCTGGGTATCGAGTAACTGGCTATTTCTCTCTAGACAGTTACACTGCTGCCATGATGAGGCGATGGCTGGAGGGCTGGCGGCTGTGCCGCGGCCTGGAGCCGGTGATCGAGGACGACGACGCGTACGCCGCCGTACTGCGACTCCCCGGGCGCGACCGTGAACTGTTTGCCCGCACCGACGACCCCGCGACCGTGGACCGGCTCGCGCGCGGCCTGACCGCGGACACCTGGCTGACCGTCACCACGCAGCACGGCGACGAGGTAGCGCGCCGCCTCGCGGAGGCCGGCGCACAGCCGTTCGAGGAGCAGAAGACGCTGATGTCGATCGAGCTGCGCGACCACCCCCGCGCCTCGGCAGAGGTCGAGACGGTCGGGCCTCTGGAGTACGTCAAGGTCGTGGTGGACGGCGTGGTCGCGGCACGGGGCATGGCGGCGATCGTCGGAACCGATGCCGTCATGCACGACATCCACACCGATCCGGCGTTCCGGCGGCGCGGTCTCGGGAGCGTCGTGATGGGCACGCTGGCCGCGCGAGCACTCGATCGCGGTGCGCGGACCGGGCTGTTGATGGCTACCACCGACGGCTACCACCTCTACCGCAAGCTCGGCTGGTCGGCGGAGGCCACGATGGTGACGGCGTCAGGAGCTCCGGACCCGCGCCCGGTGGGCGGCGACCTTGGCGCGGTTCTGACACGCGGTTGAGCAGAACCGCTGGTTTCCGTTCCGGGTCGCGTCGAGGAACAGGTCGTCGCACCGGGCGGCCTCGCATCGGCGGACCCGTGCGGCCTCGTCGCTGCCGAGCAGCATCGCGACGGCGGTGGCGAACTCGGCCAGCCAGCCGGTCGCGTCGTCGGGGCTGCCGAAGTGCAGGTGCCACGGGGCCCCGATCTCGCGGGTCAGCTGCGGCGCGGCCTTGGTTTCCCTGAGCAGCTCGTTCACGAGCTCGACTGCTCGGTCGACGTCGGGGAGATTTCCGAGCGCGTCGTACAGCGTTTTCCCACCGGCGGCGTAGTCGCCGGGATCGACCACGGGCGGGCGGTTCGTGGTCAGCCGCAGGACGGCGTCGACGGCCGCCGCGTCCGGCGGAACGGCCGGACGGCCCTGCCGGTCCGCGGATCCGAAGGCGTTGGCCAGCGCGATCGCGGCGTGCAGTGAGGCCCGCAGATGATCGGTGGCTTCCACCCGTCCAGTATCCCGGTCCGCTCGTCCTTGCGGAGGAGGTGGGTCATACCAGGGTCGTAGGCGGACATCCGTCCGCGCTCCGATGATCGTGATCGTTGCCGGAAACAACAATGACGGTATGCACCTGGTCCAGTCCCGCCGCCGCCCCGGAACCCGGGGGATCACCGGATTGTCGGAGGCCGTCGTCGACCTGTCCGCGGTCCGCGACAATGTCGAGCGTTTCCGAAAACGTGTTCCGCAACAGGTGCTGGCCGTGGTCAAGGCCGACGCCTTCGGGCACGGCGCCGTACCGGTGGCCCGGGCGGCCGTCGAGGCCGGGGCGACCTGGCTCGGGGTGGCGCGGGCCGACGAAGCCCTGCAACTGCGGGCGGCCGGACTGACCGTCCCGATCCTGACCTGGCTGTACGACGCCACCGAACTCGTGCTGCTCGGCGACCTGGACGTGGACGTCAGCGTCTCGACGGTCGCCGAACTGCAGCACGTCGCAGCCATCCCGTCCGTCCACTCCGTGCATCTGAAGCTGGACACCGGATTGCACCGAGCCGGCAGTGCACCTGACCAGTGGATCGAGCTCACCCGAACGGCGGCACACTACGAGGCGCTCGGCGCCGTCACGGTCCGCGGGATCTGGTCGCATCTCTCGCACGGCGACTCCGCCGACGCCGCGCAGAGCATACGGCAACTCCAGCCCCTGCGGACCGGTGTGGGCCTCGCGCACCGAGCCGGTCTGCGACCGGACGTCGTCCACCTGGCCAACTCGGCCGGCGCGCTCACGCTCGACGCACCGGACACGAACCTGGCGCGGATCGGCGCCGGCCTGTACGGCATCGACGAGCTCGGGATCGGGCTGCGGCCGGCGATGCGGCTGCTGAGCAAGCTGACCCAGGTACGCCGGATCCGTGCCGGCGAAGGGGTTTCGTACCGGCACGATTTCGTCGCGGACCGGGACACCACGATCGGCCTGGTCCCGATCGGGTACGCCGACGGGGTGCCGCGGGCCGCCGGACGGCAGGCGAGCGTGCTGTGCCGCGGCGTCCGGATGCCGGTGATCGGGCGGATCGCGATGGACCAGTTCGTCGTCGACGCCGGCGAGCTCGCGGTCGAACCGGGCGAACCGGTGACGATCTTCGGCGACGGCTCCGCGGGTGAGCCGACCGTGGCCGAGTGGGCGGCCTGGGCCGGCACCATCCCGCACGAGATCTACTGCGGGATCGGGTCCCGGGTCCCCCGCCGGTACGAGGAGGGCAGCCGATGAAGGTTGCGGTGGTGATGGGCGGGGCGAGCTCCGAGCACGACGTGTCGCTCGCCAGCGGGAAAGGCATCCTAAAGGCCGTCGAGCTGCTCGGGCACACGGCGATCCCGATGCTGCTCGATGCCCAGGGCAACTGGTCCGACGGGCAGCACGAAGCGATCGAGATCCTGCAGGCGTGCGACGTCACGATCCCCGCGCTGCACGGCGAGGGCGGCGAGGACGGCCGCCTGCAAGGATTTCTCGAGCAGCTGCACGTGCCGTACGTCGGCAGCGGCATCGCGGCCAGCGCCGTCGGGCTGGACAAGCACCTGACCAAGTCCGTCCTGCAGGCGCACGGCATCCCGGTCACGCCCGGCGTCACGCTGCGCGGCGCCGAACTGACCGACGCCGAGGCGGCGCTGCAGAAGCTGAAGGCGGCCGGCCTGGACTTCCCGCTGTTCGTGAAACCGGCGAACGGCGGCTCGAGCTTCGGCGTGGCCCGCGCGACGAACCTGCCGACGTTGCTGGCCGCGATCGCGGAGGCCACCGAGTTCGACGCGCACGTCCTGGTGGAGCGGGAGATGACCGGCCGCGAGATCGACCTCGCGGTGCTGGAGTTCCCGGACGGACGGGTCGAGACCGCGCCGGCGCTGGAGATCCATCCGGACCCGGACCAGCCGTTCTTCACCGCGGCCGCGAAGTACGACAGAGACGCCACGCGGTTCGTCGTACCGGCGCCGCTCGATCCCGAGCTGGCGATGCGGCTGCGGCGGATGGCGATCGACGTGTTCGAGGTGCTCGGCTGCGCCGGGCTGGCGCGGGTGGACTTCTTCGTGCCGCGTGCCGGCGAACCGGTCGTCAACGAGATCAACACGTTCCCCGGTTTCACCCCGGCGTCGCAGTTCCCGCGGATGTGGGCCGCGGGCGGGATGTCGTACGCCGAAGTGGTCGACACCCTGATCCGGACGGCGGTGGCGCGGCCATGACCGTACTGCAGAGCACCGTCCTGCTGAGCGACGACCGGATTACCGGCATCCCTGCGATCGAGAGCGGCGAGCCGCTGGTCGACCTGTTCACGCGGGACGTGCTGACCAGCGGGCAGCAGTTCGCGCGCGAAACGGTCGCGGACCGGCTCGCGCTGGCCGACACGTTCCTGCCGGCCGGGATCCGGCTGCACGTCGTCGAAGGACTGCGGCCGGTCGAGAGCCAGCAGGCGATCTGGGACGGGTACCGCGCCGAGCTCGAGCACCTGCATCCCGGCCTGGACGCGCACGAGGTGGATCGCCTCGCCAGCCGATTCGTGTCGCCGATCGAGGTCGCGCCGCACGTGGCCGGCGCGGCGGCCGACCTGACGCTGGTCGGCGCGCACGGCCCGCTCGACCTCGGTACGCCGATCGACGCGACACCCGAGCAGAGCAGCGGCGCGTGCTTCTTCGCGGCCACCAACATCAGCCGCGAAGCCCGGACGAACCGGTCCCTGCTGGCCGACGTCCTGACCGCGGCAGGCCTGGTCAACTATCCGACCGAGTGGTGGCACTGGTCGTTCGGCGACCGCTACTGGGCCTTCGTGGAGGACCGCCCGAATGCGCTCTACGGGCCCGCCTACAGCCTGGCGTGATAGCTGCTGCCTATGAGTTGATAGGCAGCATTGCTTTGACCGTGCCGCAGTGGCGACGGAATGTTGTATACATGACGAGTGAGGTCGTGGCCGCCGCCCCTGTCCCGGTCCCCGGGCGAGCCCAGCGCGTGCGGGAGCTCGCGGAGGACCTCCGCGGTCTCCGCGGTGCGCTGATACCGATCCTGCACGCGGTGCAGGAGGAGTTCGGGTACGTCGATCAACCCGACGTCGCGGTGATCGCCGACGTCCTGAACCTCGCGGTCGCCGAGGTGCACGGCGTCGTTACGTTCTACAAGGACTTCCGGCGGACCGCGGCCGGCCGGACGACCGTCGCGATCTGCCAGGCCGAGGCGTGCCGCTCGGTCGGCGCGGTCGAGCTCGCCGAGCACGCGCGACGCACCGTCGGCTGCGGCTTCGGCGAGACGACGCACGACGGCCGCATCACCCTCGAAGAGATCTACTGCTTCGGGAACTGCGCGCTCGGCCCGGCGGTGCAGGTGGCCGGCAAGCTCCACGGCCGAGTCACCCCCACCCGCCTCGACGCCCTGCTGGGTGAGGCCCGATGACGCCCCGCCCGGCTCCCGCGCGCGGCGTCACGCGGGTATTCGTGCCGCGGGACTCTGCCGCCTGCTCCGTCGGAGCGGATGAGGTCGCCGAGCGCATCTCCGCGGCCGGTGTGAAGGTCGTGCGTACCGGGTCCCGCGGGATGTTGTGGCTCGAGCCGTTGGTGGAGGTCGAAACGGCCGCGGGACGGGTCGGATACGGGCCTGTTGCGCCGGAGGACGTGGACGGGCTGATCGCGGGTGGGATGCTCGACGGTGCGGGCGCCTCGCTCGGGTTGGTGGAGGAGCTGCCGTGGATGAAGCGGCAGCAGCGGTTGACGTTCGAGCGGGTCGGTGTGGTCGATCCGCTGTCGACCGTGGACTACGTCGCGCACGGTGGGATGGCTGGGCTCCGCGCGGCGCTGGCGTTGTCGCCGGCCGAGGTGGTGGAGACCGTGGTCGACTCGGGGCTGCGCGGGCGGGGCGGCGCCGGGTTCCCGACCGGGATCAAGTGGCGGACGGTGCTCGACGCACAAGCGGATCTCAAGTTCGTCTGCTGCAACGCCGACGAGGGCGACTCGGGGACGTACGCGGACCGGATGCTGATCGAGGGCGACCCGTTCACGCTGATCGAGGGGATGACGATCGCGGCGTACGCCGTCGGCGCCGCGGAAGGGTACGTGTATCTGCGGTCGGAGTACCCGGACGCGGTGGCGACGCTCAGGGACGCGATCGGGCACGCGCGCGACGAGGGCTGGTTGGGGCCGGACATCCTCGGCTCAGGGTTCGGCTTCGACCTGCACGTCCGGGTCGGTGCGGGTGCGTACATCTGCGGCGAAGAGACCTCGATGCTGGAGAGCCTCGAAGGAAAACGCGGCATGGTCCGCGCCAAACCTCCGATCCCTGCTCTGGAAGGGCTTTTCGGCCGCCCGACGGTCGTCAACAACGTGTTGTCGTTGGCAACGATTCCGACGATTCTCGCGCACGGTGCCGCGGCCTACGCGGCGTACGGCACCGGGCGGTCGCTCGGCACCAGCGTGTTCCAGCTCGGCGGCAACGTCGCCCGCGGCGGCATCGTGGAAACCGCTTTCGGAATCACCCTCGGCGAGCTGGTGAACGACTTCGGCGGCGGTACGTCGTCGGGGCTGCCGGTGCGGGCGGTGCAGGTCGGCGGCCCGCTCGGCGCCTACCTGCCGGTCGAGCAGTTCGACCTGCCGATGGACTACGAGGCGTTCGCGGCGGCCGGCGCGATGGTCGGGCACGGCGGGATCGTGGTGTTCGACGAGACCGTGGACATGGCGGCGATGGCGCGGTTCGCGTTCGAGTTCTGCGCCGCCGAGTCGTGCGGCAAGTGCACGCCGTGCCGGGTCGGCGCGGTCCGCGGCGTCGAGACCGTCGACCGGATCGTCGCCGGCGAGAACCTGCAGCAGAACCTGGTCCTGCTCGAGGACCTGTGCGAACTGATGACCGACGGCTCCCTGTGCGCCATGGGCGGCCTCACCCCGATGCCAGTACGCAGTGCCGTCCGCCATTTCGGAGAGGACTTCAACGCATGACCTTGCTCAAGGAACCTGACTTCGGTACGCCGGCCCGCGCCGGAGCCGCGACGACAGAGCTGACCGTCGACGGGGTGACGGTGAAGGTTCCACCCGGTACATCGGTGATGCGGGCGGCGAAGGAGGCGGGGGTCGACGTACCGAAGCTGTGCGCGACCGACAATCTCGAGGCGTTCGGGTCGTGCCGGTTGTGCGTGGTCGAGATCGACGGGGTGAAAGGCACTCCCGCGTCCTGTACGACGCCGGTCCGCGAGGGCATGGTCGTGCGGACCCAGAACGAGCGGCTCGGGAAGCTCCGCCGCGGTGTGATGGAGCTGTACATCTCCGACCACCCGCTCGACTGCCTGACCTGCTCGGCGAACGGGGACTGCGAACTGCAGGACATGGCCGGCGTCACCGGGCTGCGCGAGGTCCGCTACGGCTCCGGTGTCGAGGCCGGCGCCAACCACCTGGATCTGCCGACCGACTCCTCCAACCCGTACTTCGACTTCGAGGCGTCCAAGTGCATCGCGTGCTCGCGGTGCGTGCGCGCCTGTGACGAGGTCCAGGGCACGCTGGCGCTGACGATCGAGGGACGCGGGTTCGACTCGAAGGTCGCGGCCGGTGCCGGGGTGTCGTTCTTCGACTCGGACTGTGTGTCGTGCGGTGCGTGTGTGCAGGCCTGCCCGACCGCGACCCTGCAGGAAAAGTCGGTGGTCGAGCTCGGGATGCCGACGCGGACCGTGCTGACGACCTGCGCGTACTGCGGTGTCGGATGCTCGTTCAAGGCCGAGCTGCGGGGTGACGAGCTGGTCCGGATGGTGCCGTACAAGAACGGCGGCGCGAACGAGGGGCACTCGTGTGTGAAGGGCCGGTTCGCGTTCGGGTATGCGTCGCATCCGGACCGGGTGCTCGAGCCGATGGTCCGGAACACGCTTTCGGAACCGTGGCGGAAAGTGTCCTGGGAGGAGGCGATCGGCTTCACCGCGCGCCGGCTGCGGGAGATCCAGACGGCGCACGGCCAGGGCTCGATCGGTGCGATCACCTCGTCGCGGACGACCAACGAAGAGGTGTACGCGGTCCAGAAGATGGTCCGCGCGGTGTTCGGGAACAACAACGTCGACACCTGCGCCCGGGTCTGTCACTCCCCGACCGGGTACGGCCTGAAGCAGACCTTCGGGGAATCGGCCGGAACGCAGGATTTCCGTTCCGTCGACGACTCCGACGTGATCCTGCTGATCGGGTCGAACCCGACCGACGCGCACCCGGTGTTCGGCTCCCGGATGAAGCAGCGGCTCCGGCAGGGCGCGAAGCTGATCGTGGTCGACCCGCGGCGGATCGACCTGGTCCGGTCGCCGCACGTCGAGGCGGCGTACCACCTCGAGCTCGCCCCGGGCACGAACGTCGCGATCGTCAACGCGCTCGCGCACGTGGTCGTCACCGAAGGGCTGGTGGACCGCGAGTTCGTCGCGAGCCGCTGCGAGGACTTCGAGGCCTGGGAAGCGTTCATCGCCCAGCCGGAACACAGCCCGGAGGCGGTTTCGGAAATTTCCGGAGTGCCGGCCGAGAAGATCCGCGAGGCCGCCCGGCTGTACACGACCGGCGGGAACGCGGCGATCTACTACGGCCTCGGCGTCACCGAGCACAGCCAGGGCTCGACGATGGTGATGGGCATGGCGAACCTCGCGATGGCGACCGGCAACATCGGCCGGCCTGGTGTCGGCGTGAACCCGATGCGCGGGCAGAACAACGTCCAGGGCTCGTGCGACATGGGCTCGTTCCCGCACGAGCTGCCCGGCTACCGGCACGTGTCCGACGACGACGTCCGCGACATCTACGAGAAGTTGTGGGGTACGCCGATCCTGAACGAGCCCGGGCTGCGGATCCCGAACATGTTCGACGCGGCCATCGACGGCTCGTTCAAGGCGCTGTTCGTACAGGGCGAGGACATCGCGCAGTCGGATCCGAACACGCAGCACGTCTTCGCGGCCCTGGGCGCGCTGGAGCTGCTCGTCGTCCAGGACCTGTTCGTCAACGAGACGGCGAAGTTCGCGCACGTCTTGCTGCCGGGGACGTCGTTCCTGGAGAAGGACGGGACGTTCACGAACGCGGAGCGGCGGATCAACCGGGTGCGGCCGATCATGGCGCCGCGGACCGGCAAGCAGGAGTGGGAGATCGTCTGCGAGATCGCCCAGGCGATGGGATACCCGATGCACTACGACTCGGCCGCGCAGATCATGGACGAGATCGCGCTCACCACGCCGACGTTCGCCGGCGTCTCGTTCGCCAGGCTCGACGAGCTCGGGTCGATCCAGTGGCCGTGCAACGTCGAGCATCCCTCGGGCACGCCGATCATGCACGAGGACGAGTTCACCCGCGGCAAGGGACGGTTCATGGAGACCGTGTACGTGCCGACGTCGGAGCGGTCGACGCGGAAGTTCCCGCTGATCCTGACCACCGGGCGGATCCTGTCGCAGTACAACGTCGGCGCGCAGACCCGGCGGACGGCGAACGTCGCCTGGCACGCCGAGGACGTGCTGGAGATCCACCCGCACGACGCCGAGGTGCGCGGGGTGTCGGACGGCGACCTGGTCGCGTTGTCGAGCCGCGTCGGGCGGACCGAGCTGCGGGCGCGGATCTCGGACCGGATGCCGGTCGGGGTCTGCTACACCACGTTCCACCATCCGGTCAGCGGCGCGAACGTCGTCACCACGGACAACTCCGACTGGGCCACCAACTGCCCCGAGTACAAGGTCACCGCGGTCCAGGTCGACCTCGTCCCCGAACCGGTCGCCGACGAGGCCGCCCGCGAGGCAGTCGTTGCCGGGGGCAATCGATGAGCGGCGGCGTGCCGCCGTACGTCCGGCTGGCGAACGAGATCGCCGCCCAGTTCGCCCACCGCACGCCGGACGAGGCCGCCACCGCCATCGCCAACCACCTGAAGGCGGTCTGGGATCCCCGCATGAAACAGGCCCTCATCACCCACGCCAGCTCCGGCGCCACCGACCTGGACCCGACCGCGGCGCTGGCCGCCGAGAAGCTCCAGGCGCCCTCGTGACCCCAGGATCGGCGTCCGGGCTGCGGGATCGGTTCGACAAGCCGGGGCGGGTCGGAGAGGGTGGGCCTGTGGAGGACGGGCGCACACCTGGAGTGAGCCGTGGGCGTCAGCGGCGCGACGACATGCCGTGGGATGTGGCTCGGCAGCTCGCGCATGCCGCGGCGCGGCCCGGTGCCGTGGTGACGCGGACACTGGCCGAGGCCGACGGGTGCGTGCTGGCGACGCCGCTGGTGTCGCCGGTCGCGGTGCCCCCGGTGGATCGGGCCGCCATGGACGGGTACGCCGTCCGCGGCGCTGGGCCGTGGCGCGTGATCGGGCACGTGCACGCAGGGTGTGCGGACTCCGGAGCGCTGGAGGACGGGCAGGCGAAGGGGATTGTCACCGGCGCGGCGGTGCCGGCCGGGGCAACCTCCGTCGTACGGTCCGAGGACGCCGTCGTGACCGACGGGTCGCTCGAGGGGCCGTCGGAGGACGGTCGGCACATCCGGCGCGCGGGCGAGGAGTGCCAGCCCGGCGACCAGCTCCTGCCCGCGGGCGTGGTGGTCGATCCGCCAGTTCTCGGCCTCGCCGCGACTGTCGGCCTCAACCGCCTCACCGTCGTTCCTCGACCGACAGTCGCCGCCCTCGTCACCGGCGACGAACTCGTCCACCGTGGCCAGCCAGGCCCGGGCCGGGTCCGGGACGCCATCGGCCCGATGCTCCCCGGCCTCATCACCCGCTCCGGCGCGGCGCAGGCCGGCGTACGGCATCTGCCCGACTCGCTGGAGGAGCTGGTTTCCGCCCTGCAGGAGACGTCGGCGGACCTCGTCCTCGTCTCCGGGTCGTCCGCCTCCGGGCCGGCTGATCACCTCCGGCCGGCGCTCACCGCGCTCGGCGCCGAACTGGTCGTCGACGGCGTCGCCTGCCGGCCCGGCCACCCGCAAGCCCTGGCTCAACTCCCCGACGGCCGGCTGGTGCTCGGTCTGCCGGGCAATCCGTTCGCGGCCCTCGTCGCGTTCCTGACGCTCGGCGTCGCGGCCGTCCACCGTCTGCGCGGCCTCCCCCTCCCCGTGCTGCCCCAGGTCGCGGTCCCCGGCGGCATCGCGTGCCACCCGACCAGCACCCGACTCGTACCGATCCGCCTCACCCCACAGGGCGCCGTACCCGTCGGCCACGGCGGGGCTGCCATGCTCCGCGGCCCGGCCACCGCCGACGCCCTCGCCGTCGTGGCCCCCGGCCCCGCCGAAGCGATCGCGGCCCGTCTCCTCCCCCTCGACCCGGGATCCCGTCCATGGGCCGGCTGATCGCGCGACGGCCGGTCGTGCGGATCACGCCGGCGGGCCGGCGTTCCCGGCCGGACTCGATCGCGGTCGAGGAGCCGCTCGAGCTTCGCGTCGACGGCAAACCGCTGGCCGTAACCATGCGCACTCCGGGCCACGACGTCGAGCTCGCGCACGGCTTCCTGCACACCGAAGGAGTCATCGGCAGCGTCGACGACATCCGCGACGCGCGGTACTGCGACTCTCTCGACGACGAGGGCCGCAACACGTACAACGTCCTCGACATCGGCCTCGCCCCGGGCGTGCCGGCGCCGGTCACCGGCGTCGAGCGCAACTTCTACACGACCTCGTCGTGCGGTGTCTGCGGCAAGGCCTCGCTCGACGCGGTCCGCACGAAGACCCGTCACTCCCCGGCCGCCGACGACGTCACCATCAGGTACGAAGTACTCGCCGGCCTTCCCGACGCGCTCCGCGAACGGCAGCAGGTCTTCGACCGCACCGGCGGCCTGCACGCGGCCGGTCTGTTCACCCCGGCCGGCGACCTGCTCGTCGTCCGCGAGGACGTCGGCCGCCACAACGCCGTCGACAAGGTGGTCGGCTGGGCGCTGCTGAACGGGCGGATCCCGGCCCGCGGCCTTATCCTCATCGTTTCCGGGCGGACCTCGTTCGAGCTCGCGCAGAAGGCGGTGATGGCCGGCATCCCGGTCCTCGGCGCGGTCTCGGCTCCGAGCTCGCTCGCCGTCGACCTCGCCGACGAGGCCGGCCTGACGCTGGCCGGCTTCATCCGCAACGGCGCCATGAACCTCTACAGCCGCCCCGAGCGGGTAAATGTCGAGTCCGCCGAGGTGCGTACGACGTCCGGGGCATGAACGACTACGGAGTGACCGGTGCGACCACCGGTGTCGAGGTCCTGATCAAGCTGCCGATCCGCGAAGTCTGGTCCGGCATCACCGCGATCGACAGGTACGGCGAGTGGAGCCCGGAGTGCATCTACGGAGCCTGGCTCGAGAAGGAAGCGCGGTTCGAGGCGCGGAACCGGTTCGCGGACGGGTTCGAGACGTACGTGACCTGTACGGTCACCGCCTTCGAGGAGCCGAAACGCTTCGGCTGGGACGTGTACGGCGACGAACCGGTCCCGTTCGCGCACTGGGAGTACGAGCTGGAGGACCGCGGCGCCGCGACGCTCGTCCGGCAGTCCTTCACGCACGGCCCGGGCGACAGCGGGATGCGCTTGGGCGTCGTACAGCATCCGGCCCGAGCAGCCGAGCTCATCCAGGGCCGCCTCGACCAGCTGGCCGCGAACATGGGCTCCACCCTCGCGGCCATGGAGTCAGCGCTCAAAGCTTGACCCTCACGCCACGTCAGGTCCCATAGTCGGTCCCGTGGACGATCACTGGACCGTGGGACGCGTCGCCGACCTGGCCGGCGTGAGCGTCCGGACGCTGCATCACTATGACGACATCGGGCTCGTTCGGCCGTCGGCGCGAACGGCCGCCGGGTACCGGGCCTACTCGGCGGCCGACGTCGAGCGACTGCGAGAAGTCCTCGCCTATCGACGGCTGGGCTTCGGGCTGCGGGAGGTCGGCGAACTGGTCGGCGACCCGTCCACGGACGCGGTCGCGCGCCTGCGCCAACTGCGCGGGCTGCTCGTCGAGCGGCGTGATCGGGCCGACGCCATGGTGCGGGCGATCGACAGGGAACTCGAGACGCGGGCGAAGGGACTGACGGTGACACCGGAGGAACAACTGGAAGTGCTCGGTGCGCAGCTGTACGACGTGATCGGCGGCGCCTACCCGGCGACCCGGCGTACCGAGCCGCGGATCGCCGCGCGGATCTGGCAGGCGCTCGGGGACGCGCAGACGGTGCTGAACGTCGGCGCGGGCACGGGATCCTACGAGCCGGCCGATCGCGACGTGACCGCGGTCGAGCCGTCGGCCGTCATGCGCGCCCAGCGGCCGGCCGGCTCGGCGCCGTGCGTGGCGGCCGCCGCGGAGAGCCTGCCGTTCGACGACGACTCGTTCGACGTCGCGATGGCCGTCTCGACCGTGCACCACTGGGCGGATCCGATCACGGGGCTGCGCGAGATGCGCCGGGTGGCGCGGCGCGTCGTGGTGTTCACGTTCGACACCGACGAGCCCGGCTGGCAGGACCGGTTCTGGCTCACCCGGGACTACCTGCCCGAGTTCGCGTCCGTGCTCGAAGGCTTCCCCTCGATCGCCGGCATGGGCGACGCGATCGGCGCCCGCGCCGAGCCGGTGCCCGTTCCGTGGGACTGCGCCGACGGGCTGTTCGAGGCGTACTGGCGGCGGCCGGAGGCCTACCTGGACAACCGCGTCCGCCGCGCGATGTCGGTGTGGACCAGAGTGGGGCCGGAGGCCGAGCAGCGGGCGGTACGACGCCTCGGCGACGACCTCGCCTCCGGCCGCTGGGCTGAGCGCAACAGCGAGCTCGTCGGCCTCGACGCGGCCGATCTGGGGCTCCGTCTGCTCGTAGCCTGAGTGCTCAGGACGCTTCGCTGGCCGCCTGTGCCGACGGTGTCACCCACAGGCAGTCCGCGGTGCCGGCGTCCACGTGTTGCTGGTAGATGTCGACCTTCCAGGTGATGACGTTGAGGCACTCGTTGAGTTCCTCGATCTGCGTGCGGACATGGTCCTGATGGCTCTTCAGCAAGGCCAGCCGGTCCGCCTCGTTGCCCGATCCCTGCCGGACCAGCTCCGTGTACTTGCGGATGGTGTCGGCGGCATCCCGGACGAGCGGAACTTGATGCACATGGTCAGCCAGTCGACGTCGTCCTCGGAGTAGACGCGGCGCCCGTTCGACTCCCGTCGTACCGGATCCGCGAGTAGGCCCTCCCGCTCGTAGAACCGCAGTGCGTGCACACTCAACCCGGTCCGCTCCGCCACCTGCCCGATACTCAATCCGCCCATGTCCGCACCATAGCTCCGACCTAGATCAACGGCTTCAGCGCGGAGAGAGCCTGCTGTACGTCGGCACGCGTGGTGTAGATGTGGAACGACGCGCGCAGCCGGCCGTCGCGGACGGCGGCGCGGATACCTGCCGCCGCGAAGGCCTCCTGGGCGGCGGGCAGGCTGGTGCTGACGATGGCGCTGTTCGACGGCTCGAGGCCCAGCCCGGCGCGGAACTCGTTCGCCAGCGCGAGGTTGTGCCGGTTGATCGCGTCGACGCCGATCTGCTCGACCAGCTCGAGCGCCGGCGCCGCGCCGACGAAGCTGAACCAGGCCGGCGACTGGTCGAACCGCCGGGCGCCGGGCGCGAGCTCCATCACCGGCCCGTAGTACGAGCCGTGGACGTCACGTCCGGCGTACCAGCCCGCTGCGGACGGCCGGCAGCGTTCCTGCAACCGCGGGGACAGGTACCCGAGGGTGGCGCCCCGCGGCGACATCAACCACTTGTAGGCGTGCACGACCAGCGCGTCGACATCGTCGACCGTGATCGGATGCCAGCCGACGGCCTGCGTCGCGTCGAGCACCACGAGCGCACCGATCTGCTTGCTGGCGGCAACTACCGCGGGCAGGTCCAGGACCACACCGGTCGACGACTGCACCGCGCTGACCGCGACCAGGTCGATGCCTGGCGTGATCGCCGCGACCAGCTCGTCCCCCGGTACGGCGATCACCTCGACGCCGCGGTCGGCGTGCACCTGCCACGGGAACACGTTCGAGGTGAACTCGACGTCGTCGGTCAGCACCTTCGCACTGTCCGGCAACGCGGCCGCGATCGGCGCCAGCGCCGCGGACACCGTGCTGCCGACGAACACGTCCGCCGGGTCCGCGCCGACCAGCCGCGCGAACGCCGTACGGGACCGTGTCGTCGACTCGTCCCACGGCTCCCAGCTCGTCGCACCGACCCGCCAGTCGGACAGCGCCGCCTGCAACGCCTCCCAGGCGGGCTTCGGCGGCAAGCCGTACGACGCGGTGTTCAGCCAGCCCGGCTCGGGATCCCACAGCCCTGCGATGTCCATACGCCCACCCTAGGCCGGACTTGACTTAGACAGCGCTCTAGCTTCTAGCGTTCCGGGCAGCGAACAAAGGAGCTGCACAGATGCGGTATCGCACGTTGGGTGGAACCGGGATCGAGGTCAGTACCCACTGCCTCGGGGCGATGATGTTCGGCGCGGTCGGCAACCCCGATCACGACGACTGCGTCCGGATCGTCCACCACGCACTGGACCAGGGGATCAACTTCGTCGACACCGCGGACATGTACTCCGCGGGCGAGTCCGAGACCATCGTCGGCAAGGCGCTCAAGGGCCGCCGCGACGACGTCGTGCTCGCGACCAAGGTGCACTTCCCGCTCGGCGAGGGCCGCAACCGCAGCGGGAACTCGCGGCGCTGGATCACGCGCGCGGTCGAGGACAGCCTGCGCCGGCTCGGCACCGACTGGATCGACCTTTACCAGATCCACCGGCCGGACCACACCACCGACATCGAGGAGACGTTGTGGGTGCTGAGTGACCTGGTCAGCGCGGGCAAGATCCGGGCGTTCGGGTGCTCGGCGTTTCCCGCGGAGGACATCGTCGAGGCGTACCACGTGTCGGAGCGGCGCGGGTACGGGCGGTTCCGGTCGAACCAGCCGCCGTACTCGATGATGGCGCGCGGTATCGAGCGCTCGATCCTGCCGACCTGCCGGCGGCTGGGCATGGGCGTGCTGACCTACAGCCCGCTCGCCTTCGGGTTCCTGTCCGGGAAGATCCGCAAGAACCAGCCGCTCGACCTGTCCGCACGCGCGGCGCTCACCCCCGACCGGTTCGACCCGGCACTGCCCGCGAACGCGGCGAAGTACGACGCGGTCGAACAGCTGGTCGAGGTCGCCGACGGCATCGGTGTGTCGCTGCCGGAGCTGGCGATGGCCTTCGTCACCACGCATCCCGCGGTCACGTCGGTCATCGCCGGCCCCCGCACGATGGAGCAACTGGAAGGCCTGCTCAAAGCCGCCGACCTGACCCTCGACGACAAGACCCTCGACCGCATCGACGAGATCACCCCACCCGGCACCGACCTCTACCGCGCCGACGCCGCCTGGCAACCCCAATCCCTCACCGACATCACCCACCGCCGCCGCCCACTCGCGGAGCGCTGACCAGCCCGGACCTGGGGAGGATTTTGTACCGCATCGGGCACAAGATCCTCCCCAACTCGCCGTCCTACTTTCCTGACTGGAGGGCTGTCCAGGTGACTGGGCCTACTACGCCGTCGACTATCAGTTGGTGGGTGGATTGGTAGTCCTTGGCTGCGGTTTCTGTTTGGGGGCCGAATTGGCCGTCGATGGCGACCGTTCGGGTCAGGGCTGCGGTGAGGGTTCGTTGGAGGCGGCGGACGTCTGGGCCGGTGGCGTTGAGGCGGAGGGTTGGTTGGGTGCCGGCGGCCAGGAGGGCGGTCCAGGTTTTGGGGCCGATGGCGCCGTCGGCGGGTAGGCCGACCTTGGCCTGGAAAGCCTTCGTGGCGTCCGTTGTCGCGGTGTCGAAGGTGCCGGACGGTTCGTTGGTGCCGCCAAGGAGACACTGCGCGGCCTTCACCGCGGCGCCGGTCGAGCCGGACTGGATCGTCGGGTACGCCGTGAAATCCAGACTGGTACTCGCACACGTCTGCGTGCTGTTCACAAACGCATTCGCGGCCGCCTCACCCTTGCTCACCGCGTCGGCCGCGTTCTCGATCGGAGCCGACGTGACGCCCGGGAAGAGGATGTACGTGACGACCGCACCATCCACCCCGCCGGACGCCGGGTTCGGGTTGATGCCGAGCTGCTGCGCGAGCTTGTACGACCCCTCGCCGATGATCCCGGTCGGCCCCTGATCGCCGACGACGGCGTACGCGACCTTGTCCTGATACACGACCGCGGCCACGGTCGCCCCGCCCACCCCCGCCGTACGGTAGTCCCAGATCGAGCTCGGCAGCGGTACGACGATGAACGGCAGCCCGGCCGAATTCAGCGGCTTGCCGTCGGACTGGTGCCACGACGTGTCCGGCTGGAACGACGGATCGGTGTTCTCGTTGCACTGCGTCGTCCGCTGCCCGTCACAGTCGATGTCGAGGTCCGCGGTCCAGTGCACCGCGTCGCCCGACCGGCAGACCGCGGCGGTCCTGGAACCACCGGAGTCGTGGGCGTACTTCCCGTTCGACAGCTGCGACTCGCACGACGCCCTGGCGCGCAGCTGGTCGGCGGTCGGGCCGGCCAGCTCCTCGGCCTGGGAATCGCGGAGCGGGACCAGCAGCGCCAACCCGGCCAGAGCCAGGGCAAGACAGGCGAAACTCACGCGGCGAACCATCGCAACCTCCGAGGGGCGGAACGGAAGATGAAGGTTTTCGCCCAACACAGTACAGTCAGTGGTTATTAATTCACAGTTCCTGAGCGCGCACCCGGCATGACGTGACTACCGGGTCGACCGCAAGGCGTTCAGGTCCGCGCTCGACACCTGGTGCACCACCCGGCACTCGTTGTCCACGGCGAGCTGTCCGGCGGAAGTCCGGATGAAAGTGATCAGGTAGCGTCCGCACCCGGTGCAGTGCACGATCGCGCGGGACTTCTTGATGCTGATCGGTTCCGTCTCATTGAGCTGGTACCGGCCCAGCGAGGTGATCTCCCCCGTCGTGAGATCGATCGACAGCTCGGCCAGGCATTCGACGCAGACGTGGAGCAGAACCTGACGGCCGTCCGTGACGCGTGGTGGGATGCTCTCACCGCAGCGCGGGCAGGTCAGGGTGCTGAAGGCAGTCCAGACCTGTCGGTCCCCGGCCGTAGTCGGTGAGACAGTTGCCTTCGGCGCCAGAGGCTGAACGGTGCTCGCAGCGGGACGGCGGCTCGGGCCGAACACACTGGCCGGCGTCACCCGGACCGAGTCGTCGGCCGCCAGTTTCGCGGCGACCGTCCCGGCCATCTCGTTGTCCGCGTGCACGGTGAGCCACCGTCGCGCCAACGGCCTCAGAGCCGGGTGCCGCTCGGGAAAGATGTTCCACGAACGCCGCCACAGGTACGAGAACTCCGCCGGCTCGATGTCGGCGTTCATCCGCTGCAGGCCCAGCTGCCAGGCGTGCTCGGTGGGCGACTGCGTCGCCAGGTCGAGCCAGGTCGGCAGCCAGGCGGGAGCGTCCCGGGGTGCGGCCGCCATCGTCTCCCAAAGGGCGTCGACGAGCTCCGGATACTGCTCGGCCGACCTGGCGAGAGCATTGGCCACCCCGAAGCTCCGGTCCTTGCGCATGTCGGCCCGTAACGCGGCCGCGACCGTGTCCATGTCGGTGGGTTCCGCCGAATGCGTCTCCAGCCAGATGTGCCACCACGAGCGTTGCCGGGCATTGCCGAGCAGCCAGGCGTTGACCCCGCCACGAAACGCCGGGTCGTGCAGCAGTTCTCGATTGGGCCCTTCCTCGAGCACGACCCGCCAGAGAAACCCGGCGGTGCTGTCTGCCCCCGTCTGCGCGGCGAACCAGGCACGGGCGAGCTCTGCGACGTCCGCGTCGTCGAGCACCTCGACCACCGCAGCGAAGACCGCTGCCCAACGTACGTCGGTGAACTTGGTCATCAGCCACGGCAGAGCGATCTCGGCAGCACGCCCCTGATCGACGTGCGGGAAGAGATCGAGAAAGACGTGCGCCCAACCCAGCCGGGGTTCGCTCAGCCAGCTGATCACGTCGGCCGTGACCCGTGCCCGGGAACCGGTGGGCAACGTCGCGTTGAGGGCGGCCCGATTGACGTAGCTCGCGCTCTGGGAATCGGGGTTCTCCAGTGCCCACCGCGTGAACTCAGGAGCGAGTACGGCGGCCTGGTCCTCGGAGGCTGAACGCATCACCGGTATGGCCATCTGCCCCCAGCCGGCCACTTCGGACCAGTGCTCCAGCATCCAGGCCGCCGCCCTCGGCGACAGGTCGGCCAGCTCCGCCTCGGACCCGACGAGGAACAGTACCGACATCGTGTGACCCGCGCTGGTCGCGTCCGTCATCAGCCACACCTGGCGATGGCCGACGGCGTACAACTCCGGGTCGGCGCGGTTCGTCCCGAGACAGAGATGGACGTAGACCCGGCTCCAGGCGATGGAGTCCCGGTTCCGCGACAACCACCGCAGGGCAGCGGCGCGGAGTTCGGCAACGCGCACGTAGCGCGGCGGCAGCGGGGTGTAGCCGAAGGACCAGGCCGGGACGGCCGCCTGGTAGAGCGTGGCGAGCTTCTCGACGATCTGCGGGTCGACGGAGGGATCGCGACGCAGGTGCTGCGCGAGCGCCTTCTGCATCGGAGGTCTCGACAGCCTCGGCCAGGTCAGGAGCGCGATCACCGCCACCTCCGACCCGGTCTCGGTCGGATGTGTCGTGAACCAGGCCTCGAGGTTCTTCCACAGATCCAGCGGCAGCATGCCGAGCCGGAGCGCCTCCGCGAAGACGATGCCGTTGCAAGGCCGGACGGCGGACCGCAACCAGGCCAGCGCGATGTCACGACTCGCGCCGCCGATGCCGAACAGTGCCGCCGAGAGCATCGCCAGCGACGGATCGCCGCACAGGCCCTCGACCACGACCTGTTGCGCCAGGCCGACCACCAGCTGATCGGCCGGGCAACTCGAGACCGCGCTGGCCAGCAGGAGCGTCGCGTCGTCGTCGTCGAGATGCTGCTCGACCACCTCGACGAGGACCTTCGTGTGCTGCAGGGTCGCGGGTCTGCCGACGACGGACTGGGCGACGGCCAGCCAGCCTCTGTGCGAGGTGTTGCGCTCAAGGTAGTTCCAGACCGCCTGGTCAGCCTCCGCGGCACGAACCTCCACGAGGGTGGCGAGCAACGCCGGTAGGCCGAACTCATTGCTGGTGAGACCGTTCAGGCGGCTGATCGCCTCAATCAACGGAGACCAGTCCGTGACGCAGCGCCGGTCCTGCTGCTCGATCCTCACCCACAGACTCAGCGACTGGTTGGACAGGCGCTCCGGCTGGACGCTGGAGGCAGCGGTCCGCAGGGCTCCCCGGACCTGGCCGGGCTCGACCCGGTCGTAGCCGAGAGGCGCGGCGACCGGGTTTAGGTACGTCAGCACCTGCTCCAGCAACGGGAGACTCGCCGTACCGGCCGGGTCGGCGCCGATGGCGTCCAGGAGAGCAGCGGTCAGATGGGCACCGCGCTGGTCGTGGTAGGCCTCGGCGGGGAACCACTCCTCGTAGATGAGGTTGGCCAGATGGGGATGGGACAACCAGTAGCCCGGCCTGGTGAGTGCAGGGCGGTCGACGTGCAGGTCCAGGAGGAAGGCCGACAGCGCGTCCATGGACTCCGGAGGCAGCATCCGGAGCGCCGCCGATGGGTACCCGACGTACAGGCGGTTCACCGCCAGCAGCCGGTCGAAGAAGTCGTTCAGGGCGGGGAGGTTTCGGCTTTCAATCCGCTCCCGGAACCGCCGGGCGAAGGCCCGGGTGCCTTCGCCCTTCCACCACTCGAAGAACAGCTGGGCCGGAAGCAGTACGCCGTCCGCTCCGTCACGCGGGACGACGCTCCCGGTGCGGTCCTCGTACCACTGCCGTAGGTGATCGGTGAACTCCTGGCGGTAGGGGTCGACGACGTACCTCTCCATGATCAGCTCGCCGGCGTGGAGGCTGCGGAACAGGTCGTACTGCTCCGACGGCGCGCAGCAGATGAAGACCGGGAGCGAGGTCGGCGACGATGTCTGACGGCGGCGGCTCATCATGTCGAACGCCGTGCGCCACGCCTGGCGTCCGCCGTAGCTGGTCAACGGGTCGTCGACGCCGATCACGATGTGGCGCTGCCGGCTCTCGGGGAGAACCTGTTCGACCGCCGTGCTGAGGTGTTCGCCAACGCTGTCGGGCAGCAGGACGGACACACCGGCCCGGCAGTTCAGGCGGGCAAGGAGTTGAAGCAGCAGGATGCTCTTGCCGGCGCCGGAGGGCCCGGTGATCCAGAATGTCGGCAAGCTGCCGCTGCGGCGGTGGGTGACGTCCATGACCTCGGCGCGATACCACTGCCAGTACGCCTGCTCGATCTCGTCCAGGTCCGAGGCCGGCGCGAAGTACCCGTGCCGTAGGTGATTGAGCGTGGGCTGCTCGTTCACGAGGAAGCCGTTCGTCTGCTGCTCAAGCTCGGCGGGCTCGACGTCGTTAGCCTGCAACATCGTGCCTGCTCGAGGCGAGGCGTTGTCGAAGCAGACCTCGAGCGCCTTGGCCAGGTCGCCTTCCGGAGGTGACAGCAATAGACGCGTCAGGGCTTTGATGGTCGGACCGGGAGCGGCGGTGGTCCACTCGCTGTTCGACAGGCCGGCGAACAGGTGACCGAAAGGATCCTGCTCGGTGCTGATCTCGATGCGGGTGACGACGCCCTGGGCGAGGATCGGGTCGGCGGTCGACCGGACCCAGGCCACGAGCTGCCCAGGCAGGTCGGCGATGTCGACCGATGGTGCGGACAACCGGTACCGGAGCCGGGACACGGTGGCGCCGGGCAGTCGGGTCGTCGCAACCAGGTGGACCGAGAAGAGCTGCTCGAGTGCGGTCACGAGCGACTGCTCGGTCAGTACTGCGGCCGTGCTGAGGTTGTACACCGCCGTACCGGGTGCGATCGCCGGGTCGCGGGTCGCCGCGGGCAGGTCGGCCGCCATCCGGACAAAGTCGGGCGCGCCGAATTCGTCGAACACCGCGCACAACGCCTGGTGGGCCTGGACGGCAAAGGCTCCGCGGTCGGTCAGATGCGCCGGCAGGCGTGGATGGAACGCCACGAGCTCATCGGCCAGAGCGTGCAGATCGTCGATCCAGACCGCACCGGCCCTCGGCGCGGGAATGACCGGGAGCCGCGCCGGATCGTCGACGGCCAGCACGTCCCACCAGGCTCGGGCTCCGGGAACACCCGGACCCCAGCCCGGCCACTCTGGGGTAGGGTCGATCATCGTGACCGGTGTCGCGGCCAGTACCGAGCGGCCAGTCTTGGCCGAGTGCTCGGTGACGAGTGCGATCAGCCGGCCGTCGACGATCAGCGGCGCGCCTGAGATCCCGGACCACTGTGAGCGGACATCAGGCTCACCGATCAGTTCGGGCGGCTGGGCGCTGAGCGTGACGTCCACGAGCCCGGAGTCGGCCGAGGAGAGCAACGACAGCGTGCCCTGGTCGTGGAACGGGTGCCGACGGCCCCCACTGTCCTTGAACGTCGGGAACCCCGCGACCTGAACCTCGGCGAGCGTCCTCAGCTGGCGGGTGTGCCGGTTGAGCCTGGCGATCGGGAATCGATGGCGACCGACGCCGAGACCAGGCACTCGTACAATCGCGAGATCCGGCCCCTTCGTCGGCGAGGGCCCGGCAGGGTCGCCGGACAGCACTGTGTCCTGCGTGACCACGACCTCGAAGGAGGCACGCTGCAGGTCGGTGACCGTGATCGTACGCGCGCCGGCAACGCCGTGCGCGGTCGTGAGAACCACACCCTCCCGGACGACGAAACCCGTCGAGTGACGGTACGGGCCGGGCTGTGCGGCAGTGCCCAGATCGGCGCGTACCTTGACGACCCGGTCGCCGGCCGGCCCTGTCGGCGAACTCGCCACGACTGACCGGCTGTCAGTCGAGCGGGACTTCGCTCAGCCGCTCGACCCGGACCGGCTCGCCGTCACCGTCGACCGGCGGACCGAACTCGATCACGACCTTGTGCGTCGCTTCGCGGCCGTACCCGCCCTCGACCCCGAGCTCGAGGTCGATCACCGGTACCTTGAACCCCGCTTTGCCCTGCCCCTCTTTCGTCACCACGAGTTGGAGCTCCACGCTGACCGACTGGATCGGGAGCTGGACACCGGCCCCGACGGCATTGGCTTGCGCTGTCTGCAGTTCGTTGCGGAGCTCCTCAATGGCATCAGCCAGCCCCAGGTCTTTGCTGTTTCGCACTGCTCCCCCTGACCTCCGGTCCAAACCACAAGCATCGCAGACGAATACGCTCCGTGTCAGGACCCGGGCGGCTCGATCTGCGGCCGGGCCGACCGGATGCAAGAGCCTTGACCTGAAGCTGACCCGAACCTGCCTTTCGGAAATACGCCGGGCGGCCGAGCCTCGCGGCGTCTTTCGCCAAGCAGCAGGACGCGGTCGCGCAGCCGCCGGTGCAGCCGGTCGTCGTACCGACGCAGCTGCCGTCCATCTTGCCGACGCTGACCACGCCGCAGCGCCCGGCGCCGACGTTGAACCGGCCGCCGAAGGGCTCCAAGCCAAACGTGACGGTCACGAGCGGCAAGCTCGGTGTCGTCCCGGGGCCGGCGACGGGTGGCCAGGGGCGGTCTCGAACCGTCGACCTTTACTTCTCAGTTCGACAGCGGTCCACAGCCGTACGCTGGTGGCAGCGACAACTGTCAGGGAGGGCGCGATGAGCTTCGACAGGCCGGGCCTGCCGCATCCGGGTCACGAGCTGGATCCGGCGGTGGAGGACACGCTCCGCGAGGAGGGCGTCGAGCTGAGCGGCGACGAGCCCGACATCCCGGAGCACCCGGGCAGCCGGTCGGCCGGCCCGCAGCCCAACCCGCCGCGGCGCCCGCCCCACGACGCACCCGCCGCCGACTGACCGCCCATGCACCGTGCACTACCGTGGCTGCCCATGACGGGGATGACGCCATGGCGGTGACGATGCGCGACGTCGCGCGCGAGGCGGGCGTGTCCCCGAAGACGGTCTCGAACGTGATGAACGGGTATCCGTACATCCGCGAGGAGACCCGGACCAAGGTGCTCGCGGCGATCGATGCCCTCGGCTACCGGATGAACCTCTCGGCGCGGAACCTGAAGTCCGGCCGGACCGGCGTGATCGCGCTCGCGGTCCCCGAGCTCAGCAACCCGTACTTCGCGGAGCTCGCCGACGCCGCGATCGCCGCCGCCGGCGAACACGGCCTGACGGTGATGATCGAGACCACCGGCGCCGACCGCGAGCGGGAGCTGACCGCGCTCGCGCGGCCCCGCGGGCACCTCGTCGACGGCCTGCTCTACAGCCCGCTCGGACTCGGCCCCGAGGACGTCGACCAACTGCGCACGCACACGCCGATGGTGCTGCTCGGCGAGCGGATCTTCCACGGACCGGTCGATCACGTGATGATCGACAACATCGACGGCACGAAGGCCGTCGTCCGGCATCTGCTCGACCAGGGCCGGCGCAAGATCGCGGTGATCGGTATCCGCCCCGGCGAACTGGTCGGCACCGCGGCGATCCGGTACGGCGCGTACGCCGCGACGCTGCAGGAGTACGGCGTCGCCGTCCCCGAGAAATTGGCGGTGTCGGGCGGGAAATGGCACCGGTCGAGCGGCGCCGACGCGGTGGCGGAGCTGCTCGCCCTGGGGCACGACTTCGACGCCGTCTTCGCCCTCAACGACACCCTCGCGCTGGGCGCGATCCGGGCGCTGGCCGCCCGCGGCGTGCGGATCCCGGACGACGTGGCGGTGGCGGGCTTCGACAACATCGACGAGGCCAGTTACAGCAGCCCGACCCTGACCACGGTCGACCCGGACCGCGTGCACATCGCCCGGACCGCCGTCGACCTGCTGGTCGAACGGATGGCCGGCGACGTCTCCGAGCACCGCGAGATCGTCTCGCCGTACGTGCTCCACACCCGCGAATCCACCCTCGGCGCAAGCTGAGGCCTTGACGGTCCGGGAGCCTCCGGGCATCCTTTCTACACCGATGTAGTACATCGGTGTAGATCCGTGCTCCACTCCGCCTGGAGGACAGATGCGCCCAGACTCCCCTCCCTTCCGTCCCGGGCGTCGAGCAGTACTTGGTGGCCTGCTCGGCGCCCTCGCTCTGACCGGTTGCGGCACCCTCCGCGGCAAACCCAAGGTTCGCGAGTGGAACCTGTTCGGCGGCGGCGACGGTGCCCGCCTGCTGCAGATCCACCAGCAGTACGTCGCCGAGCACCCGGACGTCGCATTCGAGGCCCACACCCTCGCGTGGGGCCCGCCGTTCTACACGAAGCTCGCGATGTCCGCGGCCGGCGGCCGGGCGCCCGAGGTGGCGACCCTGCACCTGTCCCGGCTCAAGGGGTTCAGCCCGACCACGATGCTCGACCCGATCCCGGTCGAGCTGCTCGCCGACGCGGGTGTCACCGAGTCCGACTTCCTCCCGACGTCGTGGAACCGCGCCGTCGTGGACGGCAAGCTGTACGCCGTACCGCTGGACACACACCCGTTCGTGCTCTACTACAACACCGAGATCTGCCAGAAGGCCGGGCTGCTCGAGGCGGACGGCCGCATCAAGACCGTCAAGGGCGTCGACGCGTTCCTCGAGATGCTGAAGGCGGTCAAGGACGTGACCGGCAAGTTCGCCGCGTCGGTCGAGACCACGAACCCGTGGCGGCTGTGGTGGACGTTGTACGGACAGCTCGAGGGCAAGTTCTTCGACGACACCGGCACCCGGCTGATCCTCGACGACGCCAAGGCGCTGGAAGCCCTGAACCTGATGGCCAAACTCGCCGCCGACGGTCTCACGCCGCGGTCGTCCAACTACTCGGCCCTGGTCGCCCAGTTCAGCAACGGCGACGCCGGGCTGAGCTTCAACGGCGAGTGGGAGGTGACGACGTACCAGACCGCCAAGATGCCGTTCAGCATGGCGCCGTTCCCGGTCGTGTACGACGTGCCGAAGTTCGCCGGTGACGCGCACACGTTCGTGCTGCCGCACCAGAGCAACCGGAACAAGGCCGACACCAAGGCCACCGTCGAGTACATCGCCTGGATGCTCAAGCACAGCGCCGACTGGGCGGCCGGCGGTCACATCCCGGCGTACCAGCCAGTGGCGAAGAGCCAGGACTACCTGGACCTCAAGCCGCAGGCGGAGTACCGCAGCGTGGCGCCGGACGTGCTGTTCGACCCGGACGCGTGGTTCAGCGGGTCCGGTGCGCAACTGCAGAACGAGGCCGCCGCGGCGTTCAGCGGCGTGTTCTCCGGTCAGGCGACGCCGAAGGCCGCGCTCGCGCAGTTCAAGGCCGCAACCCAGAAGCTCCTCGACACCCCGTCACCGGTCTAAGGAGTCGGTCATGGCCGTAGAGACACCCTCACGCCTCACCACCGGTACGCCGCCGGCCGCGGCGAAACCGGAGACCGGGCAGCCGTGGAAGGAACGCTGGGGCGGGCTGTTCTTCGTCGCACCGTTCCTGCTGCTGTTCGCGCTGTTCATGCTCTGGCCGATCGTTTCCGGTCTGTGGAACAGCTTCTTCAACACCAGTCTGGCCGGCGTCAAGCACGAGTTCCTCGGCCTGCAGAACTGGCGGGACCTGTTCGGTGACCCCGCTGTCTGGTCGTCGCTGAAGAACACCCTCGTCTTCACCGCGATGAGTACGCCGCCGCTGGTGATCATTGCGCTCGTCATGGCCCTGCTGGCCAACCGGCGCGGCGTGCTGGGCTGGCTGTTGCGCTTCGCGTACTTCGCTCCGTTCGTGCTGCCCGCCACGGTCGTGACGCTGATCTGGGTGTGGATCTACCAGCCCGGGTTCGGCCTGGTGAACGGCCTGCTGACGGCGGGCGGGTTCGCCGAGATCGACTGGCTGAACACCGAGAACCGGGCGATGCTCGCGGTGGTGATCACGACCGTCTGGTGGACGGTCGGGTTCAACTTCCTGCTCTACCTGGCCGCGCTGCAAGGGATTCCCGCCCAGGTCTACGAGGCGGCCGCGATCGACGGGGCGAACGGGCGGCAGCAACTGTTCCGGATCACGCTGCCGTTGCTCGGCCGGACCACCGGCCTGATCATCGTCCTGCAGCTCGTGGCATCGCTGAAGATCTTCGACCAGATCTACCTGATGACCAACGGCGGACCGAACTACGCGACCCGGCCGATCATCCAGTACATCTACGAGTCCGGCTTCACCAGCTACCGGATCGGCTACGCGTCCGCGATCTCGTACCTGTTCTTCGCGGTCATCGTGATCGTCGCGGTGGCGCAGTTCAAACTGTTCTCCGGCCGAGGGGAGGACGCATGACGAGCGCAACGTTGCCAGTAGCAACCAGAACGCCGCGCCGCAGGCAGCAATGGACCTTCCCGAAGGCCGCGAGCGCCGTCGGTGCGGTAATCCTCGCGGTGATCTGGCTGGTTCCCTTGCTCTGGGCTCTCGACACCTCGCTGAAACCGGAACCGGAGACGACCCGGGCGCCGATCACCTGGTTGCCGGAGGCACCTACCACCGGCGCCTACCGGAGCGTGATCGAGCAGGGCGATCTGATCCGCTGGTTCCTGAACAGTACGGTCGTCTCGGTGCTGGTGACCGCGTTGACGCTGGTCGTCTCGGTGCTCGCGGCGTACGGCTTCTCACGAACCACGTTCCCCGGCCGGCGGGTGCTGTTCGGGCTGATCATCGCCGGCATCCTGGTGCCGCCGCAGGTGCTGATCGTGCCGCTGTTCCAGGAGATGACCGGCCTCGGCCTGGTCGACACCTACTGGGGCATCGTGCTGCCGCAGGTGGTCGCGCCGGTGATGGTGTTCGTGCTGAAGAAGTTCTTCGACGGCATCTCCCGCGACTACGAGGACGCCGCCCGGGTCGACGGCGCGTCCCGGTGGCGGATCGTCTGGAGCGTGATGGTCCCGATGTCGCGACCGATCCTGGTCGCGGTCGGCATCTTCACGTTCATCGGGGCCTGGAACAACTTCCTCTGGCCCTTCATCGTGACCACCGACCCGTCAATGATGACGATCCCGGTCGGCCTCGCCAACGTGCAGGGATCGTACGGCCTGCGCTACGCCCAGATCATGGCCTCGGCCGTGCTGGGCGGTCTTCCTCTGCTGATCGTCTACGCCTTGTTCCAGCGCCACGTCGTCCGCGGTGTCGGCGACGCGGGGATCAAAGGCTAGCCGCTGCGGCTGATTCACCACGACAGGAGCCACCTGGTGCCCACTGCCCATCTCACCATCGATCCCGCGTTCACGATCGCGCCCGTGAACCGCCGGACCTTCGGAACCTTCGTCGAGCACATGGGCCGGTGTGTCTACACCGGCATCTACGAGCCCGGCCACGCGACCGCGGACGAGGACGGTTTCCGCAAGGACGTCCTGGAACTGACCCGCGAGCTCGGAGTTTCCGTGGTCCGCTATCCCGGCGGAAACTTCGTTTCCGGTTTCCGCTGGGAGGACAGCGTCGGTCCGCGCGCGGAGCGGCCGCGGCGCCTCGACCTCGCCTGGCACAGCGTCGAGACCAACGAGTTCGGTCTGGACGAGTTCAGCCGCTGGTGCGTCAAGGCCGGCGTCGAGCCGATGATGGCGATCAACCTCGGGACCCGCGGCGTCCAGGAGGCGCTCGACCTGCTCGAGTACGCGAACCACCCCAGCGGTACGGCGCTGTCCGATCTGCGCGAGCAGCACGGCGCGGCGCCGTACGGCATCAAGCTCTGGTGCCTCGGTAACGAGCTCGACGGCCCGTGGCAGGTCGGGCACAAGACGCCGACGGAGTACGGACGGCTCGCGGCGGAGACCGCGCGGGCGATGCGGATGATCGACAAGGACCTCGAGCTCGTCGCCTGCGGCTCGTCGTCGTCGCGGATGCCGCTGTTCGGCACCTGGGAGCGCGACGTGCTGCGGGAGACGTACGAGTTCGTCGAGTACATCTCCTGCCACGCGTACTACGGCAACGACGACGGCGACACCGCGTCGTTCCTGGCGTCCGCGGTGAACATGGACCACTTCATCGACTCCGTGGTGGCGACCGCGGACCACGTCGGAGCAGAACTCAAAAGCAGCAAGAAGATCGGCATCTCCTTCGACGAGTGGAACGTCTGGTACGGCGACCGCTCCCGCCGCACCGACGGACCGGGCGAGGCGTGGGAGGTGGCGCCGCGGCGGATCGAGGACGAGTACAACGTCACCGACGCGGTGGTGCTCGGCAACCTGCTGATCTCGCTGCTGCGGCACAGCGACCGGGTCGGGGTGGCGTGCCTGGCGCAGCTCGCGAACGTGATCGCGCCGATCATGACCGAGCCCGGCGGCGCGGCCTGGCGGCAGCCCACGTTCCACCCGTTCGCGATCACCTCGCGGCTCGCCGCCGGGCGGGTGCTCCGGGTCGAGACCGACTCGCCGCTGGTGTCGACGGCGAAGTACGGCGACGTGCCCGCGGTCGACGCGGTGGCGACCTACGACGACGGCAAGATCGCGCTGTTCGCGGTGAACCGCTCGTCCGAGGGCCCGGTCGAGGTCACCGTCGACCTCACCCGGGCGGGCGTGACCTCACTCGACGAGGCCGTCATCGTCCACGACGAGGACCCACTCGCGACCAACTCGGCCACCCAGCCCGACCGCGTCACGGCCCAGCCGTTCGAGTCCGCCCGGCTCGCCGACGGCAAGCTGACGATTACGCTACCGGCGATCAGCTGGACAGCGCTTTCTTTGTCGACGAACTGAACCTCGGGCCTCAGACTGTGGGCCGTGAGCACACAGTCCGACCTTGCCGAGACGACCCGTCTCGAAGCCTTCAGTGACGGCGTCTTCGCGATCGCGATCACCCTCCTCGTCCTCGAACTGCACAGTCCCGAGCTCGAGGAGGGTGAGCGGTTGTGGCCGGCGCTGCTGCACGAATGGCCGCAGTTCGCGGCGTACCTGACCAGCTTCGCGATCCTCGGCATCATGTGGGTCAACCACCACTCGATGTTCCGCCAGATCCGGCGCGCGGACCGCGGGCTGATGTTCCTCAACCTGCTCCTGCTGCTGTGGGCGACGCTGCTGCCGTTCCCGACCAGCCTGTTCGCGGAGCATCTCGAGGACGAGTCGAGCAACTCGCACGTCGCGGCCGCCGTCTACAGCACGAACCTGACGCTGGCGGCGATCGCGTTCAGCCTGATCTGGTGGTACGTCCTGCGCAACCACCTGGTCGACCACGACATGTCCAAGGCGGAGGTCCGCAAGTCGCTGCTGCGCTACTCGATGGGCACGGTCGTCTACGGAGCCTGCATCGGCATCTCGTTCGTGTCCGCCCAGGTGACCCTGCTGATCGTGTTCCTGCTGGCGCTGTACTACGGGTTCGAGCAGGTCAGGACGCGCGGCGGAACTGCGTGATGTAGATGCCGGGAGCAACCTCTACTTCGCCGACCGTGGCGTAGCCGCGCGACTTGTAGAGGTTGACGGCGGGGATGTTGGCCGAGCCCGTCGACACCAGGCTGACCGCGCGTGGTTCGATCCGGTCGAGGTGATCCAGGAGGGCTCGGCCGTGTCCGCGGCGGGCGTGCGCGGGATCGACGATCAGGCGGTCGATCTCCACGGTGTCCGCCGAGATCTCATAAGCAACCGCCCCGACCAGCGTGTTTCCGTCGTACCGCCCGAGCCAGTGTTCGGTCGACGACATCAGGCCGTCGAGGTCCTCGCGGAGCGGCGGGATGCCGTCGAAGCCGATCAGCTCGGCCTCCACGGCGTACGCGGCGTGCTGGATCGTGAGCAGTCGCTCGGCGAGCGTGCGGTCGGTGACGTCGAGCGGCGTGATCACAGCCGCCAGGTTACGCGGCGGCGAGAATTGCGGTTGTCTCGAGGGACAGCTGCCGAGTAAGTTAGCGCAGCCTAACTTGACTGAAGTGGGGGCTGCTGTGAACGCGAGGGTGTTCCGGGACACGTACGGCGTACCGCACCTGCAAGCCGGGGATCCGCTCGCGTTGGTCTACCTGCAAGGCGTGAACGCCGCGCGGGACCGGGCCTGGCAGATCGAGCTGGAGCGGCGGCGGCACCTCGGGACGAGCGCCGCGTTCCTCGGGGCCGAGGCGGCGGCGTGGGACGTGTTCGCCCGCCAGGCGCGGCTCGCGGACACGGCGCGGCGGTGCTTCGAGTCGCTCGACGACGAAACGCGCGAGTGGGTCACGGCGTACGTCGAGGGCGTCAACCACGGGCTGCCGGGCGGGGCGGCACGCGCGCCCGAGTTCGCGGAGACCGGGCTGACGCTGCAGGAGTGGGAGCCGTGGACGCCGCTGGGGATCTGGCTGGCGGTGCACATCCTGTTCGCCGGCTTCCCTTCCAAGCTGTGGCGCACTCATGTCGCGGCCCAGCTCGGGGAAGCGTCCTTGGAGCTGTTCTCGTCGGAGGGACCGCACGGGGCCGGCAGCAACGGGTGGCTGATCCCGGGGTCGCACACCGCGAGCGGTCAGGCGATCGTGGCGGGCGATCCGCATCGCTTCATCGAGAGCCCCGGCGTGTATCAGCAGATCCGGCTGACCTGCCCCGAGTACGACGTCCTCGGGCTCGCCGTTCCCGGCATCCCGGGGCTCGCACACTTCGGCCACACCGGGTCGGTCGCCTGGTCCATCACCAACGCCATGGCCGACTACCAGGACCTGTACGCCGAACAACTGCGCCGGACCGGGTCAGGAGTGGAGGCCTTGGGGCCGGACGGCTGGCGACCGGCGTCCTTCCACACCGAGGTGGTGGAGGTCGCCGGTGCGGCGCCCGTCGAGGTCGAGGTGATCGAGACCGACCGCGGTCCGATCATCACGCATGGCCCGGAAGGCGCGGAAGGCGCTGCATCGGTCTCGCTGCGCTACCCGCCCCGGGTCACCGGACGGCTCGGGTTCCAGGTGATGCGTCGGTTGCTTCGGGCAACCGGCGTGGGCGATGTGGACGCCGCTTTTGACGAGTGGGTCGAGCCGGTCAACGTCGTACTGGCGGCCGACACCGCGGGTGGGCTGCTGCATCGGACCGCCGGCGTGGTGCCGCGGCGCGAGCGGGCGAACATGCTGCGGGTCGTGCCGGCCTGGGATGCGACGTACGGCTGGGACGGCTGGCACGAGATGGCGCGGGCAGCGGTGGACGGGCCGGCGGTGATGGCGAACGCCCGCGGGCTCGCGACGCCGCTCGGGGTCGAGTTCGCCGCGCCGCACCGCGCCGACCGGATCCGCGACCTCGTGGAAGCCCGAGACGACTGGACGGTCGACGGCATGCCGGGCATCCACCAGGACACGTACCTGGGCTCGGCCGGCTCCCTGCTCGACCTGCTGACCGGTCTCGGCGACCTGTCCCCGCAAGCAGTTGCCCTCCGCACCGAACTGTTCGCGTGGGACCGCCGGATGGACGCCACGAGCACGACGGCCTCGTCGTACGCCGCGGTCCGCAAGGCGCTCGTCACCCGCCTCACCGACCACTTCACGATGCTCGAGAACGCCGACGTCGCCGCGGTCTTCACGCCGTGGATGGAGCCGCTCACCCACGTCTCGTACGCGCTCGAGAACCTCCTCACCACCGACCTGCTGCCGAACGTCGACGTGCGCTGGCTGGCCCGCGAGGCACTGGAAGAGGTCGCCGCCAACAGCCCGCGCCCGCCATGGGCCGAGACGCATCAGCTCGCACCGCTGCACGCGTTGCGCGGTCCGGTGTTCGCGGCGAACGAGACGCCGCTGGACCTGGGCCTGTCCGGCGACCACCACTGCGTGATGTCGACGTCGAGCCTGCCCGGGCTGACGGACGTCTGCATCCGCGCCTCCGCCGCCCGGTACGCGTGGGACCTCGCCGATCGCTCCGCCAGCCGGTGGATCGTGCCGCTCGGCGCGTCCGGCGTCCTCGGCGATCCGCACCACCACGACCAGCTGGCGTCGTGGTTGCGCGGTGCGCTGGTCCCCGCGGAGGGTCCGGCGGCCCGGGAGGATCGCACGTACTCGGCGGCCGTCGACGGGTTCGGGACGGTGCGGATCGAGGAGGCGGATCCGGCGCGCGATCTGGACCTCATCCACGGGTGGGTGACGGCCGAGCGGGCGACCTACTGGGGCATGGGCGCGCTGTCGCGCGACGAGATCGAGGCGACGTACCGCTTCCTGGACTCGGTGCCGACGCATCACGTGTACGTCGTCCGGCTGGACGGCGTACCGGTCGCGCTGCTGCAGACGTACGACCCGCAGGCGGATCCCGCCGGCGCGGCGTACGCCGTCGAGCCCGGTGACCTCGGCGTCCATCTGCTGATCGCGCCCGGGGACGCCCGCGCCGGATTCACCGGTCAGCTGATCGGCGCGCTCGCCCGCTTCGTCTTCGAGCACCTGGGACACCCGCGGATCGTGGTCGAACCCGACGTCCGGAACACCCGCGCGATCGAGCGGTTCCACCGCAGCGGCTTCACTCTCGGCGCGGAGGCGAAGATCGTCCAGCCGGACGGCTCGACCAAGACCGCCCGGTTCGCGTTCCTCGCCCGGCAGAAGCTCCCGGGGTAATCGGTCCCGCCGGAACGGGCGCTTCCCTGGCGTGTGGACGAGTGGTACCGCTGGAGCATGAACCTCTCTGAGAACAAGACCGTCGTGCAGGAACTGGACGAGCTCGGCAACGGCAGCGGTGACCTGTCCCGGCTCGACGCGCTCTGTACGCCGGATCTCGTCAACCACGCGCTCGCCCCACACATGCCGCCCGGGATCGAGGGCACCAGGCAGTTCTTGGCGTCGGCACGCCGAGACCGGTATCCCGGACGCTGGGTGGAGTCGTTCGTCGTCGCCGAGAACGACCTGGTCGTGCAGTTCGGCTCGCGCGAGTTGCACTGGCCCGGCGGCGGGTTCCGCGGTTTCGACCTGCGCGAGGGCTTCTGCACCAGGGACGTCGCGTTCGCGTACCGGCTGCGGGAGGGCCGGATCGCTGAGCGCTGGGCGATCCGGGACGACCTCGCAATGGTCCAGCAGCTCGGTGGCCTCGGGCAGTGACCCAACCACGGTCTCCCGAAACCTCGTGCCGACGAAGCGTCAGTTCTTGACGGCGAGGACGGCGGCGATCAGGCGCTGGTAGTCGGTGAGGTCGTCGGGCTCGCTGGGGTTGCGCCATCGGCAGGCAGGAACCAGGCCGGGGGCGAGCACGGTGAAGTCATCGCCGAAGAGGGCGAGGATCTGGTCGTCGGTGCGCCAGCGGCCGCGGCCGAGCGAGCCTTGCAGGACCTGCTCGAGCTCCTGGCTGCGGGGGTCGTTCTCGCTGCGGAAGTGGCTGATGAAGAGGTGGCTGCCGGAGGCGATCCGGTCCTTCCAGAAGCGGACGATGCCGGCCGGGTCCTCGTCGTCGTTCACATGGTGCAGGGTGGCGCTGAAGATCACGCCGACCGGCTCGGAGAAGTCGATCAGGCGCACCGTGTCCGGATGCTCGAGGATCGCCTTCGGCTCCCGCAGGTCGGCCTGGATGACCGTGGTGTTCTCGTTCTCGGCGAGCAGCGCGCGGCCGTGCGCGAGCACGATCGGGTCGTTGTCGACGTACACCACCTTCGCGTCCGGCTCGTATCGCTGGGCGACCTGGTGCACGTTGTCGGCGGTCGGCAGCCCGCTGCCGAGGTCGATGAACTGGCGGACCGGCGTCGTGGTGACGATCTCGCGGACCGCGCGGATCAGCGCGCCGCGGTTGTCGTAGGCGATCACCCGGGAGCCGGGCAGTTCGTTGATGAACCGGTCGCCGAACGCGCGGTCCACCGCGAAGTTGTCCTTGCCGCCGAGCAGGTAGTCGTACGTCCGGGCGATACTCGGCTTGGTCGTGTCGAAGCCCGGGAACGGCGCGCTCTGTGTCACCTGGTCGTCTGCGTCGGCCATCACCCGGATCCTTCCTGTCGGGACAACCGTCACTCTATGCGACCCGGAAGCCACGCCGCTCGCTGCCCCGGCGCGCGCAACCGTGACTGCGGCTGGTCCGGGCATGCCACAGCGGCCGTCGGACGACAGCCGCTGTGGTCAGGTCGGTGGCCTGGTCTGGCGGGCCCTGCCACCGGTGCGCGTCAGTTGAGCGTGTGCTTCGGTACGTCGCGAACGGCCGCACGACGCTCGTGGACGGTGGATTCGCGCACCGCATGGTCCGGGGTGCGTGGTGCCGGGCAGACCGGGCCGCGACGGATCGGGCCGCCACCCAGCTTCCGGCTCTTCCACTGCTTTTCTTCGTAGTCGTAGTAGGTGTCGACGCCTCCGACTGTCATCCGGTCCTCCCTCAAAACCCCCCGTCCCCTGCTGGCCCATCAACAGTCCGCCACGACCACCCCGGCAGACAAGCGATTCCGGAAATCACCACGGATCAACACACTCGAACGCCGCGTTCTGTTGGAATGGCCTACAAACGTGACCCTTTGGAAAGTCTCAGACGGCCACGATCGCGACGCCGTGACCAGGCAACCAAACCCCGCCGGTAGTCAGGTCTCCGCCGGCGAACGACATCACGAGGTACTTCGGGAGCTCCGCGAGCGGCACGACCGCGTCCGCACCACCGAGGTTCGCCACCACGCGCAGGCTGCCGCGGGACACCACCAGCCAGGCGCCGGCGGGGTCGAACGCGACCTCCGCGGACGCCAGCCGGTCGTCACGGAGCTCGGGCATCCGGGCCCGGAAGGTGAGCAGGTGCCGGTACCAGGCGAGCAGCTCGCGGTGCGGCGCCTCGTCCGGCTCGGACCAGTCGAGCACCGAGCTGCGCCAGGTCTGCGGGTCCTGCGGGTCGGGGATCTCGTCCGCGTCCCAGCCGAACTCGGCGAACTCGTGCCGCCGGCCGGTCCGGACCGCGTCCGCCAGGCCGGGTTCGGTGTCGTCGGAGAAGTCCGTGAAGAACCGCCACGGCGTCGAGGCGCCCCACTCCTCACCCATGAACAGCATCGGCGTGTACGGCGAGGTCAGCACCAGCGCGGCGCCGATCGCGAGCTGCCCCGGGGTCAGGTTCGGCCGGTCGCCGAGCGCCCGGTTGCCGATCTGGTCGTGGTTCGACGTGTAGGCGAGGAACTCGCCGCCGCGGTGGCTGCGCGGATCGACCGGGCGTCCCCAGTCCTTGCCGCGGAATGTCGAATAGCCCCCGTCGTGCAGGAACACCCGCGTCAGCGTCTTCGCGAACACCGCCGGGTCCCCGAAGTCCACGTAGTACCCGAACCGTTCACCGGTCAGCAGGGAGTGCAGTGCGTGGTGGAAGTCGTCGCTCCACTGGGCGGTCATCCCCATGCCGCCCGTGGACACCGGCTCGACCGTGCGCGGATCGTTCAGGTCCGACTCGGCCACCAGCCCCAGCGGCCGCCCGAGGTCCTTGGCCAGCTCGGCGGTCTCGGTCGACAGCTGCTGGAGCAGGTGCGTCGGGCTGTCGTCGACCAGCGCGTGGACGGCGTCCAGCCGCAGTACGTCGAGGTGGAAGTCGCGGAACCAGCGCAGGGCGTTGTCGCAGATCCACCGTCGTACCTCTGCGCTACCGGCGTCGTCCAAGTTGACCGCAGGGCCCCACGGCGTGGAGTGCCTGGTGGTGAAGTACGGACCGAAGCTGGACAGGTAGTTCCCGCTCGGACCGAGGTGGTTGTAGACGACGTCGAGGCACACAGCCAGCCCGGCGTCGTGGCAGCGGTCCACGAACCGCTGCAGGGCTTCCGGGCCGCCGTACGGCGCGTGCACCGCGTACAGGTCCACACCGTCGTACCCCCAGCCGTGTACGCCGGGGAACGCGGCGACCGGCAGCAGCGAGACCACCTCGACCCCGAGCACGGCCAGGTAGTCCAGGTGCTCGGCGGCTGCGTCCAGCGTGCCTTCGAGCGTGAACGTGCCCAGGTGCAGCTCGTAGAAGACAGCGCCTCGTACGTCGCGGCCCGTCCAGCTGTCGTCGCTCCATTCGAAGCGGTCCGCCTCGAAGACCCGGCTGAACCCGTGGACGCCGTCCGGCTGCCACGGGCTGCGCGGGTCGGGGAGCGGGTCGCTGCCGTCGACGGAGTACGCATAGTCGGTGCCGTGGTGCGCCTCGGCCACCTGCCGCTCCCACCAGCCGCCCTCGGCGAAGCGCATCGGGAGCACACCGTCCCGCAGTACCAGGTCCACATTGGTTGCCGCTGGCACCCAGACGCGGAACGTGTGCATGGCTGTCAGCTCCTGACCAGGAGGGCGACCGGGAGGTCCGCGAGCAGATCGCCGATCCGGGCAGCCCCGGTGCCCACTTCACGGCCGGTCAACACGTTCTTCCACCGGCCACTCGGCAGCACGACGGTGCTGTCGCCCCAGCCGCCCAGCCGCTGCAGCGCGGCCGGCAGTCTGGTCGCCACGGTGATGACGGCGTCGCCACGGGCGAACGCGACCGCGTGCCCGTTGGAGGTCGGGAGCGGTGCATAGCTGCCCGCGAAGGCCTCGGGGTACTGCCGGCGGATGCGGAGCGCTCGCGACGTGACAAGCAGCTTCTCGTCGGACAGGTCTTCCGGCTTGCCGCCGTCGTCCAGCCGCTGCAGCCGCTCGATGCGCTCCGTGTAGTCCACCGGGCGCCGGTTGTCGGGGTCCACAAGGGACAGATCGACCAGCTCGGTGCCCTGATACACGTCCGGTACGCCGGGCATGGTCAGCTGCACCAGCTTCTGGCCGAGCGTGGCAGCTCGTACGTAGCCGGTCTGCTCGTCAGCGAAGCGGCGTACCGCGTCGAGCACGGTCTCGTCGTCGAGGACCGCCGTCGCGAAGGCAGCGACAGCCTGTTCGTACTCGTCGTCCGGCGAGGTCCACGAAGTGTGCCGCTTGGCCTCACGGATCGCCTTCAGCAGATAGCCCTGCATGCGGTCCTCAGCGAGCGGTCCGTCGGCCCAGGTGCCGAACAGCGTCTGCCAGAACAGGTACTCCGTGCTGCCGTCCAGCAGGGGACTGCGGTGCTCTTCCGAAAGCCTGCGCCACTCGTGGACCGCCTCCGACCAGACGGCGGGCTGCTCGGACAGTACGCCGAGGCGCGCGCGGACGTCCTCGGACCGCTTGGTGTCGTGGGTGGACAGCGTGGTCATCGTCTTCGGCCAGTCCCGGTTCAACTGGGACGCGTACGCGTGGAGCTCCTCCGGCGTCACACCGAAGTGGCCCGGGTCGCCACCGACCTCGTTGAGCGACGTGAGCCGCAGCCACCGGTAGAACGCGGTGTCCTCGACCCCCTTGGCCATCACCGGTCCACACGTCTGCTGGAAGCGCACGATCAGCTCGGCCCGCGCCTGCTCGTCGACCGTGCTCGTCTCTCGTCCCAGCAAGAGGTGCAGCACGACGTCCAGGGTGGCCTGGCGGTCCTCGTCCAGGTTCGCCCGCGCTCTCTCCGCAGCCCGCTCGACCGCAGCCACCGCCTCGGGCTCCGGCTCTTCTCCCGGTACGACGTACGCGCGGTAGACGTCGAACTGGACCAGCAGCTCCACGACGACCTCGTGGAACGCCCGCCTGGTGTGGTCACGCAGCCGCACGTCGTCCTGGCAGATCCGCGCGAGCAACTCGACCAGGCGATGCACTTCGGCGTACTGGCCGTGCTGAACGATCTCGCGCTTCGCCTCCTCGACCACGGGTCCGAAGTCGGCCGGTGCACCGGTGAGCTCGGAGTGCAGGGCCGCGAGCGGTGCAGCACCAGCAGGGTCGACGAACAGGCCGCCGACGCGCAGCAGAGCGTCGTACCCGGTCGTGCCGGCGCACGGCCAGTCGCGGGGCAGCTGCTCGTCGCCTTCCAGGATCTTCTCCACCACGACCCAGGCACCGCCGGTGCGCTCGGCCAGTCGACGCAGGTAGCCGCGCGGGTCCGCCAGACCGTCAGGGTGGTCGATCCGGAAGCCGTTGAGCTTTCCTTCGTGCAGCAGCGCGAGCAGGAGCTCGTGGGTCGCGTCGAAGACCTCCTTGGTCTCCTGCCGTACAGCAGCGAGCGTGTCGACGTCGAAGAACCGCCGGTAGTTCAACTCCTCGTCAGCGACCCGCCAGTGCGCGAGCCGGTACCACTGCGCGGTGACAAGCTCCGCCAGCGGCAGCTCCTCGGTCCCGGGCCGCAGCGGGTACTCGTGCTCGTAGTACCGCAGTACGTCGCCCTCGACGGACAGCTCGCCGTCCGCGAGCACCTTGCCGATCCGCTGACCCAGCACCGCCATCAGCAGCGGCTGGTTGCCGGCGCCCCAGTCCACGTCGAACCAGTCCGCGTACGGCGAGCCGGGCCCCAGCCGCAGCACCGACCAGAGCGCCGCGTTGAGGCTCTCCGGCGTCGGTACGGCGACGTGGTTCGGTACGACGTCCGCGACAGCGCCCAGGCGGTGCTCGGCCAGCCGCGCCGACAACCGGTCGAACGCCGGCCGGCCGCCCATCGGCTCGGACAGCCGGCTGTGGTCCACCACGTCGTACCCGTGGGTGGAACCGGGCGCGGCCTGCAGGATCGGGGACAGGTACGCGTGGGAGATCCCGAGGCCTGCCAGGTACGGCACCACCGCGGCGGCGTCGTCGAAGCCGAACTCGGCGCGGAGCTGGAACCTGTAGGTGGCCTGCGGGACTCCCCTCATCCGGCCTGCCTCGAACGGGTCAGGACCAGGGTGCTGCGGGCCTCGAGCTGGACCGTGCTGCTCGCGGCGTGCGGGTCCTCGTCCCCGGCGCCGGTCGGGTGCGTCGTGTCGACGGCGACCGTCCAGTGCTCGCCGTACTCCTCCGGCGGCAGCAGGAAGTCGACCGGCTCGAAGTTCCCGTTCAGCAGCACCAGGAACGAGTCGTCGACCACCGGCTCGCCGCGCGGGTCCGGCTCGGAGATCGCGTCGCCGTTCAGGAACACCGCGATCGCCCGGGCGTCGTCGCGCTGCCAGTCGCCGTTCTGCATCTCGGTGCCGTTCGGCGTGAACCAGACCAGGTCACCGAGGCCGTCGATGCCGGTGTCGCCGTGGAAGAACCGGCGCCGGCGCAGCACCGGGTGGTTGTTGCGCAACGTCAGCAGCGACCGGGTGAACCCGAGCAGGTGCTTCTGCGGCTCGTCCAGCTCCCAGTCGATCCAGGAGGTCTCGTTGTCCTGGCAGTAGACGTTGTTGTTGCCGCGCTGCGTCCGGCCGAGCTCGTCGCCGTGGGCGATCATCGGCACGCCCTGCGAGATCAGCAGCGTGGTGAGGAAGTTGCGCTCCTGCTTGGCCCGCAGCCGCAGCACCTCGGGGTCGTCGGTCGGGCCCTCGGCACCGCAGTTCCAGGAGCGGTTGAAGCTCTCGCCGTCCTTGCCGCCCTCGCCGTTCGCCTCGTTGTGCTTCTCGTTGTACGAGACCAGGTCGCGCAGCGTGAAGCCGTCGTGGGCGGTGATGAAGTTGATGCTCGCCAGCGGCCGGCGGCTGTCGTCCTGGTACAGGTCGGAGGAACCGGTCAGCCGGGAGGCGAACTCGGCCAGCGCGTACTTCTCGCCCCGCCAGTAGTCCCGGACCTGGTCGCGGTACTTGCCGTTCCACTCCGTCCACAGCGGCGGGAAGTTGCCCACCTGGTACCCGCCGTCGCCGACGTCCCACGGCTCGGCGATCAGCTTCACCTGGCTCACCACCGGGTCCTGCTGGACCAGGTCGAAGAACGCCGACAGCCGGTCGACCTCGTGGAACTGCCGGGCCAGGGTGGCCGCCAGGTCGAAGCGGAAGCCGTCGACGTGCATCTCGGTGACCCAGTAGCGCAGCGAGTCCATGATCAGCTGCAGCACGTGCGGGTGCCGCATCAGCAGGCTGTTGCCGGTGCCGGTGGTGTCGTAGTAGTGCCGCTTGTCCTCGTCGACCAGCCGGTAGTACGCCGCGTTGTCGATGCCCTTGAACGACAGCGTCGGGCCGAACTCGTTCCCCTCGGCGGTGTGGTTGTAGACGACGTCGAGGATCACCTCGATGTCGGCCTCGTGCAGCGCCTTCACCATCGCCTTGAACTCGGTCACCTGCTGGCCGCGGGTGCCGGTCGACGAGTAGGCGTTGTGCGGCGCGAAGAATCCGATCGTGTTGTAGCCCCAGTAGTTCGACAGGCCGAGCTCCTGCAGATGGCCGTCCTGGGCGAACTGGTGCACCGGCATCAGCTCGATCGCGGACACCCCGAGCTCCTTCAGGTGCTCGACGATCGCCGGGTGCCCGATGCCGGCGTAGGTGCCGCGGATGTTCTCCGGCAGGCCCGGATGGGTCTTGGTGAGGCCCTTGACGTGCGCCTCGTAGATCACGGTCTCGTGGTAGGCGTGGCCCGGCGGGCGGTCGTTGCCCCAGTCGAAGAACGGGTTGGTCACCACCGACAGCATCGTGTGCTCGCGGTTGTCCATCGTGTTCAGCTCGTCGGGCTCGGCGAATCGGTAGCTGAACAGCGACTCGTCGCCGTCGATCTGCCCGTCGATCGCCTTCGCGTACGGGTCCAGTAGCAGCTTCGACGGGTTGCACCGGTGCCCCTCGGCGGGGTTGTAGGGCCCGTGCACCCGGAAGCCGTACCGTTGCCCCGGCTGCACTCCCGGCAGGTACGCGTGCCAGACGAATCCGTCCACCTCGGTCAGCTGCACCAGTTGCTCGGCCCCGTCGTCACCGACCAGCGAGAGGTCGACGCGATCGGCGACCTCCGAGAACACCGCGAAGTTCGTCCCGGCACCGTCGTAGGTGGCGCCGAGGGGGTAAGGACGACCAGGCCATTTCTGCACCTGACGACAGTAGCCACCCCGGCCCCCGGTCACCGCACGGCGGGGTATTTCGGTGTCGAGAATTCACCCGGTAAGGGCTTGCACTCCGCCGCAAGACCCCCGACATCCCAAATTTCGCTCGATTCCGCTAAGCTCTCGCGCTTGTGAGACCGCCCTCCCCTCGGCGGCCAGTCTTTCTGGACTCGACCGGGCGTCGCCGTCGCAGTATCCGAAGAGCAGGCGTGTTCCTCGCCGTACCTACCGTCGGTTACCTCCTGCTCATGGTGAGTAGTTTGCTGGGCGGACCGCGGATGGACACCCCGCTGATCCCCCTCCCCGAAGCCGCGAAGCCCGAGCACCGGCCGACCGCGCCGCCGGCCGAGATCGCGCTCGAGACGCCGCGGCCGACAACCGGGGACAGCCGGACACCGCGAGCCACAGCCACCCCCGCGGCGCCGACCAGCACGCCGACCTCGGGCCCCGCCACGGTCCCGACCGACAGTCCGTCGGTGACGTCGCCGCCCGTGACCGCCGTACCGACCACGGCTCCGACGACCGTGACGAGCACCCAGCCGGGCCGGACCAACTCACCGACCGCGGCGCCGACGGCGACCACGACGCACGGCAACAAGCCGACCGCACCGCCCGGTAAGACGAGGGCGCCGGCCGCCCCGTGAGCCGACCGGGCGCGCGGCGCGCCAAGCAGGTGCCGCTCCGGACGCACTGGATCGTCCTGACGATGTTGCTGGTCTGCCTGGCCGGCATGCTGCTGCTGAACGGCTACACGCACCATATGTACGGAACGGAGGCCGACGGCGCGGTCCGGTCAAGCGGTCCCTCCGGAGCGGTGCCGAAACAGATCGTCAACGGCGGACCGGTCATCGACGCGGGCGACGGCACACCCCGGTCGGTGGCACCGAAAGCACGCACCATCGCGCTCACCTTCGACGACGGGCCGGACCCGGTCTGGACTCCGGAGATCCTGGACGTGCTCCGCAAGCAGCAGGTGCACGCCACCTTCTTCGTGGTCGGTACCGAGGTCGCCGCGCACCCGGACCTGGCCCGCCGGATCGTCGCCGAGGGTCACCAGATCGCGGTGCACACCTTCACGCATGCCAACCTGTCGACCGCGTCCGGGTGGCGGCGTTCACTCGAGCTCCGGCAGAGCCAGCTCGTCCTCGCCGGCGCCACCGGTGTCAGTACGACGCTGCTCAGACCGCCGTACTCCTCCGAGCCGGACGCGCTGAGCAATCGCGACTGGGAGGCGCTCCAGCAGGCCCGCAAGGCCGGCTACCTGGCCGTGCTGAGCAGTCAGGACAGTGAGGACTGGCGGAAGCCCGGCACGCAGCAGGTGATCGCCAACTCGATGCCCCGCAGCACGGCCGGACAGGTGCTGCTGATGCACGACGCCGGCGGCGACCGTACGCAGACCGTCGAGGCCTTGGACAAGCTGCTGCCGCGCCTGAAGGCGCGTGGCTTCCGGTTCGCCACCGTCAGCGACTCGGTCGGCCTGCCGGACCCGACCCGCAAGGCGAGTCTGCTGGATCGCGGACGGGGTCTCGCGGTGATCGGGGCGATGCGGATCAGCGACGGCGTGCTGGCCGTGATCGGCTGGCTGTTGTACGCCGCCGGCGCGCTGAGCGTGCTGCGCGCCATCACCACCGTGATCGCCGCCCGGCGGCACGCGCGGATGCGGAACTGGACCTACGGCCCGCCGGTGACGGAGCCGGTCAGCGTCATCGTCCCGGCGTACAACGAGAGCGCCGGCATCGAGGCCGCGATCCGCTCGCTGGTGGCGTCGGACCACCCGCTCGAGGTGATCGTCGTCGACGACGGTTCGACCGACGGTACGGCGGATCTCGTCGAGCGGCTGGGGATCCCCCGGGTCCGTGTGATCCGGCAGGCCAACGCCGGTAAGCCGGTCGCGCTCAACACTGGACTGCGCGCGGCACGGTTCGAGCTGATCGTGATGGTCGACGGCGACACCGTGTTCGAGCCGGACGCCGTGCGCAAGCTGATCCAGCCCTTCGGGCACCCTGCCGTCGGCGCGGTGTCCGGCAACGCCAAGGTGGGCAACCGTCGCGGGCTGCTCGGCCGCTGGCAGCACATCGAGTACGTGATCGGCTTCAACCTGGACCGCCGGCTGTTCGACCTGGCCGAGTGCATGCCGACCGTGCCGGGTGCCGTCGGCGCGTTCCGCCGTACGGCGCTGGAGCGGATCGGCGGCCTGAGCGACGTGACGCTGGCGGAGGACACCGACCTGACGATGGCGCTGTGCCGGGACGGGTGGCGGGTCGTCTTCGAGGAGAGTGCGGTGGCGTGGACCGAGGCGCCGGCGTCACTTGGCGCCCTGTGGCGGCAGCGGTACCGCTGGTGTTACGGCACGCTCCAGGCGATGTGGAAGCACCGCGGGGCGATGGTGCAGCGCGGCCGCGCCGGTAAGTTCGGCCGCCGCGGGCTGACGTACCTGATGCTCTTCCAGGTTCTGCTGCCGCTGCTGGCACCGGTTGTGGACGTGTTCGCGATCTACGGCCTGATCTTCCTCGACCCGGTTCGCGTCCTGTCGGTCTGGGCCGGGTTCATGCTGCTGCAGTTGGCGATGGGCTTCTACGCGTTCCGCCTGGACGGAGAGCGAGCTGGGCCGCTGTGGACGCTGCCACTTCAGCAGTTCGTCTACCGGCAACTGATGTACCTGGTCGTCATCCAGTCGGTCTTCACCGCACTGGCCGGCACCAGACTCCGTTGGCAGCGCATGGAGCGCTACGGCAGTCTGCAGGCTCCAGTCGTCCGCTAACCTACAGCGATGATCGTTTCACGGAGAGTGCAGGCGGTGCTGTTGGCCGCTGTCCTGCTGGTTGCCACCGCCGGAGCGAAGCCGGTGATCGTCGGCGGGACGGTGGCGAGCACTGCCGAGGCACCGTGGGCGATCGCCCTGAACAACACGCAATCCGCGGCGTCGGGCGGCCGGTACTGCGGGGCCGCGCTGGTGGCGCCGAACAAGATCGTGACTGCGGCCCACTGTATGGACGAGGCGATGTCGACGTACTACGCGGTCCAGGGACGGGCGGACCTCGCCGACGACTCGGTCGGGCGAGTGTCGGAGATCAGCAAGGTGTGGATCCACCCGGGCTACAACACGAAGGACAACCGGTACGACGTGGCGGTGCTGACGCTGGCGCGGCCTTTCACCGGCGTACCGGTGCTGCCGCTCGAGACCCGCGCGCGGGCGGATCGCGCGGGCGCCGTACCGACCGTCTACGGATGGGGCGACACGCAGGAGACCGGGCCGGCCGAGACCCTGCAGAAGGCCGCCGTACCGGACCTCGGCGACAAGACCTGTCTCGCGAACAAGAGCTACGTGTCCAACGGGTACGCCGCCGCGACCAACGTCTGCGCCGGCTACCTCGCCGGCGGCATCGACGCCTGCCAGGGCGACTCCGGCGGCCCCCTCGTCCTCAACGGCCGCCTGCTCGGACTCGTCTCCTGGGGTCAGGGCTGCGCACAGCCCGGCAAGCCCGGTGTTTACGCCGAGGTCGCCGGGGTAGCGCGGGCGCTGCTCCAACAGGTTCGTTAATCAGAAACATACCTGTCGGTACGAGCGTCGATCCGTCACGATCCTGACACGCTCCGAAAACACCATGTCCTTACCTTTCTGGTCAGCTACCCCGTTGCCCAGTGAGGAGAAGGCATGGCGCAGACCAGACGTCAGTTCCTGCAGCAGGTCGGTATCACCGGTGGAGCGGGGGTGCTGTACTCCACCATGTCGGCGCTCGGCCTCACGGGCGTCGCCGAGACACCCGCGTACGCCGCCCCGTCGCGGGCCGATCTCAACGGCCGCGGCACCAAGCACGTCGTCGTTCTCGGAGCCGGGATCGCCGGGCTCACCTCGGCGTACGAGCTGCTGAAGGCCGGCTACCAGGTCACCCTGCTGGAGGCGCGCACCCGCCCGGGCGGCCGGAACTGGACCGTTCGCGGCGGCACCGTCGAGACCGACCTCGCCGGGAACACCCAGCGCGCGACGTTCTCCCCCGGCCAGTACATGAACGCCGGCCCGGGACGGCTTCCGCAGCACCACGTGACACTCGACTACTGCCGCGAGCTCGGCGTCGCGATCGAGCCGTTCGTCAACCAGAACGCCGACGCGTACCTGTACCGCGAAGGCACCAGCAGCCTGTCCAACAAGGCGATCCGGCACCGCACCGCCAAGGCGGACGTGTACGGCTACGTCGCCGAACTGCTCGCCACCGCCGCCGACCAGGGCGCGCTCGACGCCAAGCTGACGGCGACCGACAAGCAGGCGCTGATCGGTTTCCTCAGCAGCTTCGGCTCGATCGGCAACAAGGCGTCCGGCTTCGCCTACACCGGCGCCGACGGGCGGCGCGGGTACACGGTCGAGCCGGGCGCCGGACTGGAAGGCGGCACGACGGCCGCGCCGTACGCGCTGAGCGACGTCTTCGCCAGCGGCGTCGGCAACTACTTCTCGTTCGAGTTCGGCTGGGACCAGGCGATGATGATGTTCCAGCCGGTCGGCGGGATGGACCGGATCCCGTACGCGTTCGAGCGCGCGATCGGCAAGGACAAGATCCGGTACGGCGCCGAGGTGACCGGGCTGACCAACACCGGCTCCGGCGTCCAGGTCACCTACAAGAGCGGCCCGCGGACCCGGATGCTGACCGCCGACTACGCGATCTGCACGCTGCCGCCGCACCTGGCCGCGAAGGTGCCGTCCAACCTGCCGGCGCCGATCATCGAGGCGCTCAAGTACGCCCGGCCGACGAACGCGGGCAAGATCGGCATCGAGTACGGCCGGCGCTGGTGGGAGGAGGACCACCGGATCTACGGCGGCATCACCAACAGCAGCCTCGACACCGTGAACACCTGGTACCCGTCGTACGGCTTCCACGGCGAGCGCGGCACCGTGATCGGCTACTACAACACCGGCGCCAACGCGAACCTGTACGGCGCGATGACACCGGCCGGCCGGCTGGAGCGCGCGCTGATGCAAGGCGCCAAGATGCACGGCGACGTGTACGCGAAGGACGTCAAGGCGTCGTTCTCGGTGAACTGGATGGGCACCAAGTACTCCGAGGCGTCCTGGGTCAGCTGGCCGTCGCAGACCGACGGGATCTACGCCCGGCTGCTCGAGGCCACCGGCAACATCTACTTCGCCGGCGACCACCTGTCGCACGCCATCGCCTGGCAGCACGGCGCGATGGTGTCCGCCCGCGCGGCCGTGACCGCCCTGCACAGCCGGGTGGCGAGCCGATGAAGACTCGCCTGATCGCCGGGGCCGTCGCCCTGGTCGTCTCGTTCAGCGCCGGCGCCGGAACAGCGGCCGGCTGGTGGGACAAGCCGAAGCCGCCGCAGCCCGGCACCGTCGTACCCGCCCTGCCCGCGGGTCAGGCCAACCCGATGATCGCGACCGGTGTCGGCATCGGCGCCAACACACCCGTCTACAAGACCAGCGGCATCGGCCCGTCGGCGCTGAACACCGGCGCTCCGTCCGGATCCGAGGCGGCGTACATCGACACCGCGATCTTCCCCGGCGGGACGCTGCCCGCGGGCGTCACCATCACCGAGGCCCAAGGGATCAACGCACTCCGGCGGATCGGCGAGAACCTCGCCGCGGCCGGGCTGTCGTACGCCGACGTCTACACGATGCGCGTCTTCCTGCAGAACCCGGCCGGCGCGACGGTCGCCGACTTCGCCGGGTGGAACCGCGCGTACCGCCAGTACTTCGCCAACACCGACCTCACCACCGGCGCCTACGTCCCGGTCCCGCTCGGTACGGCGCCGCCGGCGAAACCGTTCGTGGTGAACAAGGCGCGTCCGTCCCGCTTCGCACTGGAGATCGAGAACCTCCCGGTGTCCGGCTGGCTCGTCGAGGTGGAGGTCGACGCCGCGTACCCCCAGCGCTGACACTGGAGGTATGAGCGAGCCAGTTCGTGTGATCAAGGCTGGTGACCTGGTCGCCGCCGACCCGACGTCCGGCATGCTCCGGATGCGAGCCTTCGAGCTCCCGATCCTGTGGGCCGGCCAGGTCATCACCCAGCCCGGTGCGATCTCCGGATGGCACCACCACGACAAGAACGAGAGCAGTCTCTACATCGTCTCCGGCGTGCTGCGGCTCGAATTCGAGGGCTCCGGCGAGTACCTCGACGCAGTCGCCGGCGACTTCGTCCACGTGCCCGCGTTCACGATCCACCGCGAGAGCAACCCCAGCGGCGAGCCGTCGCTGGCGATCATCGCGCGGGCCGGCGGCGGGATCCCGACGGTCAACGTCGACCGTTAATCTGACGAGGTGGCGACGCATGAGCAGGTGACGGTCGGCGTTGTGGGGGCCGAGCAGATCGTGCACCGGATCATGAATCTGGCCCGCGAGCTGGACAACCCCGCGCTGCGGCTCGAGACCGCCGTCTACTCCGACGAGCACGACGCGCACGAGCAGGCGGCGCGGATCGCCTCGCGGGTCGACGCGTTCCTGTTCGCCGGACCGCTGCCGTACGACGTGGCGGTCGCGGGCGGCCTGCCGGTCCCGGCGACGTACGTGCCGAGCGGCGGGCCGGCGCTCTTCTCGACCCTGCTCCGCGGCGTCCTCGAGAAGGTCTTCGACCCGGCCCGGATCAGCGTCGACACCATGTCCCGCCGGGACCTCTCGCACGTGTACGAGGAGATCGGCCTGAGCGCGTCCGGCGTACGGCTGAAGGAGTACACCGGGCCGGAGTCGGCCGGGACGTTCCTCGACTTCCACCGCTCGCTGTACGAGCGCGGCCGGACCACCGGGGCGGTCACCACGGTGCCGACCGTCGACGTCGCCTTGCAGAAGGCCGGAGTACCGGTGCTGCGGATGACGCCGTCGTCGATGACGATCCGGCAGGCGCTGACCACCGCCGTGCTGATGGGCGGCGGCGCGAAGCTCGAGGAGTCCCGGATCGTCACGATGATCGTCCGGGTGCCCGCCGCGTCGCTGCCGGCGCATGCCAGCGCCAGCGCGTACTGGTACCAGGAGCTTCGCCTGTCGCTGCATCGCGAACTGCTGCGCGACGCCCGCCCGATGGACGCTGCCGTGGTGCCGCGTGACGAGCACAGTTTCCTCATCGTCACGACGATGGGCTCGCTGCGACTGGCCACCGACAACCTGTCGATGGCGCCGTTCCTGGACCGGATCTCCGAGGAGCTCGGGATCCGGCTGGAGGTCGGCATCGGGCTCGGTACGTCGACCCGCGAGGCGGAGGTGAACGCGCAGTCCGCCGTCGACAAGGCGGCCGGCGGCGACACCGCGTTCGTGGTCGGACCGCACGGCTTCGTGCTCCAGATCCCCGGCGAGCGGACCCGGACCGCCGAGCGCTCCGTCCCCGCGGACTCCCGGGCGCTGCAGATCCTGGCCACGCTCGCCGAGCAGCTGGAGAACGCGAACGACACCGAGCGGGTGGTCGACGCCGAAAAGGTCGCGGAGCTGCTCGGTGTGACTCTGCGGACCGCGCGCCGGACCTTGAGCACGCTGGTCGACGAGGGACTCGCCTGGCCGATGCCGCCGCCTCGCTCGAGCAAGCTCGGCCGGCCGCCGCGCCCGTACCAGCTACTGGTCGAGAAGATTCCTCGCTAGTTATTACGGACGTCCATAAGAGATATTCAGGCCTTGCCGAAGCTATCTGGCTACGGCAGGGTGGTTCGCGTGCCTCTTCATGCAGTCGCAGTGGTGGACGACCAGGCGGCGACCGAGCGGGCCCACCAGGCGGGTCAGGACGCCTGGTGGGTCTACCTGGCCGAGGTCCTCGGGCATCTTCGGGTGCCTTACAGCTCTCTGGCAGCCAGTGCCGCGCCGCCCGGCGACGTCTCCGTGCTGATCCACGCGACCACGCCTGACACCGGTCCGACCGACGAGCTCGAGCAGTGGGTGCGCGACGGCGGCGCGCTGATCCTCGTCGGCGACCCCGGACCGCTTGCAGTGCTCGCGGGTGTCTCGGCCGACGGTTCGGTGCCGGAGGATCACGTCGTACTCGCGGACAACCCTGTCTGGTCCTCCCGGCCGCCGGTCGCACTGCACGCCGTCGGCGGGAGCCGGCTCCGCGGCAACGACGTCGAGGTGCTCGCCCGCTGGCAGTCCGATGATGCCGCAGCGATCACGCTCCGCTGGCTCGGCGCGGGCGTCGTCCTGACGTACGGCGTCGACCTGTGGCAGACGATCGTCCGGATCCAGCAGGGGTACGCCGTCACCGCCGACGGCCAGCCGGCCGCGGACGGTACGGCGCCGATCGACGACGGCATCCTCAAGTGCGAGGACGGGATGGTGCTCAGCTTCGCCGTGGATCGGGCGATGCCGCCGGGTGAGCCGCCGCTGGATCCGGCGTTCCAGCATGTCTATCCGCCGCCGAGCGCCGTACCGATGTTCGACCAGCCGCAGGCCGACTGGTGGTGTTCGCTGTTCGCGCAGAGCCTGTGGTGGAGCGCCTCGCAGACCGGCGCCGCGGTGCCCTGGCTCTGGTACTGGCCGTCGGGTGTCGACGCGGTCGCCCACATGTCGCACGACTCCGACCAGAACGTCGAGGCGCACGGCCAGGCGGCGCTCGACGCGTTCGCCGAGGCCGGTGTCGAGGTCACCTGGTGCCACGTCTTTCCCGGCGGTTACTCACCGGAGCTGTACGCCGCGATCACCGCGGCCGGGCACGAGAACGCCCTGCACTACAACGCGATGGGCGACGCGGACCTCGCGGTGTGGGGCTGGCCGTTCGCGCGGGCGCAGTACGCCTGGGCGCAGGCCGTCACGGGCACGGAGCAGATCGTCTCGAACAAGAACCACTACACCCGCTGGGAAGGGTGGACGGACTTCTACACGTGGTGCGAGCGGCTCGGCATCCAGATCGACGAGTCGCGCGGGCCGAGCAAGCAGGGCGATGTCGGGTTCACGTTCGGCGCATCCCATGTCTCGTTCCCGCTCGCACCGGTTGCCGAGAGCAATCGACTGTACGACGTCCTCAACCTGCCGCTGCACACACAGGATCTCGCCTGGGCCGGGCATGTCGCCGTCCGGGACGTGATCCTGGACGGCGCCCAGGCGGTCCACGGTGTCGCGCACTTCCTGTTCCACGGGCCGCACCTGCATCTGCGCCCGCCGACCCGGGCCGCGTGCATCGAGCTCGCAGCGGAGGCGCGGCGACGCGGGATGCCGTGGTGGACGGCGACCCGGATCAACAGCTGGGAGCGGAGCCGGCGCGGCGTCGAGCTGTCGGTCTCGCCGCACCCGGACGGCCTGGCAGTGCTGGCACAGTCCGTGGAGGCGGTGCCGGGCGCCGCGGTGCTCCTCGCCGTACCGAATCCCGGGACCGGGCCGGTCGTCAAGGAGGGCAGCGGATCCGCCCGGACGGTGATCCGGTTCGGGCGGCCCTTCGTCGAGCTGACCGCCGATATCGTTGCCGGAGACAACAGATGGGTGATCACACCATGACGTCGTGGCCGCAGTACGGCACGGAAGAGGCCGACGCCCTGCTCGAGGTGCTGAACTCGGGGAAGTGGGCAAGCACGAGCGGCGACGTCGTCGCGACGTTCGAGCGGGAGTTCGCCGCGTACCAGCAGGCCGGGCACGCGGTGTGTCTGGCGAACGGGACGCTCGCCATCGCGGTCGCGCTGAAGGCCGCGGGCGTCGGCATCGGCGACGAGGTGATCGTGCCGCCGTACACGTTCATCGCCACCGCCTCGGCGGCGCTGTTCGTCGGTGCGGTGCCGGTCTTCGCCGACGTCGACCCGGACACCCATCTGCTCGACCCGGTCGCCACCGAGGCCGCGATCACCGAGCGGACCAAGGCGGTCGTCGTCGTCCACCTCGCCGGCCGTCCCGCGGACATGGACGCCTTCACCGCGCTCGGCGCGAAGCACGGACTGACCATCATCGAGGACGCCGCGCAGGCGCACGGCGCGGCGTACAAGGGGCGTGCGGTCGGCGCGATCGGCGACCTCGGCACGTTCAGCTTCCAGAGCAGCAAGAACATCACCGCCGGCGAGGGCGGCGTCGTAGTCACGGACTCTGCGGAGCTGGCCGGTGCGGTGTATTCGCTGGTCAACGTCGGGCGGGTTCCCGGCGGTGGGTGGTACCAGCACGAGACCGTCGGGTACAACCTGCGGCTGACCGAGTTCCAGGCCGCGATCCTTCGGGTCCAGCTCCGTCGCCACCCGCAACTGCAGGAGGTCCGCGAAGGCAACGCGCGTCTGCTCACGGACCTGCTGGAGAAGGCTCCCGGCATCCAGCTCGCCCCCGATGACCCGGCGATCACCGCCCATGGCCGGCACCTCTTCATGCTCCGGGTCCCCGGTCGGCGCGACGCCGTACTCGAGGCCCTCAGAGCCGCAGGCTTCGATCGGGCCTCCTCCGGCTACGTCCCGCTGCACCGCAACGCCGCCGTACTCCGCGAGTCCCAGGCCATCACCACCCGCCTCGGCCAGCCTTACCCGGAACACCCCTGCCCGAACGCCGACCTGGTCTCCACCGACACCATCTGGCTCCCCCAGCCCTACCTCTTGGGCGCCGAAGACGAAACCCGGGCCATCGCGGATACCATCGCCAACGCTGTGAGTTGATCCTTCTCGTCGTGAGGGAGCCGATGGTCATCGAGTTCGAAGCCAAAGTCCTGGACGTCGACCCGCACGTAATCGCCGGCAGAATCCTCGCCCTCGGCGGGCGTCGCGTGGCCGACCGGTTGATGAGGCGCTACGTGTACGACGTCGCGCGGGGTGACGAGTCCCGCTGGATCCGGCTGCGGGACACGGGCGCCGAGGTGACGTTGACCGTCAAGCAGATCGCCCACGACGGCATCGACGGCACCACCGAGACCGAGGTCACGGTCTCTGATTTCGAGACCACCAACGAGCTGCTGCAACAGATCGGCTTCCACCCGAAGTCGTACCAGGAGAACCACCGCACCAGCTTCGAACTGCAGGGCGCGGAGCTGGAGATCGACGCCTGGCCGCTGATCCCGCCGTACCTCGAGATCGAAGGACGCTCCCGCGAACACGTCGTCGAGGTCGCCAACGCGCTGGGCCTCCCCGAGGACCAGCTGACCGGGGAGAACACCATCAAGGTGTACGCCCGCTACGGCATCGACCTGACCACCATCCCCGACCTCCGCTTCTAACCCGCCTGGTCCTGACGGATGGGCAGAACTGCGGAGAGGAGTTGTCGCGTGTACGGGTCCTGGGGCGCACGGAACAAGGAGTCCGTGGTGCTTTCCTCGACCAGTTGACCTTTGTTCATGACGGCTACCCGGTCAGCCAGGCGTTCTACGACCGCGAGGTTGTGCGAGATGAAGAGGAAGGACAGGCCCAGGCGGTTGCGTAGGTCGGTGAAGAGGTCGAGGATCTGGGCCTGGATGGAGACGTCCAGGGACGAGGTCGGTTCGTCGCAGACCAGCAGGTCGGGTTCGAGCGCGAGCGCGCGGGCGATCGCGATGCGTTGTTGCTGACCGCCGGAGAACTGCCGTGGGTACAGCTCTGCATGACCGGTGTTGATGCCGACCAAGTCCAGCAACTCGAGCGCTTTGGCACGGCGGGACTCCTTGGAACCTCGGTCGTGCAGGCGCAGCGGCTCCAACACGTTGCCGATGGCACTGAAGTGCGGGAGCAGCGAGCCGTACGGGTTCTGGAAGACCATCTGCATCCGCGGCCTGAGCTCGCGCAACTCGCGGGCCGGCAGCGTGCCGAGATCGCGACCGTCGAAGCTGACACTGCCCGATGTCGGCGTCTGCAGGCCCATCATCAACCGGGCCATCGTGGACTTCCCGCTGCCGCTTTCGCCCACCAGGCCCAGCGTTTCGCCGCGGTGCACGGTCAGCGACACGTCGTCGACGGCGCGGACCTCTCCGGCGCGGGTCTGGAAGATCTTCGTCACCGATGAAGCGCGAACCAGTTCGTCAGGCATCGACGGCCACCTTCCAGCACGCGGCGTCCCGGCCGGGACCGATGGTCAGGATCTCTTGCTCGGTCGCGCAGCGCGGCAGCTCGGCCCGCGCGCACCGCGGATGGAACGGGCAGCCCTCGGGACGCCGGGACAGGTCGGGCGGGCTGCCGGGAATCGGCCGCAGCGGCAGGTCCCGGCCGCCGACCTCGACGCCGGATCCGAGCAGCCCGACGCTGTACGGATGCCGCGGATCGTCGAGCAGCCGCCCCATCGGCGCCCGCTCGACCACGCGCCCGGCGTACATCACGACCGCGTCGTCGCAGAAGTAGCGCGCGACGCCGAGGTCGTGCGTGATCATGATGACGCCGGTGCCGCGGTTCTTCAGCTCCGCGAGCAGGTCGAGGATCTGCCGCTGGACGGTGACGTCGACCGCGGTGGTCGGCTCGTCGGCGATCAGCAGCGCCGGCTCGGTCACCATCGCCATCGCGATCATCGCCCGCTGGCGCATCCCGCCGGACAGCTGGAACGGGTACGTGCGGATCCGCTTCTCCGGGTCCGGGATGCCGACATCGCCGAGCGCCCGGACGGCGCGCTTGCGGGCCTCGGCCTTCGTGCACAGGCCGTGCCACAGCAGGTGCTCGGTCAGTTGACGCTCCAGCGTCAACGTCGGGTTCATCGCCTCCATCGCGCTCTGGAACACCATCGCGATGTCCCGCCCGCGGACCTTGCGCAGCTCCTTGTCGCCGATCGCCAGCAGGTCCCTCCCGCCGAACAGCGCCTGGCCGCCGGTGATCCGCGCGGTCCGCGGCAGGATGCCCATGACGCTGCGCATGGTGACGCTCTTGCCGCTTCCGCTCTCGCCGACGATCGCCAGCGCCTGCCCACGGCGTACGTCGAACGACACCCCGTCGACTGCGGTCAGCGGCTCGGCGCCGTCGCGCCGGAACGTGGTCCGCAACCCGCGGACGGACAGCAACGCCTCGTCGCTCATCGCTGTTCTCCACTCGGGTCGAAAGCGTCCCGCAGGCCGTCACCGATCCAGGTGAACGCCAGCAGCGTCAGCGCGAACAGCACCGCCGGAGCGACGAGCATGTGCGGCGCGGCCAGCAGGTACCGGCTGCCCTCGCTGATCATCGCGCCCCACGACGGCGTCGGCGGCTGGACGCCGAGTCCCAGCAACGCCAGCCCCGCCTCGGCGGCGATCGCGGCCGGGATCGCGAAGCTGGTGGTGACCAGGATCGGCCCGATCGCGTTCGGCAGGATGTACCGGATCGCGATCGTGGTGCCCTTCGCGCCCATCGATCGGGCCGCCTCGACATACTCACGTTCCTTCAGCGTCATCACCTGCGCACGGACGAGCCGCGCCTGCGTGACCCAGGACGCGATCCCGATCGCGACCACCAGCGCGAAGATGCTGCGGCCGAGCACGGTCACCATCACCACCGCGAACAGGTAGCTCGGGAAGGCGTACATCACGTCGGTGAAGGCCATCAGCAACTGTTCGACGCGCCCACCGAGGTAGCCCGCGAGCAGTCCGATCGCGAGCGCCAGCGCGAGTGCCGTCAGCTCGGCGCCGAACGCCACGGTGAGCGCGGTCTGCAGACCGTAGATCAGGCGGCTGAGAATGTCCCGCCCGAGCAGGTCCGTGCCGAGCAGGTGCCCCGCGGAGCCGGGACCGGCCAGCTTGTGCTGGATGTCGGTCTCCTCGTAGCCGTACGGCGCGATCAGCGGCGCGGCGAGTGCGATGACGATCAGGAACGCACAGAAGACCAGGCTCCCGAACGCCAACCGGTGCTTGCGGAACCGGGACCAGGCCCGCGCCCAGGGTCCGCGCGCCGTCGTACCGCGCTCGATCGGCTCCGGCTCGCCGACGGTACCGACGACGGCCGCTTCGCCGGCGGCCTCGACGCCCTCAGTGGCCGTCATCGGCCCCACCTCCCACGGTGCGGATTCGGGGATCGAGGAGTCCGTAGATCAGGTCCACGACCAGGTTGGTCACCATCAGGATCAGCGCGAAGAACAACGCCGTACCCATCAGCAGCGGCATGTCCCGGCTGGCGGCGGCGTTGGCGAAGTACAACCCCAGGCCGGGGATCCGGAGCAGTGCCTCGACGAACACGGTGCCGGTCATCAGCGCCGCCAGCAGCGGTCCGGCCACGGTGACGAGCGGGATCAGCGAGTTGCGCAGCGCGTGCCGGACGATGACCGTACGCCGCGGGCCGCCTTTGGCGAGCGCAGCGGTGACGTACTCCTCGCGCAAGGTCTCCAGCATGCTCGACCGCACGTACCGCGCCAGCACCGCGGCCGGCCCCAGGCTCAGGGCGAGCACCGGAAGGATCAGGTCCTCCGGGCCGTTCCACCCGCCCGACGGCAACAACTTCAGCGTCGCGGAGAACAGCAGGATCATGAACGCCGCGGTCAGATAGCTGGGCAACGCGTGCCCGAGCGTGACCGCGAACATCGTCGCGTGGTCGCTCTTGCTGTTCTGCCGCAACGCCGCGAACACCCCGACCGGTACGGCGATCAGCAGCGCGAGCAGCACCGCCAGCACCGCCAGCGAGGCCGACACCGGGAACGCCTCCGCGATGATGTCCTGCACGTTCCGGCTGGCGTACTTGTACGACGGCCCGAAGTCCCAGACGACCGCGCCCTTCATGAAGATCAGGTACTGCTTCCAGACCGGTACATCGGCGCCGTACCGGGACTCGAGCTCGCCGACCATCGACTCGGTGCCGACACCGCCGAAGTTGGTGGCCCCGCTGTTCACCCGCTGCAGGTCGGCGAAGTTGCCGGGCGCCAGCTGCAGCAGGGTGAACGTCAGGATCGAGACCGCGACCATGGACAGGACCAGCCGGACCGCCCGCTTGCCGATGTAGACGGCGAGCCCCACGTCAGCTCTCCACGCTCAGCGGCTTGAGGTAGAAGTAGTCCGGATAGGCCCGCAACTGCAGGCCCTGCACCTTCGGCTTGACGGCGTGGAACAGGCTCAGCCAGAGCACCGGCAGGTACAGGTACTGCTCCTCGCGCAGCTTCGCGGCCTGCTGGTACAACCCGAGTCGCTTCGCGTCGTCCGGCTCCTTGGCGGCCTGGTCGACCAGTGCGGCTATGTCCTGCGCGGGCTTCGAGGCGTGCGCGGCGAGGATCGCCTTGAGCTGCTGGGTCTTCTCCGCCGGCTTCAGGTTCTTGTTGTCCTGCACGGCCTGGTACGCCTGCCACTGGTCGCTCGGCAGGCTGATCTCCTGCACGTTCTTCGGCGACCAGAGCGAGCCGACCATCGTCGGCCAGGTCGGCAGGCCGGCGAAGGTGCCGTAGTAGAAGCCGATGTAGTTGCCCTTCTGCACCTGCCAGCGACGCTCGGTGTACACGCCGGCCTCGACGTGGTCGACGCTCGCCTTGATGCCGAGCTGCTTGGTCCAGCTGTCCACCATCGCGTCGGCCAGCGTGGTGTCCGGTACGCCGACGAGGATCCGCACCGGCGGCAGGCCCTGGCCGTTCGGGTAGCCGGCCTCGGCGAGCAGCCGCTTCGCCTCGGCGACATCTTCCTTGATCGCGATGCTGTCGTCCCAGCCGGCGGTCCGGCTGGTCACCAGCGAGACGCCGGGCTGCTGGCCCGGCTGCACACCCGCCAGCGTCTTGCGGTCGAGCGCCAGCGAGAGGGCCTTACGGACCCGGACGTCTTCCATCGCCTTGTGCTGGCTGCGAAGCTTCGCCAGGTAGAGGATGCTGTAGTTCTCGGTCTGCTTGAGCTGCTTCGACAGGTCCGCGTCCTTCTGGAACCGCAGTACATCCGGTCCGGAGAGCTGGACCAGATCGGTCTCGCCGTTCTCGTACGGGACGGTGGCGGTCGCGGCGGCGCTCGGCTCGACCAGGTTGACCTGGATCCGGCCCAGCTTGACGTTGTCGCGGTCCCAGTACTTCGCGTTCGGCGTCAGGATCAGCCGGGAGTTCGCCACCCACTCGGTCACGGTGTACGGCCCGTTGGACACGTAGTTCGGCGGGTTCTGCCAGTCCTTCGGCTTGCTCTCGACCAGGTCCATCGGTAGCGGCAGCATCGCCGGGTGGGTCAGCGCGAGCAGGAAGTCCGGGTTCGGGTTGGACAGGGTCAGCACGAGTTCGTGCTCCCCGGTCGCCTTCACGCCCACCTGCGCCCAGTCGGTCAGCACACCGGCCAGGAAGTCCTGGGCGCCCTTGATGCCGGTGGCGGTCTGATAGCTGTTGGCGCCGAGCGTCGTACCGCCCGCGGAGCCGCCGGCCGGAGTGAACAGCCGCTTGTACGTCCGCTCGAAGTCCTGTGCGACGACCGGCTTGCCGTCCGACCACTGGGCGTTGTCGCGCAACGTGAACGTGTAGGTCAGGTGGTCGTCGGAGACCTTCCACTCGGACGCGACGGCCGGTACGACGCCGTCGCCCTTCTCGTTCTGGGCGACCAGACCCTCGGAGATCCCGCGGCTGAGGATCCACATGCCGTTGGTGATCACCTGCGGGTCGAGCACTTCGACGGGTACGTAGTCGATCTTCAAGGTGGACTGGCCGTCGGCCGCTTTGGAGTCATCACCGAACAGACCGCATCCGGTGAGAGACCAACTGCCGCCGATCGCGGCCAGGGTCAGTCCGGACAGTCGCAGGAAATCACGCCGGGTCTGACCGGCCAGGGGAACCGAGCTCGCAGGCAATGGAGTGCCGCCTTTCTGGCGTCCTCAACTCGACTTATGGCGCGACCGTAGGGCCGTCCGAGCGTCGATGTCAACGCTTTACGGCCATTACCGTAATTGATCCAGACCGGTCCTGCCTGCGCGCGGCCTCCTGGTCAGCTGAAGCGTTCGTACGCCGGCAGCGTCAGGAAGTCGACGTACTCGTCGGCGAGCGCCACCTCCAGGAACAGCGCACGCGCCGCGTCGTACCGCTCCGGCGTGCCGAGTTTGCCGATCTCCTCGTCGGCGATCCGCTCGACCAATTCGGTGCTGACCGTTTCCCCGGTGTCGAGGGTGACCTCGTTGCGGCGCCACTGCCAGATCTGCGAGCGCGAGATCTCCGCGGTGGCCGCGTCCTCCATCAGGTTGAAGATGCCGACGGCGCCGGTGCCGTCGAGCCAGGCGGCCAGGTACTGGACGGCGACGCTGACGTTGCTGCGCAGTCCGGCCTCGGTGATGTCACCCGGCGTGGCCGCGACGTCGAGCAGCTGGTCCCCCGTGACCGCGACGTCCTCGCGGAGCTTGCCGACCTGGTTCGGCTGGTCGCCCAGGACCGCGTCGAAGACCTTCCGGCAGGTCTCGACCATCCCGGGGTGCGCCACCCACGAGCCGTCGAAGCCGTCGCCGGCCTCCCGGGTCTTGTCGGCCTCGACCTTCGCGAACGCCTGCTCGTTCACCGCCGGGTCCTTGCTCGGGATGAACGCCGCCATACCGCCGATCGCGTGCGCGCCGCGCTTGTGGCAGGTCCGCACCAGCAGCTCGGTGTAGGCCCGCATGAACGGCACCGTCATCGTCACGCTGTTGCGATCCGGCAGCTGGAAGTCCGTGCCGCGGGTCCGGTGCGTCTTGATCACGCTGAACATGTAGTCCCAGCGGCCCGCGTTCAGCCCCGCCGAGTGCTCGCGCAACTCGTAGAGGATCTCCTCCATCTCGAACGCAGCCGGGTACGTCTCGATCAGCACGGTCGCACGGATCGTCCCGCGCGGGATGCCGAGCACATCCTGCGCCGTCACGAACACGTCGTTCCACAGCCGCGCCTCGAGGTGCGACTCCATCTTCGGCAGGTAGAAGTACGGCCCCTGGCCGCGGTCGAGCTGCAGCTGCGCGCAGGCGCTCAGGTAGAGCGCGAAGTCGACCAGCGAGCCGGACGTCCGCTCGCCGTCGACGAGGATGTGCTTCTCCGGCAGGTGCCAGCCGCGCGGCCGGACGACGATCGTGGCCAGCTCCGCGTCCGGCTTCAGCGCGTAGCTCTTCGTGTCCGTGCTGAAGTCGATCCGCCGGGTGATCGCGTCCAGCAGGTTCAGCTGGCCGCCGACGACGTTCTCCCAGGTCGGCGTGTTGGCGTCCTCCTGGTCGGCCAGCCACACCTTGGCGCCCGAGTTCAGCGCGTTGATCGTCATCTTCCGGTCGGTCGGCCCGGTGATCTCCACCCGCCGGTCGACCAGTCCCGGGGCGGCGGTCGCGACCCGCCACTCCGGGTCGTCCCGGACGTCCTTCGTGTCCGCCAGGAATCCCAGCGAAGCCCCGGCCGCGATCTCCGCGACCCGCTGCTTGCGGCGCTCCAGCAGCTCGCGGCGCCGCCCGTCGTACGCACGGTGCAGCGTCTCGATCAGGCCGAGCGCGCGCTCGGTGAGGATCTCGTCGTACCGCTCGCCCATCGGGCCGGTGACCTCGACTGCCACTGGGGAACTCCTTAATACTTCGTGATCGGTGATCCGGTCTACCCCGACCGTACTGCGGCGCCGTCAGTCGCGCAGGCGCGGTAGTACGTCGCGGAGGACCTGGGCGTGCTCCTCCGGCCGGGACAGGCCCAGCTTCATCGTGTTGACGCCGAGGTGGGTCGCGCCGAGCTCACGCCAGCCGTCGGCGAACGCCCGCCAGTCCTGTTCCGGCACGGCCCCCAGGGTGAGGCGCGCCTCGATACCGATCGCGGCGGGGTCGCGGCCGGCCGCTTCGGCTGCTTGCCGGATGCGGGCGATCTGGTCGCGCGCCGTCTCGTCCGGCGCCGACTGCGGCATCCAGCCGTCGCCGATCCGCCCGGTCCGTCGCAGTACGGCGTCCGCGCTGCCGCCGAACCAGATCGGGATCTCCCGGCCGGGCAGCGGGTTCAGGCCGGCCTCCTCGATCTCGTGGTACTTGCCGTCGTACGAGATCACCGGATCCGCCCAGAGCCTGCGCAGTACGTCGACCTGCTCCTCCAGCAGGGCTCCGCGCTGCCGGAACGGCACGCCCAGGGCCCGGTACTCGACGTGGTTCCAGCCGATGCCGACACCGAGGCGAAGGCGCCCGCCGCTCAGTACGTCGACCTCGGCCGCCTGCTTCGCCACCAACGCGGTCTGGCGCTGCGGCAGCACGAGCACGCCGGTCACGAGTTCGAGCTCGGTGGTGATGCCGGCCAGATAGCCGAACAGCACGAAAACCTCGTGGAACAAGGACTTGTCGGTGTACCCGGTCCATCCGGGGCGGTTCGCCGGGTCCGCACCGAGCACGTGGTCGTAGGCGAGCACGTGGTTGTAGCCCGCGTCCTCCACGGTCGTCGCCCAGTCCCGCACGACCTTAGGGTCCGCGCCGATCTCGAGCTGTGGAAACACCGCACCGATCTTCATCTCGCTCCCAGCAAGTCGATCAGACCCTGGACGGCGAGCTCGAACGGTTCGGTCGAGTCCGCGGCACGGGCGAGCACGTACCCGCCCTGCAGGACCGCGGCGATCGTCGCGGCGGTCCGCTGCGGGTCGAGCGACTCCGGGAACTCGCCCGCACGCTTGCCGTCAGCAACCACTTCGGCCAGCCGGTCGCGCAACCACGCGAACGTCTCCGCGACCGGCGCCCGCAAGTCCGGATCCGCCACCACGTCGGGATCCGCCGCCAGCCGCCCGATCCGGCAGCCGCGCAGCACGTCCCGCTCCCGCCCGAGGTACGCGCTGATCCGCTCGGTCGCGGTCCCGTCGCCCCCGAGTTGCTCCTCGGCCGCCGCCCGCAGCTCCGCTCCCGACCGCTCGATCGCCACCTTCGCCAGCTCCGCCTTGCCGGTGAAGTGGTGGTACATACTCCCCTGCCCGGCGTCGGCGGCCCGCTGGATCGCCTTGGGCGAGGTGCCGACGTACCCCCGCTCCCACAACAACTCCTGCGTACTGCGAATCAACCGCTCCACCGTCTCCACCCACCTAACTGTACCCAGAGGTACAGTCAGGTGGGCGGGCCGCTCAGCTAACGGTGAGGATCTTGTTGACCGTGTACGCCGGGGCGTGGTCGGCGTCGCCCGGGAAGAAGACGCGGTAGGCGATCTGCCCGCGCACCGCGGGCTTGATCCCGAACGCGTACTTCCCGGAGGTGCTCAGCTTGACCGACGCGATCGACTTCCACACCTTGCTGCCGTACTGCTGCAGGTAGACGGTCTGCCCGGCATGGGCCGGAGTGACGTAGCCACTGAACGCCGTCGTACCGCCGAGGCGGATCGACGCCGGGGACAGCGCGGCCGAGATCACGGGCCTGACCTGGACGGTGACGTCGGCGGTGCGGGTGCCCATCAGCATCTCGTTCCCCGGGAACGTCAGCATGTAGACCGACGACACCAGCGGCTTGTGCGTCAGCGACAGCGTCCCGGTCGACGAGGTCTTCAACGCCGCGAGCAGCGTGAACTTGGTCGAGTTCTTCGGCCGCACGTACACGTTCACCGGCAACCCGGCGTACGCCAGATTGTCGATCCGCAACGTGCTGCCCTTGATCGTGATCGCCCCGCCGTAGTTGAGCAGCGTCGACGTCACGCTGATGCCGGACTTCATCCCGAGCAGCTGCTTGACCGCGATCGGGCTGTAGTGCCCGGTCCGGTCCGTCACCCAGGCCGCATACGTGTACGTCGTACCTTGTGCGAGACCGGTGTTCTTCACCGAGGTCCCGGTGCCCGCAGAGACGAGGGTCCCGGTCGTCGGCGTCGGCGCCTTGCTCCCGACGTTGCGCCGGACGATCACCTGGTCGAGATCGTTGGTCGGCGGGATCTTCCAGGCCAGGTTCGCGGCCAGGTACGTCCCACTGCCGGTGAAGGAGGTCAGCGCCTGCGGTGCCAGGTCGGCCGTGCTGAAGACCGTTCCGAACGACGCCGGTTCGTGGTCGGCGTCGCGCAGGTAGTACGTGCCCTCGATCTTGTACGGCCGGTTGTCGAGCAGGGGCTGCTGCGGGGTGATGGTCGCGGTCCGCGTCGCGGCGTCGTACGTCGTGATCGCGTTCACCTGCTGATCGGTCGTGCCGTCACGCAGCATCACGGTACCTGTGGTCACGGATGCCGCGTCCATGTCCCGCGCGAAGGTCACCGTCGGCTTCACGGACGCCGGCGCACCGGCCGACATGTCGGCGGGGAACACGTCCCGCAGCGGGTACGCCGTACCGGTCGCCACCGCACCGACACCGCTGCTCCCGATGCTCACCGTGTACGACCGGTTGACCTTCGACCCGTTGTAGTTGCGCACGGCCACGTAAATCGTCCCGGCAGGCGCCTTGACGTCTGTCAGCGCGGTCAGCGGGCCCCACTTCGGGCCGGTGTTCGGGTCGACGACCGGGAACTCGTTCTCACCGTGACCGAGGAACTTCAGGTTCGAGTCGTACACGTCGACGACCGGGCCCAGGTTCGCGGAATAGAACCGCTCGTCGAAGGACGGGCCCGCGACCACGGCCCGGACGTCTTGGTCCGAGCCGAGGTCGACCGAGTACCAGTCGACGTCACCCTCGAAGTCGATCGCACCCGTGGCCGAGCCGAACCCGGTCAGCTTCTTGGCGCGGATCGGCTGGTCGTTGCCGTCCGCAACCGCCGGCGGGAAGTCGGCGGCGAAGCGGCCACCCAGGGCCGCGTACGCGTCCAGGATGCCGTGTCCGTAGTACGAGTCGGTACCGCGCGGACCGGCATCCCGGGCGGAACCCTCGAGGCGCTGGGCGACCTGGTCCGGGCTGAGCGCCGGCCATTTGTTCTTCACCAGGGCTGCGACACCCGCGACGATCGGCGCCGAGCAGGACGTACCGGTGCAATACCAGTACGGCAGGTAGTCCGGATCGGTCAGCGCGCGTGAACCGGTGGTCAGGATGTCCCAGCCCGGCGCCGCGATGTCGACCCAGGCGCCGTAGGAGCTGAAGTCCGTCAGCCCGCCGCTCGCGTCGGTCGCCGCGACCGCGACGACCTCCGGGTAGGCCGCCGGGTACTGGAAGTCGGCACTGCCGTCGTTGCCCGCGGCCGCCACGACGGTGACGCCCTCGCTGACCGCGTAGGAGACCGCGTCGTGCAGGATCGGGTCGTCGCCCGCCCCGCCGAGCGACATGTTGATCACATCGGCACCGTTGTCGACCGCCCAGTAGATGCCCTCCGCGACGTCCGCGTCGTACCCGTCGCCGTTGGCGTCGAGCACCTTGACCGGCATCGCCTTCACGTTCCAGCCCACGCCCGCGACACCCTCGACGTTGTTCGCGGCGGCGGCGATGATGCCCAGCGTCATCGTCCCGTGCCCGTTGTCGTCGACGGGGTTCGGGCGGGTGCTGGACACCGCGTTGTAGCCGGGCACCAGGTGCCCCACGAGATCCGGGTGGCCGGCGTCGACGCCGGTGTCGAGGACGGCGACGACCTGGCTGCCGGTCGACTTGGACAGGTCCCAGGCCTGCGGCATCCGGATCGTGTTCAGGTAGGCCGCCTGGTCGGTGCCGTAGAACTCGTCGTTCGGTACGGCGGTCGCGCGGCGCTTGTAGTTCAGCGCGGCGAGCGCGACGTTCGGGTCGGCCTTCAGCTTCTTCAGCAGCTCGGGCGCCGACGCTTCGCCCTTGATCTTCACCACCTTCGAGGACACCGAGTCCTCGGCCGTCGCACCGGCCCGGGCGACCGCGGCCCGACGCGCCGCCGCCGTGGCCTTGGGCTTGAACTTCACCAGCACGGCGTTCGGCTCGAACTCCGCCTTCGCGGCGGCGTGCTTCGCGGCGAAGGGCGGGCGGTACGGATGGCGTGGCTCGGCGGCGGAGCCGGACGAACCGGTCAGCGCCACCAAACCACCGGCCACGACGGCCGCGGGCACGGCCAGGCGCAGCAAACGAGTACGACGGGACAACGGGGACCCCCAAGGGAGCATGTGGGAACCGACCACTTTCGGTCCTTGCCCTAAATCGTTGGCGCGGCCCTCGGCGTTACAGGTCGCCGGATCTATCATCCAGAGGTGTCGACGACGGTGCTCGCCACGAAGCTGTTCCCGCCCGCTCGGCGGTCCGGGCTGGTGGCACGACCGTGGCTGCTGGAGCGTCTGGACGGCGTCCTGACGCCCGGTCATCGGCTCGCCTTGGTGTCCGCACCGGCCGGGTTCGGTAAGACGACCCTCGTCGGTGAGTGGGCCGCGCGGCACGAGCGGGTGGGCTGGTTGTCGCTCGACGACGGGGACAACGCCCTGCCGCGGTTCCTGGCGCACCTCTGGGCGGCCCTGCCCGGTCTCCGGGTCGCACCGCCCGCGGCCGACGTACCGACGGTGGCCGCGCTGACCGCGGTCGTCAACGACTATGCGGACCGGGCCGACGGGCCGACCGTGCTCGTGCTGGACGACTATCACGCCATCGAAGCGCTTGACGTGCACGAGGCGGTGGCGTTCCTGCTCGACCACCTTCCGGATCAGCTGCACCTGGTCCTGTCGACGCGCGCGGACCCGCCGTTCCCGGTGGCTCGGCTGCGTGCTCGCGGGCAGTTGACGGAGATCCGGGTCGACGACCTGCGATTCGCCGAGCCGGAGGCGGACGCTTTCCTCAACGACGTCATGGGGCTGCGGCTGGCCGGGGACGACGTACGGGCCTTGGAAGGGCGGACGGAGGGCTGGGTCGCAGGGCTTCAGATGGCCGCGCTGTCGCTGCGTGGCGCGCCCGACGTCGCAGGATTCATCGACGCTTTCACCGGCAGCCATCGGTTCGTCATCGACTACCTGGCCGACGAGGTGCTGGCTCGGCAGCCTGCCGACGTCCGCGACTTCCTGCTGCGTACGGCGGTTCTCGACCGCCTGACCGGCCCGCTGTGCGACGCGGTCACCGGTCGCACCGGGAGCAGTCAGGTGCTGGACGAGCTGGATCGCGGCAACGTCTTCGTGGTCGCGCTGGATCCGGACCGGGTCTGGTACCGCTACCACCACCTCTTCCGGGACGTCCTGCGAGCCCGCCTGCTCGCCGAACACCCGGAGGAGCTGCCGCGTCTGCATCGTGCCGCGAGCGACTGGTACGCCGCGCAGCACCTGGCCCCTGAGGCAGTACGGCACGCGCTGGCGGCTGACGACCACGAGCTGGCCGGACGGCTGATCGAGGAAGCCCTGCCCGAGGTACGGCGGGCGCGGCAGGACGCCATGCTCCTCGGGTGGATCAGGTCGCTGCCGGAGTCCGTCGTCCAACGGAATCCGGTGCTGTGCATCGCGGCCGCCTGGTCGTCGATGATGGCCGGCGAGCTGGACCGAATGGCGCGTTGGCTCGACGCCGCGGAGGCCGCGCTGCAGGCCGGAGCGCGGGATCCGGAGCTGGCCGCGACCTGGGCGGACACCGAAGATCTGCGGACCGCCCCGGCGATGCTCCTGATCTACCGGGCCGCGCTGGCACAGGCACGGGGCGAGGTGCAGGCCACGGTGGAGTCCGCGCGGGGCGCGCTGGATCTGGCCGCGGCCGAGGACCACTTCGTTCGCGGTGCCGCCGGCGGGTTCCTGGCGCTCGCGGCGTGGGCAGCGGGTGATGTGGAGGAGGCGCTGGCGACGTTCTCGACGGCGGTTCGCGAGCTGCATTCAGCGGGCAACCTGGTCGACGAGCAGGACAGCACGGTGGTGATGGGTGATCTCTGGCTCGCGGCCGGGCGGCCGTCGCGCGCGCGGCAGGGGTTCGAGCAGACGCTGGCGGCGGCGACCCGCAACGGCGAGCCGTATCCGCGGGTCACGGCTGACCTGCACGTCGGCCTGGCCGAGCTCGACCGGGAGCTGGACGATCTCGACAGCGCGGAGGCCCATCTCGAGACCGCGCGGGTCCTCGCCGCGCAGGGCTCGATCACCGAGAACCGGCACCGCTGGTACGTCGCGATGGCGCAGGTCAAGGTCGCGCGCGGCGACTGCACGGCCGCCCTGCAGTTGCTCGACGAGGCCGAGAAGCTGTACCGGCGCGGGTCGTATCCCGAGCTGCGGCCGATCGCGGCGATGCGCGCCCGGGTACACCTCGCGGCGGGCGACCTGGTCGCGGCCGAGGCGTGGGTCCGCGGCATCCCGGACACGGTGTCGTACCTGAACGAGTACGGCCAACTCACCCGGGCGCGGCTCATGATCCGCCGCGGTGAGGACGTACAAGAGCTGCTCGATCGGCTGCACGCCGATGCCGACGGCCGGCGCGCGGGCAGTCTGCTCGAGATCGGCGTACTGCGGGCCCTCGCCCACCAGACGCGCGGCGACCACGCGGCGGCTCAGGACGTCCTGCGCGAGACCTTGGACGCGGCGCCGGAGCCGGAGCAGTACCGTCGTCTGCTTCTCGACGAGGGGCTGGCGACCGCCCAGACCACCTTGATCGAACCGCTGACCGAGCGAGAGCTCGACGTACTGCGGCTGCTCGACACCGAGCTCACCGGTCCGGAGATCGCGCGCCGGCTGTACGTGTCGCTGAACACGCTGCGCACGCACACGAAACGCATCTTCACCAAGCTCGGCGCGACCAACCGCTCGGGCGCCGTACGCCGGGCCCGCGAACGCGGTCTGCTCTAGCTGTCACCACGTGAATCACCACATGTTGTGACGCCGGCTCACCACCTCGCGACCTACGTTCCGAACATCCGCAAGAACAAGCGCGAGCAGGGGGAGTTCGGACATGACCATCACCACCACCACACTGACCAAGGCCTCCGCGGCCGCCGCGGCCGCCGCCGGGCTGACCTTCATCGGCGTCCAGATCGGGCACCCGCACCTGGACCTCACCTCGATCGTGACGACCGAGCTCGCCGTCCGGAACACACTCAAGCTCGTGATGGCGGCGCTGGCGCTGGCCGGGATCAGCGGGTTGTACCTGAGCCAGATCCGCCGCAACGGTCTCCTCGGGCTGATCGGGTACGTCGTCCTCGCCGTCGGCTACCTGTCGATCCTCTGCACCACCTCCGTGTCGGCGTACGTCCTGCCGTCGATCGCGGACACGAACCCCGGCTACGTGCGCGACGTCCTCGAGGCGGCGTCCGGCGGTCACCCGGCCGGCGACATCGGCGCGCTGGCGACGGTGCTGCGCGTGCAGGGATTCGCTTACCTGGCCGGTGGGTTGCTGCTCGGGATCGCGCTGTTCCGCGCCCGGGTGCTCGCTCGCTGGGCAACTGTGCCGCTGGCCGTCGGCGGACTCGTCTCGGCCGCGCTCACCGTGATGCCGGACGCCTTCTACCGCCTGCTCGCCTACCCGAACGGGATCGCGATGATCGCGCTCGGCGTCTCGCTCTGGCGCACCACGACGACGTCGGCGCCGAAGCCGGTCGCGGTGACACGATGAGCGGGTACGCCGCGACGCGGGCGCGATCGGACGCCTGGATCCCCTTCGCGCTGGTGCTGCTCACGATCGTGCCGCTGGTCTCCGGGACGCTCCGCCTGGTGGAGATCGCCGGCGGGCCGGTCGTGATGCCGGACAACCCGCGCGTGGACGCCTCGCCGGCGCCCGTCGTCGTACACGTCGCCGGCGCGGCGGTGTACGCGGTGGTCGGCGCCTTCCAGTTCTCGCGCCGGGTACGCCGTACGCAGATCGGCTGGCACCGGCGCGCCGGACGGGTCCTCGTCGCGGCCGGGCTGCTCGTGGCGGGCTCCGGGCTGTGGATGACGCTGTTCTACTCCGGCGCACCGGGCGGTGCCCTGCTGTGGAGCGTGCGGCTGGTCGTGGCGAGCGCGATGGGGGCATGCGTCGTTCTCGGCTTCGCCGCAATCCGCCGGCGCGACGTCGCCGTACACCGCGCCTGGATGATGCGGGCGTACGCGCTGGGGCTGGGCGCCGGCACACAGGTGTTCACCCAAGGCGTCGGGCAGGCCCTGTTCGGGACCGGCGAGCTGAGCACCGCGGTCTCGGTCAGCGCCGGGTGGGCGGTCAACGCCGCGATCGCCGAATGGCTCATCCGGAGGCGGCGTTGACCATGTACGAACTGAAGGTCGCCGGCCGGCTCGACCCCCGCTGGTCCGGCTGGTTCGCCGACCTCACCCTCGCCCCCGGCCCCGACAGCACCACCGTCCTCCGCGGCCCGATCACCGACCAGTCCGAGCTGTACGGCCTCCTCGCCCGAATCCGCGACCTCGGCCTCACCCTCATCTCGGTCGTCCCTGTCGACTAGCGCCTTTCGCATTCGGCGCCGGATCTCACACGAGTTGGACGAGCGGTTGTTGGGTGGGACCGATAGTCTCGGGCGCCATGAGCATGAGTGTCGCCATTGCGGTGATTACCTTCAGGCGACCTGCTCTGTTGCGGGGGTTGTTGACGAGTTTGCAGGCGCAGGAGCTGCCCGCGGACGGGGATTACGCGATCCGGATCGTCGTGGTGGACAACGACGCGGAGGGGTCGGCCGCGCAGGTGCTGGCGGAGTTCGCCGACGGTACGCCGTACCCGGTCGAGTCCGTGGTGGAACCGGAGCCGGGGATCCCCTTCGCCCGGGAGCGCTCCGTCGAGCTGTGCTGGAACGACGACGCGCTGATCTTCGTCGACGACGACGAGGTCGCCCCGCCCGGCTGGCTGCGGACGCTGCTGGAAGCTTGGGAGTCGACCGGCGCCGACGTCGTCACCGGCCCGGTGAAGGGCCACCTCCCGCCCGGCGCCCCGCCCTGGAACCACTACAGCGACGTCCACGACTCCACCGGCCGGCACACCACCGGCGAGGAGCTCCGCAAGGCGTACACGAACAACACGCTGGTCAGCCGGCGCGTCTACCACGCGGTCACCCCGGGCTTCCACCCCGCGTTCCGCTACACCGGCTCCAGCGACCTGCACTTCTTCCTCCGCGTCCACCGCGCCGGGTTCCGGATCGTCTGGTGCGAGGAGGCCTGCATCAGCGAGGAGGTCCCGGTCGGCCGCACCACGCTGCGCTGGCTGGTCCGGCGTGCCTTCCGCTCCGGCAGCGGGGACACGATCAGCCGCCTGCTGATCCGCCCGGGCGCGATCAGCTACGTCCTGGTGCTGGCCTATGCTTCCGCCCGGGTGATCTCGGCCATCGGGTTCGCCCTCGCCGGGCTGCTGCTCGGCCGGAAGACGCACCTGCTGAAGGCAGTCCGCCGGTTCTTCTCGGGCGTCGGTAGTCTCGCCGGGATAGTAGGGATCAACCATGACGAGTACCGGGAACGGCACGGTTCGGCCGACGGTGGCGGAGCTGTGCGCGGCGATCTGGACGGTGGAGAACGATCTGGATCTGCTCGGGTGGCGGGTCAAGGGGATGCATCCCTGGCCGATCATCCGGATGCGCGTCTTCCATGAGCTGACCCGCCGCACCGGGATCCACGGCGCGTCCCACCCGGTCCGGCGGACGCCGTACGACAAGGCCGCGCTGGTCGGGAAACACGTCGCCGGCATCGTCACCCGCACGCCGTTCCCCGGCCGGTACGACGCGCTCGTCGTACCGCACCCCCGGAAACCGAACGGTGTCGAGATCTACACCGATGAACTCCGGGCCGCGCTCGGCGACCGCGCCCTGATCCTTGACTCCGGGATCAACGGCACCCCGCTGCCGGGCAGCAAGAACCTGGACTTCTTCACCTCCGCCGCCGGCGCGGTCCACCGCCGGACCGCCGACGACCGCGGCATCGCGGACGCACTCGAGAAACTCACCGGTGTCCGGATCCCGGTCGGCGCGCTGCTGGCCCGCGAGGTCCCGAAGCACCTCCGGCTGCGCGCGCTCTACCGCGCGCTGCTCCGGAAGCACCGGATCACGACCGTCTACCTGGTCGTCGCGTACTTCCACCAGCACATCGTTGGCGCCGCCCGCGATCTCGGGATCCAGGTCGTCGAGCTGCAGCACGGCGCGATCAGCCCGTTCCACCTCGGGTACAGCTACCCCGGCCGGCCGGTGGTCGCGGACCAGCCGGACGAGCTGTGGTGCTTCGGGTCGTACTGGACCGACGTCGCGGACCTGCCGGCCGGGATGCGGACCGAGGTGATGGGCGCGCCGTTCCTGCCGAAGCCCGGGCCGAAGGACCAGCGCCGTGTGGTGTTCCTGTCGCAGGGAACGATCGGCACCGAACTGGTGAAGGTCGCGGACGCGGTCGCCAAGGAACGCCCGGACCTGGAAGTCCTGTACCGCCTGCACCCGAGCGAGCGTCCCGCGGACTACACGATTCCGTCCGGCGTGGACCTCTCCACCGGCGGCAGCACGCTGGACCTGCTGGCGACCACGACGTACCAGGTCGGGGTGTCCACCACCGCCCTGTTCGAGGGGATGGCGCTCGGCTGCCGTACGGCGGTCGCGGACCTCCCGGGACACGAGTACCTGGACCCGGCGATCGCGAAAGGCCACGCCCTCCTGATGCAGGACCCGGCGCAGCTCGCCGCGGCCCCGATCTGCCCCGACCCCACCGCGTACTACGCCCCGAGCAACCTCGCGCGGCTCCTCGCCGACTGATCGGTCAGGGCTCGCGGCCGAGGAGTCCGAGCAGGCGGTCCTGCAGCGGAGCGTCCGGCGGCACGGGCACTTCGGCGCCGTATACCTCGATGCCCTCGCCGAACGCGCCCGGCGTCCGGTACTTCGCCATCAGCTCGGGCGGGATCGCGACCGCCGTCGCCCAGAGCCGCTCGAGGTCGACCGGGTCGATCGTCTCGTCCTGCTCGGTGGCGCGCGCCAGGTCCCAGCCGTGCAGGACGAGGTCGTCGGACACCACCTGGTCGATGTGCTGCTCGGTCGTCAGCCGCCCGCTCGGTGTGTCGGTCTCGGTCAGCGCGGCCACCGGATCGTCGAGGACGTCCTCGATCGCGGCCCGGGCCTCCTGGAACGCGGTCAGCGGGTCGTCGGCCGGCTCCAGCTTCCGCGCGACCGGCGTCAGCATCGTCCCGTGCATCGTGACGACATGCTCCACCACGTCCCGCGCGGTCCACTTCGCGCACGGTGACTGGTTCCCCCACTGGTCCGGCTGCACCGCCGCGACCTTCCGCTCGAAGGCCTCGGCCCGCCGCCGGTACCGCTCCGCGATCTCACCCATCTCCAGATGGTGCCGCGCCGCACACACGAGGGGAAGCCCCAGCCGTCGCGCGGCAGCTCGACAGTACGTATACGCCCACTACCGGCGAGCGCCGACCCGCGCACGCCTGGAAGACGGGCGGGTCGGCGGACACCTCCTGTCGAGCTGCCGAATCTCCCCGGGCTGGATGTCGGTGGGGCCTTCTACGGTCTGAGGCATGCGGACGGTGGAGTTGGGGCGGACGGGATTGCGGGTCAGCGAGCTGGGGTTGGGGCTGGCCTCGATCGGGGGGATGTTCGCCGCGGTGCCGCAGGCGCAGGCGGTGGCGACGATCGATCGGGCCTGGGAGCTGGGCGTGCGGCTGTTCGACACCGCCCCGGTGTACGGGTACGGGTTGTCCGAGCAGCGGGCCGGGCTGGCGTTGCGCGGGCGGCCGCGGGGCGAGTTCGTGCTGTGCAGCAAGGTGGGGCGGCTGATCGAGCCGGGCGGCCCGGACCTGCAGCCGATCTGGGCGGAGCCGCCGGCCGGGCTGGGGCCGCGGCTGGACTACTCGTACGGCGCGACGATCCGGTCGTTCGAGGCGAGCCTGGAGCGGATGGGGATCGACCGGATCGACGTCCTGCACATCCACGACCCGGAGCTGGACTTCCCGGCCGCGTCGACCGAGGCCTTCCGGGCGCTCACCGAGCTGCGCGGGCGCGGCACGATCCGGGCGATCTCGCTCGGCGTGAACCACGCCGACGTCGCGGCCCGCTTCCTCCGCGAGACCGACGGCGGCCCCGACATCGTCCTGCTCGCCGGGCGGTACACGCTGCTCGACCAGTCCGGCGCCGACGAGCTGCTCCCGCTGTGCGAGACGCTCGGCATCGCCGTGCTCGCCGCGGGTGTGTTCCACGGCGGCGTGCTCGCCGACACCGCACACGGCGCCCCGAACGGGTACGAGCGCGTCCCGCCAGACGTGCTGCGACGGATCGACGTACTGCGTGAGCTCTGCGGCGCGTACGACGTACCGCTGCTGGCTGCTGCGGCGCAGTTTCCGCTGAAGCATCCCGCCGTACCGGCCGTAGTGGTGGGCGCGCGCAGCCCGCGGGAGATCGCGGAGGTGGCGGCGTGGCTCGATCACGAAGTGCCAGAAGCGTTCTGGGGCGCACTAAGGTCGGCGCTATGAGGTACATGCTGCTGCACAAGACCAACGACAGCCTGGAGGCCGGCAACCCGCCGGATCCGGAGATCCTCGAACGGGCGGACGCCGTTCTCGAGGAGATGCGTCAGGCCGGGGTGCTGGTGCTCGGCGAGGGCCTGATGCCGAGCTCACGCGGCGCCCGGGTCACGTTCCCGACGCCGGGTCAGCCGCGGGTGATCGACGGCCCGTTCGCGGAAACCAAGGAGCTCGTCGCGGGCGTGTCGATCATCCGCGTCGACAGCAAGGAGGAAGCCGTCCAGTGGGCCCTCCGCTTCGCCGAGGCCGACCCGTACACCCCGATCGACATCCTCGAGATCGCGGGCTAGCGCTTCAGGTGCAGGATCGGGTACGGCTTGCCGGTCGAGTCGTGCTCGCTGCGGGACGCGAACCGGAAGCCGTGGTGCTCGTAGAAGCCGACGGCCTGCGGGTTCTGCTCGTTGACGTCGACCGACGTGGCGGCGAAGTGCGCGAACGCGTGCTTCAGCAGCAGACTGCCGCCACCGAGCCGCTGATCTCCATGCCGCCACGGTCGCACCGCGGGCCGTGGGTGTCAGGCGAATTACGGGACGCTGACGCCGTCCTCGGCGGCGACGAGCGAGTCGATCGCCGCGAAGAACCGCGCGATACCGGGCAGGTTCGCGCCCTTCTCGCGGGACGCGGCGAGGTCCTCCGGCGTGGCCCAGTCGACGATGTCCAGCCACTGGTTGTCCGGGAGCTGCACGAGGCGTGCGCCCAGGAACCCGGCGCGGTCGGCCTCGAAGTCCGTCAGCATGTCGGCCCGCGCGGCCAGCAGCTCGTCCGTGCGCTCCGGCAGGACGCGGAAGCGGGTCAGTTCGACAGTGGACATCAAACAGGTCCTCTCAGGTGATGTTGGTCGCGGCCCAGCCGGCGATGTCGTCGTGGCGGATGGCCGCGGCCATCAGGTCGGGAAACTTGTCCGGGGTGCAGGCGAACGCCGGTACGCCGAGCTCCGCCAGCGCGGCCGCGTTCTCGGCGTCGTACGACGGCGAGCCCGAGTCCGCGAGCGCGAGCAGGGCAACCACCTGTACGCCGGACTCCACCAAGGAACGCACCCGCCGCAGCATCTCTTCCCGGATGCCGCCCTCGTAGAGGTCCGAGATCAGCACGAGCACGGTCTCGGCCGGCTTCGTGACCAGCTCCTCGCAGTACGCGAGCGCGCGGTTGATGTCCGTCCCGCCGCCCAGCTGGGTCCCGAACAGGACGTCGACCGGATCGTCCAGCTGGTCGGTCAGATCCACCACCGCGGTGTCGAACACGACCAGCGACGTGCGCAACGTCCGGATCGACCCGAGCACCGCCCCGAACAGCGCCGCGTAGACGACGGACTCCGCCATCGACCCCGACTGGTCGATCGCCAGCACGATGTCCCGCTGCACACTGTGGTTGCGGCGTGCATACCCGACCAGGCGGTCCGGCACGATCGTCCCGAGCGCCGGCGAGAAGTGCTTGAGGTTCGCCCGGATCGTCCGGTCCCAGTCGATGTCGGAGTGCCGCGGCCGCGCCGTCCGGCCGGCCCGGTCGAGAGCGCCGGTCACCGCGGCTCTCGTCCGCTCCGCGAGCCGCGCCTCGAGCTCGGCCACCACCCGGCCGACCACGTCCCGCGCGGTCTGCTTGGTCTCCTCCGGCATCACCTCGTTGAGCGCGAGCAGCGTGGACACCAGATGGACGTCGGGCTCGACCGCGCCCAGCAGCTCCGGCTCCATCAGCATCCGCGTGATCCCGAGCCGCTCGACCGCGTCCCGCTGCATCACCTGGACGACGGTGTTCGGGAAGTACTGCCGGATGTCACCCAGCCAGCGCGCGACCCGCGGCGCCGACGAACCCAACCCGGAGGCACGTTGCGTGCCCGAGCCCTCCTCCGCGTCGTACAACGCCGCCAACGCCGCATCCACGGAGCGGTCCGCGCCCGCCAGCGTCGTACCGGTCTCTTCCTCCGCTTCACCGCCGAGCACGAGGCGCCACCGGCGAAGCCGCTCGTCACTCATGAGACCCCCAGGAGTCGGGCGACCACGGGCAGCGCGGTCGCGGCCAGCTCGGCGTCGAGGTCGTCATCATCGGCGACGACCGCAGCCGCCGGGTCGCTCAGGACGCGGGCCCGGGCGCCGATCGACCGTCGCTCCGGTGCCGCGAACGTGCCGAACGTCCGCCGAAGCAGCGGCAGGACCTCCACGAACGCGTCGTCGGGGATCGCCGCCAGCCACCCGTCCACCATCGCGAGCAGCCGCTCGTCGTGGACCAGCAGCAACCCGCCGCCGGCCAGGAAGCCCTCGACGTACCCGGCCGCGTCCGCCGTCGGCGTACCGGACGACAGCGAACGTCCCAGCCGTAGCGCGACCTCGTGGTCCGGCAGTCTCGACGTGTCCAGCATCAACCGCGTCAGCCGGCCCCGGATCAGCGGCGGCACCGAGGCGCGATCGCTCAAGCCCTGCAACGTGTTGAGCCACTCCGAGCGTATGTCGTCGGCCAGCAGCATCGTCGCGTCCTGGACGCCGTCGATCAGCTCCTGGACGGCGGCCGCCGCGTCCGGGTCCAGCCCGTGCACGGTCCGGGCGAGACCAGCGCACACCCGCGACACCATTCGGCCCGCGACCGAGGCCAGCCCGGCCGTGTCGGTCCCGCGGACGTCGCCGTACCGCGAGGCTCGGGCGAGCGCGGGGAGCGCTGCCATCAGATGCCCGACATCGGCATCGGCCGCCGCCCTGGTGTCGATGCCGCGCAGCAGCGGCGGCAGCGCCTCCGCGAGGTCGGCGAGCAACGACTTCTCCAAGGCCGCCGTGACGTCGGCCAGCGTCGGCGAGTCGGCGTCCTTCAGCATCACAGACGTCGCGGCGCCGAGCACCGTCGTACCGTGGGCGCCGGCCGCGACCAGCTCGACCTCCAGACCCGGATCCCAGGCCAGTCGCCACATCTCCCGGAACGTGCCCTGCGCGCGCCGCTCGTCGGTGGCCGGCACGCCCCACTGCACGCCGAGGATCCGCAGCCGGTGCAGGAGCCTGGACTTGTCCAGGTCGTTGGGCTTGCGCAGGTCGAGCTCGATCACGCGCTCGCTCGGATCCCGCTTCATCCGCAACCGCCGCGCCTGCGCCGCCAGGTCCGCGGCCACCGGCGCCTGCGGCGTCTCCCCCGGCACCGATCCGAGCAGCTCCCCGACGACGGCCTCGCGGGTCACCAGATCCAGCAGTACGTCGTTCCCTCCGCAGAGCACCGCCCGCGTCGCTTCGGTCACCTCGCTGAGCCCGGCGAGTGGACGTTCCCGTAGCGCCGCCAACGTGTCGGCGAGGCGGACCGCCTCGATCACGTGCGCGCTGGACACGGGCAGGTCCTCGTTGCGCAGTACCTCGGCCACCTTGGCCAGCCAGCGGGTCGTGATCTGGTCCGGTGCGGTGAAGAGGTGGTGGTACCAGCCAGGTGACGTGATGCCGGCGCCGTACCCGCTCGCCGCGGCCAGCCGGCCGTGCGTCCACGGCACCCAGGTGCAGGCGACCTTGCGCTTCGGCAGGCCCTTCAGGATCCGCTGGTCGTGTGTTGCCGGAGGCAACGGCAGCTCGAGCGCGGGAACGTGCCAGGCGCCGCAGACCACCGCGATCCGCTCGAAGCCGTCCCGGATCGCCTTACGCAGAACGGTTCTCATGTACGCCTCGCGCTGCGCCTCCCGGCCTCCTGACCGGGGCGGTGGGGCGGGGAAGGAATCAAGCGGAGCTTCCTCGCCGTGCCGCAGCTCCCGCATCGCGTCCGCGATCACCGTGAACGGTTCGGCGCCCCCGCGGCGCGACTCGATCACGTCGTCCCACCAGCGCTCCGGGTCGTCGTACCCGCCCGCCTCGGCCAGTGTCGCCAACGGGTCCATCGACACGGATCGGCCGCCCGCGGAGCCGAACTGCTGCGCCGCGGGCAGGTCGCAGAACCGCACCGGCACCCCGGCCGCCAGCCCGTACCTGATCGCCTGCCACTCCGGGCTGAACACCGCGAACGGCCAGAACGCCGCCCGGGTCGAATCGTCCACCGCGTAGGCCAGCAGCGCGACCGGCGGCTCCATCTCCTCCGACGCCGCCAGCTCGACGATCTTGTCGGCCTCCGGCGGTCCCTCGATCAGGACGATGTCCGGCCGCAGCTCGGCCAGCGCGGCCGCCACCGCCCGCGCCGACCCCGGTCCGTGATGCCGGATCCCGAGCAGGTGAACGGTCATCCGGAGATCTCTCGGCAGGCGCGGTAGAACGGGGCCCAGTCGTCGCGTTCCCGGACCACGGTCTCGAGGTACTCCGACCACACGACGCGGTCCGCCGACGGGTCCTTGACCACCGCGCCGAGGATGCCGCCGGCCACGTCCGTCGGCCGCAGCACGCCGTCGCCGAAGTGCGCCGCGAGGGCGAGGCCGCCGGTGACGACGCTGATCGCCTCGGCGGTGGAGAGCGTGCCGGACGGGGACTTCACCGCGGTCCGGCCGTCCTCGGTGCGGCCGGAGCGGAGCTCGCGGAAGATCGTCACCACCCGGCGGATCTCCTCCAGCGCGTCGTCCGGCTGCGGCAGCTCGAGCGCCGAGCCGAGCTGGGCGACCCGGCGGGAGACGATCTCCACCTCGTCCTCGGCGGAATCGGGCAGCGGGAGGACGACGGTGTTGAACCGCCGGCGGAGCGCGCTGGAGAGTTCGTTGACGCCCTTGTCGCGATCGTTGGCGGTGGCAATGACGTTGAATCCCTTGCGGGCCTGGACCTCCGTAGCCAGCTCGGCGATCGGCAGCGCCTTCTCGGACAGGATCGTGATCAGCGCGTCCTGGACGTCGGACGGCATCCGGGTCAGCTCCTCGATCCGGGCGATCTTCGCGTCCGCCATCGCGCGCTGCACAGGACTCGGCACGAGCGCCGCCTCACTGGGGCCCTGGGCAATCAGCTGTGCGTAGTTCCAGCCGTACCGGATCGCTTCCTCGGCGGTGCCCGCGGTCCCCTGCACCAGGAGGGTCGAGTCGCCGCTGATCGCGGCCGCGAGGTGCTCGCTGACCCACGTCTTCGCCGTTCCCGGAACGCCGAGCAGCAGCAGCGCGCGATCCGTCGCGAGCGTGGCGACCGCGACCTCGATCAGCCGGCGCGGGCCGACGTACTTCGGTGAGATCTCGGTGTCACCGGCCTTCCCGCCGAGCAGATACGTGACTACGGCGGCCGGCGAGAGCTGCCACGCCGGCGGTCGCGGCCGGTCGTCCGTCGCGCGCAGCGCTTGCAGCTCGTCGGCATACTCGACCTCCGCATGCGGGCGCAGTACTTCGTTCATGTGAGCTCCTCGTACATCTCGCGGCGGAAGGTCAGGGTCTCGACGAGGCGGCGAAGCCAGGTGTCTTCCTCGCCGGTCGGTTCGCGGGTGATCGGATGGTCGAGTACGTCGGGCGGCACCGCGCGGGCCGCGATACTGGCGAGGCGGGCCCAGGCGCGATTGGTACCGACCTTGGCGAGCTGGTCGAGAATCATCCGGCCCAGCGGAGCCGGCCACGGTACGGGCAGGCCGCCCACCAACTCGGCGACGTCGACGGACTTGCGCAGTGCGTCGACGGCGCTCGCCCACTCGTTCGGTGGCAGCAGACGGAGCAGCTCGGCCGGACCGCGGCTGCCGAGGTCGGCGTTCGCCAGCAACAACTCCCGCGCCCATTCGGCGGCCCGCCCGGCAGTGTCGTCCGGCTCCGAACCGACGGCGCCCTCGCGGATCGCCGCCTCTGCCCAGCCTGCCTGCAACACCCCGGGCGCGCATCCCTCGACAGGTGTGTGCAACCAGGCGATGTCCATCGCCGCCAGCGGCGTGTTGGCGACGATCTGCTGGAACCACCAGGCCCGTTTGCCGACGCCTTCCGGGTTCTGCGAGTCGAGACCGTCGCGTTCCATCGACTGTGTCATCCGGCGCGGCAGGTCGACCGCGAGCACGCCCTGCGCCGGGGTCAGGTGCGAGTGCAGCCGCTCGGTCATGCGGACGCCGTACTGCGATCCCGGCAAGCGGGCGAGCAGTCGCGCGGCCAGCCGCCGTACCTCGCGGGAACGGTCGTCGAGCACGGACTCCAGGAACTCCTCGTCCGGCAGCGCGAGGTTGTCGGCGAACAACCCGAGGAAGTCGGCGCGCGTACCGGCCGACTCGGCCGGCCAGACCTCGACCAGCGCCGCGCGGGCGGCGGCCGGATCCTGACTGCGGGCGGCGCGCAGCCAGGTCCGCCGCTGGATCGCGTTCCCGTGCGTCCACAGCTCCGGATCGTTGCTCTCAGCAACCGCCGCGTGCAGGAACCGCCATTCGGGGTTGAGTTCCGCGAGCCACCGCGCGCGACGCCCGGCCACGGCGATGACGAGCGGACGGTACTGGGCACGGTTGCGCGCGTAGTCAGCGAGCGCAGGCAGGTGTTCGGGCGGGACACCCCAGCCGTTGTCGTCCGCGGTCCGCAGCCATTCACCCAGCGCGGACGTCTGGAATCCGCCCAGCATCGCGGCCAGTCGTCGCACCGCCCCGGGTCGCGGCAAGGGCCGGTCCTCGCCGGGCGCGGCCGGGAGCGGTTCGAGACCACGCAGGGGTTTGCGACCGGCCCGCTTGTACACGGTCGCGAGCGCGGCGGCGTCGAGCAGGTTGCCGTCGCCGAGGCGCGCCTGGATGTGCTGCGGCAGCTCCTCGAAATGCACCGGCCGCCGGTCGGTGCCCAGCAACGCCGAGCTGACCAGGCCGTCCCAGCCCTTCACGCTGCCACCATCCGATCGTCGCTGGTCACAGGATCACCGGCCGGTCGTCACGCCAGCAGGTCATCGGGCGGAGGCCGGCGCGGTTCCATTCGCCGGCCACGGTGACCGGGTCGCCCGCCGACACGGCCAGCAGCTTCATCGGATCCCACCCCGGCAGCAGTTCCAACCCGTCGCCGGCGCTGTCGACGAGCGCCCAGCCTTCGCCGTACGGCGCTGGGCGGACGTCCCGCAGCACCAGCGGCCAGCGCTCGTTCCACGGGTCGGCGGCGAGGGATTCGACGTACGACGCCAGTGCCTGGCGGACTGTGAGACCAGCTGGACGCGACGCTGGCCGGCGCGGATCGGTCTGGGTCAGGAGGGCGCGCATCGGCAGCGCCCCCGGGTAGAACGAGAGCGCGCCCGGCACGTACTCGCCAGGGCGGGCGGGCAGTGGGTCCAGCGGTCGCCCGGCGGCTGCGAACGTCAGGATCAGCCCGATCCGCCCGGTCGTTGCCCCGCGCAACCATACCCGGCGGACCGTGAGCCGCTCGTCCGGCTCGACCACCCGCCCGAGCATCAGCCAGTCGTCCTTGATCTTCTCGCCGTCCGCGAGCACGCGCGCGGTCTCGGTCGTCCAGCCGATGCGGCTCTGCACGGTGTCGGCGAGGGACGGCGGAAGATCCGCGAGGCGACCGTGCGCGGCGACGACGAGATGGATCAGGGACAGTTCCTCGAGCAGCTCACCCGGCCAGCCGTGACCGCGTCCGACGGCAGCCGCTGCCCGGCGTACCGCTCCTGCCACTCCCGGCGCCTGCGCGTCGACCATACGGGCCGCCAGCCGGCTCAGCTCGGCGTACGCCCGCTGGTCGAATCCGCCGAGGCCCTGCCGGACCTGGTCGTCCAGCCAGCCGGCCAACTCCGCCAGGCCCGCCGACACCCGGTCCGCCCGCCGGGCGGCCCGCTCCTGTGCCGCGACGGGGTCGGCGACCTCGCCCGGCTTCCGCTCCGGCCGCTCGGCACGCTGGCTGATCCAGGTCCGCACCCAGTCCGGCTCGTCCGCCGCAGGCACCTCGCCTTTCGCCCACAACAACAGCAGCCCGAGCGCGTGCTTACAGGGGAACTTCCGCGACGGGCAAGAGCACTTGTACGCCGGGCCGCTCAGGTCCACGCCGGTCTGGTAGGGCTGCTTCCCACTCCCCTGGCACAACCCCCAGACCGCACGATCCGTAGCCCCCGCGCCCGACCACTTCTCCCCCCGAGCCAACCCCTGCCCGGCCTTCACCGACGCGGCATCAGGCGCGAGCCCCACCACCTGCTCCACGTCCCACAACCCCACACCCGCTCCTCACCCGACGCCGTACCCCGAAGCATGCCACCCCACCCCGACAGCCGACCCGCCCGGCCGGTCTCCCGCGGAATTTGCCTGGCCGACCAGCGAAGTTGGGGGTTCCGTACCCTGAGTACGGGTGCAGAACCCCGCATTTGGCTGGTCAGCCAGGCAAATTGGCTGGTCAGCCGAAGGGTTGGCGGTGGTGGGCGTCCTCGGGGTAGCCGTTGCCGGAGGCGGGCGCGTGGGCGGGCGGGAAGGTCTGGTGCGCGGCCTCGCGATCGGGTGGCGCGGCCGGCGGGTGCGGGGTGCTGGAGAGGTTGTCGCGGATCGTGCCGAGCAGGCGGTGCTCGACGGCTTCGAGCTCGGCGATCCGGGCGCGGATCTCCGCTTCCTCGGAGCGAGCCTCGGCCAGCACCTGATCCGCCTCGGTCCGCGCGGCCGTCCGCAGCTGGTCAGCCTCCGTACGCGCAGTTGTCCGCAGCTGGTCAGCGTCCGTCCGCGCGGTCGTGCGCAGCTGGTCGGCCTCAGTACGCGCGGTTTCGCGGAGGTGGTCGGCGGTGCGCTGGCTGGCGCTGAGGACGCTGAGCTCGTACCGGCGGAGCTCGTCGACGAGCTCGCCGGCCGGGCGCTGGGAGTCGAGGATCGCCGCCGCGGGGTGCGGGATGTCCGCATCGGGGAGGGTGTTCTCGAGCGCGGCGATCTGCTGGTCCACGCGGGTGAACAGGTCCGCGACGTCGGTCCGCATCTGCCGGATCGTGTGCGCGGCGGCCTGCACCCGTTCGCCGGCCTCCCGCTCGCGTTCGCGCGCCGTACGCTCCGCCGAGGTGATCACGTCCAGCGCGACGACGGCAGCCCGCTCGGCCGGATCGTCGGAGATCTCCTGGTCCGACGGGGCGCCGGCCTCGCCCTGGTCGTCGTTCCGCATCGCCACCGTCTGTCGCAGCGGGACCTCGCGGATCAACAGCACCGCGAGCAGACTCACCACGGCGGCCCCGGCGGCGATCACGAAGATCCGCCCGGTGGCGTCGCCGTACGCGTGCCGGACGATCTCCTGGATCGGGCCCGGCAACGAGTTCACGTCCAGCAGGCTGCCCGAGCCGCCGGAGGCCGCGGCCGGGCCGAGGTCGCGCAGGTGCTCGGTGATCAGATCCGTCACCCGGGTGGCGAGGATCGCGCCGAGCACGGACACCCCGACCGCGCCGCCGAGGCTGCGGAAGAACGTCACCGTCGCGCTCGCCGCCCCGACCTCGCTGACGTCCACCGTGTTCTGCACCGCGAGCACCAGGTTCTGCATCGTCATGCCCATCCCGATGCCCATGGCAAGCATCCCGAGCCCGACGTACCAGTACGGCGAGGTGTGGTCGATCGTCCCGAGCAGCCCGAGGCCCACGGTCAGGAACAGCGCGCCGATCACCAGGTACCGCTTCCACTTGCCGAACCGGGTGATCAGCTGCCCCGACCCGACCGACCCGAGGAACGAGCCGAACATCATCGGGATCGTCAGCAACCCGGCCTCGGTCGCGCTGTACCCGCGGGCCACCTGGAAGTACTGCCCGAGGAACACCGCGCTGCCGAACATCCCCATCCCGACCGCCACGCTGGCGACGATCGCCAGCGCCGTGGTCCGCTCCCGGACCACCCGCATCGGCACCAGCGGCTCGGCGGCCCGGGTCTCGACCACCACGGCCAGGATCGCGAGCACCGCCGTACCGCCGAGGTACGCGCCGGTCTGCCACGACCACCACGGGAAGTGCTCACCCGCGAACGACACCCAGATCAGCGGCAGGCTGGCCGCGCCCGCGATCAGCACCGCGCCGAGATAGTCCATCCGGACGCGACGCTTCGCCACCGGCAACTGCAGGAACCGCTGCAGGACGATCAGCGACACGACGGCGAGCGGCACGCAGACGTAGAAGCACCACCGCCAGCCGAGCCACGAGGTGTCGACTATCACCCCGCCGACCAGCGGTCCGCTGACGGTCGCGAGCGCCATCACCGCGCCCATGTACCCCGAGTACCGGCCGCGGTTGCGCGGCGGGATCGCGGCGCCGACGATCGCCTGCGCGAGCGCCATCAGCCCGCCCATCGCGAGCCCCTGCAGAACCCTCGCGCCGATCAGGAACGGGACGTTGTGCGCGGCGCCGGCCAGCATCGAGCCGATCACGAACAGGATGATCGCGAGCTGCACGAGCAGCTTCTTGCTGACCAGGTCGGACAGCTTGCCCCACACCGGTGTGGACACGGTCATCGCGAGCAGGCTGGCGGTGACCACCCAGGTGTACTGCGTCTGCGTGCCTTCGAGGTCCGCGATGATCGTCGGCAGCGCGTTGCTCACGATGGTCGAGCTGAGCACCGCGGTGAACAGCGCGGCGAGCAGTCCGGCGAGGATCTCCAGGATCTCGCGGTGCGAAAGCTCGGGGTCACCGGACGCGGCCGGCGGTGGTGCGGCCGGCGCGTCGTCGGCGTACCGCGAGCGGTACCGGGTCGGAGTGGCGCCGGGGGCCGGCGGGGTCTGGGTGGCAGACATCGGTTTCCGTTTCGTACGGCGGGAACGCTACGACCGGGGGCAGCGACGTGCGCTGTCCTCGAGGCGGAAACGGCTGACTTGGGGTCCTCACCCAGCCCGGTATTTGGTTGCGACTACCAACTTTAATCCCGCACCGTCAGCGATCGTGCACCGGGAGCCACCAAAAGTTCCCTGACCAATTATGAGACGGACTCTCCTCGGAACGCGATTTCCACCGTACGATCCGGTGCTTGTTGAGTAATCAACACCCGGCCTCCGGCGGAGCTGTCAGGGCCCGCCGGAGGTCCTCATCCGAACGCCGCTACCAGTACGTCGACGCACTCGGACGACTGCCCCGCCACCGTCAGCAGGTTCCCGGGGGCGGTCCTGGGCGGATTGAGCGGTCCCATCCACAAGGCGCCCTCGGCCGCCTCGCACGCCGTTCCGTACACCACGGTCCACGCCGGCGAACCCGTCGACATCTCCACGACAGCCGCCTCGAAGTCGTCGATCGGCCGCCCGATCCGCGGCTCGAACCCACCCTCCCGACAGGCTGTCAGGAGGTGGTCCTGCAGCCACGGGTCGTCGGGCAACCGCAGCGGCATTCCGGCCAGGTCGATCAGCTTCACACCGTCGTCCGCGCGGTACGCCGTCGGGACCAGCACGGACAGCGGATCGCGCCAGAGCTCGACGACCCGCAGGTCCACGGCCGCGACCTCACCGCGAACGAACGCGACATCCAGATCCCCCGACCGCAGCGCAGTCAGATACTCCACCGTCGACCCGGAGCTCACCTGGATCTCGAGGTCCGGCGTGTGCGTGCGGAGGGTCGCGAGGCCGCGCTCGAGGCGGTCGCGAAGGCCGGGGGCGGTGCCGATGCGCAGTACGCCGGAACGCCCGGACGCCAGCTCCGCGGCCACCTCCGAAGCACGATCGGCCGCGGCCAGGACGGCCCGCGCCTCGCGCACCATTCGTTCGCCGTCGCCGGTCAGCCGCACGTGGCGCGACGAGCGGTCGAGGAGCCGCAGGCCCAGCTCACGTTCGAGTCGGGCGACCTGCTGACTGACGGCCGGCTGCACGATGTTCAGCCGCTCGGCGGCCCGTCCGAAGTGCAGTTCCTCGGCGACGGTGACGAAGTACCGCAGTTGCCGCAGCTCCATCGGACACCTCCGGCGATCACGATCCCTTATCGCTGCACAGCGTAACTGCGTCTGGGTCGGCGGCCGCCGCTTCCGTTGACTGGTGGACATGAGAATCGGACTGTGGATCGACGAAGAGGGCCGGGCCGTCGACGAGATCGGCGCCGCCGCGAAGGCTGCCGAGGACGCCGGCATCGACCGGATCTGGTTCAGCCAGCGGCTCGGGTGGGACGCGCTGACGCTGATCGCGGGCGTCGCGCCGTACACCTCGAGCATCGGGTACGCCGTCGGCGTCGTTCCGGTCTATCCGCGGCATCCGCTCGCACTGGCGGCCCAGGCGCTCAGCGTGCAGGTGCTGACCGGCAACCGGCTGACGCTCGGCGTCGGCTCGAGCCACCCGCACATGGTGGAGGGCATGCTCGGCCTGTCGATGGACGGCCCGGCGGCGTACGTGCGCGAGTACGTCGAGGCACTCGGGCCGCTGCTCGCCGGTGAGCCGAGCGACTATGCCGGCGAGCGACTGACCGCGCGCGGCCAGTTGGACATCGCCGGCGCCGAGGCGCCCGAGCTGATCCTGGCCGCGCTCGGCCCGCGGATGCTGAAGACCGCGGGCGAGCTGACCGCCGGTACGACGACCAGCTGGGCGGGCCCCGAGGTGATCGAGGACTTCATCCGCCCCACGATCGACCGGGCGGCGGCCGCGGCGGGGCGTCCGGCACCGCAGGTGGTCGCGGGCGTCTGCGTCGCGGTCACGGATGACCCGGACGCCACGCGGCAGTGGATCCGCGAGCGGTTCGGGGCCGCCGGTGACATGCCGGCGTACCGCGCTGTCCTGGACCGTGGCGGCAAGGCAGGCCCGGAGGACACCGCGGTGCTCGGTGACGAGGAGACGGTGGCCAAGGAACTGCAGCGCTTCGCGGACGCCGGGACGACGGAGTTCCTCGTCTGCCCGGTCGGGACGGACTCCGAGGTGGAACGGACCACCCGGTTCGCTCTCGACTACGCCGCGGCGCAGCGGTAGCCGTCGCCGAAGTGGATGCCGGGCGACGGGACCGACAGGACCGCCTTCTCGGTCCCCGCCGCGTCCATCGCCGCCAGGTGCTGCCGGACCGACCACTCCGGCCAGCGGGACATCCCGTCCGGCCGGAGGTGGCCCGCCCGCTCCGCCGCCGCGACGTACTCCGGCAGCAGGAAGTGGGCGTGCCGGTCGATCACGCGACCGGATGCAGCAGGTCGTCGAGGCCGACCCGGCGCAGGAACTCCGCGCGGATCCGGTCGGCCACCGCGTTCACCACGATCGCTCCGTCGTCGGACGGGTCGTAGCTGACCCGGAACGGCCGCTTGCCCTTCTCGGTGCCGACCACCTCGGCGATCAGCGTCGCGACCTCAGCGACGTTCGACCACTCCGGCTCGAGCTCGGCCAGTCGCTGACCGACCTGGTCCATCAGTCCGGCGTACTGCGTCTCGTACGCCGCGACCACGTCGGCGTCGGCCGGCGTTCCGCTGTGCAGGAAGTGGTTGGTGCCGTGGGTGAACGCACCCGGGACGACGATCGTCGTCTCGATCCCGAACCGGGCCAGCTCCAGCGCGTAGCTCTGCGCCATGGCGTCCATGCCGGCCTTCGCGGCGAAGTACGGCGCGAGGTACGGCGGGGTGCCGCCCCGGGTGCTCGAACTGCCGACCCACACCACCAGACCGTCGCGCTGCTCGCGCAGTACCGGCAGCGCGGCGCGGTTCAGCCGCTGGGTGCCGACGACATTGGTGTCGTAGAGGTCGAGCAACTGCTCCGGCGTGAAGGCCTCGGCCGGACCGGTGACCATGTGACCGGCGTTGTGGATCAGTACGTCGAACCGCCCCTGCTCGCCGACGACGGTGCGGACCGCCCGCTGGGTGGACTCGTCCGAGCTCACGTCGAGCTCGATCGGCCGGAGGTCGGCGCTGTACTGCTTGGCGTCGGCGGCGGCCGACGCGTTCCGGCCGGCGATGTCGCGCATCCCGGCGTACACGGTGTGGCCGGCGTCGGCGAGGGCCCGGGCGGTCAGGGCCCCGAAACCGCTGGACGCGCCGCTGATCAGAACGATCTTGCTCATGCTGCCGAACCTCCGTTGGCGTAGATGACCTGGCCGTTGATCCAGCGCGCCGGGCCCGCCAGGAACGCGATGATCTCGGCGATGTCCTCGGGCCGGCCGAGGCGCTCGAGCGGCGGCTCGGCGGTGATCCGGTCGATCAGCTCCTGCGGCTTGCCGTTCAGGAACAGCGGCGTCGCGGTCGGGCCGGGGGCGACGGCGTTGACGGTGATGTTCCGGCCGCGCAGCTCGCGGGCCAGGATCAGCGTGATCGCCTCCACACCGCCCTTGCTCGCGGCGTACGCCGAGTACGCCGGGCGCGCGAGCAGCGTCAGCGAGCTGCTGATGTTGACGATCGCGCCGCCGTCCCGAACCCGCCGGGCAGCCTGCTGGTCGACCACGAACGTGCCGCGCAGGTTGGTCCGGACGACCTGGTCGAACACGTCCAGGTCGAGCTCGGCCAGCGGCGCCAGCGGCATGATCCCGGCCGCGTTGACGACCACGTCGACACCGCCGAACTCGGCCTCGGCCCGGTCGAACAGCGCGCTCACCGCGGTCTCGTCGGCCACGTCGGCCTGCACCGCGATCGCGCGGCCGCCGGCCTGCTCGACCTCCTTGACGGTCTGCTCGGCGCCGGCCCGGCCGCCGCCGTACCCGATCACCACGGCGAAGCCGTCGCGGCCGAGCCGGATCGCGGCCTCGCGGCCGATCCCGCTCGATGCGCCGGTCACGATCGCCACTCGTTCAGTCATCGTTCCTGCTCCTGATCTCGATGTCGTGTGCTGCTGACATCTCGATCGTGCGCCGCCGGATGGATCAAATCCAACGAACCAAAACGATGCGAAGATCAATTCTGTTGATCCAAGTCCCGGCCGAGCTCGGTGCCGGGCGGCTGGTTCAGGTGACTGCCCACCAGGCCGAGCAGAGCACGCAGCGCGGCGGTCGGTTTCCGCCGCTTCAACGTCGCCATGTACAGCGACCACTGGAACGTCTCGTCCGCGATCGGCACGGCCCGGAGCGCGTCGACGTCCGCGACGGCGTACGCCGGAAGGATGCCGAGGCCGACCCCGTGGGACAGGAACTGCACGCCGTTCTCGATGCCGATCGCCTCGACGACCACGCGCCGCTCGATCCCGGCGGCCTCGAACTTCTGGTCGATCAGCGTCCGCGTCCCGAAGCCCGGCGGGAAGTCCACGAACGCCTCGTCGGCCAGGTCGGCCACCCGCACCGACCGCCGGCGGGCCAGCCGATGCCCGACCGGTACCGCCAGCACCTGCGGAACCCGCAGCAGCTCCCAGGCGGTCAGCTCGCGCGGCACACTGCCCTGCGCGACGCCGAGGAATCCGACGTCGATATCGCCGTTCCGGAGCCCGACGACGACGCCCGCGGACCCTTCCGGCTCGACCCGCAGCTGCAGCTCGACATTCGGATGCCGGCGGCGGAACTCGCCCGCGGCTGCCGGCAGGTCGATCAGCCCGAGCCCCGGCAGCAGTCCGACGCGCACGCGCCCGCGCATCCCGGCGCCCAGCTCGTCGACGACGTCCCGGGCGCCCTGGACCGCGTCGAGCACGGCGAGCGCCTCCGGGAGCAACGCCGTACCGGCCTCGGTCAGCACCACCCGCTGGGCGTTGCGCTCGAACAGCGTCACCTTCAGGTCCTTCTCCAGCGCGGAAATCGCCGCACTGACCGCGCTCTGCACCACGTGCAACCGGCGGGCGGCCAGCGTGAAGCTCCGCTCGTGCGCCACCGCCACGAAATACTCCAGCTGCCGCAGTTCCACGAGCGCAGTGTGTCAAAAGCTCCGCCCGGTCTCCGACGTACCCGCGAGAGAGAGGATGGACGGATGGATCTTCAGGACCAGGTACAACGGCGGATCGACGAGCTGGCCGGGACCGAGCTCGGTCTGCAGGTCGCGGTGTACCGGCAGGGCGAGCTGGTCGTGGACGCGGTCGCCGGCGACGGCGTCACGCCCGAGACGTTGTACTTCGCCGCGTCCACCGGAAAGGGCGCGTCCGCGACGGTCGCCAACGTGCTGGTGGATCGCGGCGCTCTCGACTACGACCGGCCGATCGTCGAGATCTGGCCCGAATTCGGGGCGCACGGCAAGGACACGGCGACGTTGCGGCACGTGCTGACCCATTCGGTCGGCCTCCCCGCGCTGCCGCCCGGAACGACCCGGAAAACGCTGTCTGAACAGGCGGACCGCCTCGCCGCCGCGGAGCCCTGGTGGGAGCCGGGCACGAAGATGACCTACCACGCCGAGACGTTCGGCGTCCTGGTCGGCGAGATCGTCCGGCGCGCGACCGGCCGGACGATCTCCGACGTACTGCGGGAGGTCCTGACCCCGCTCGGCATCGAGGAAAACGTGTTCTTCGCCCTGCCCGGAAACCAGCGGCACCGGCTCGCACAACTGGTGGAGCCCGAGGGCGCCGAGGAGACGTTCGCGATGCTGGCCGGAATGTTCGAGCAGGTCGTTCCGCGCGCGATGCAGCCGCGGGCAGCGGTGGTCAACCGGCCCGAGCTGCTCGCGATCGAGGACGCGTCGAGCGCGATCCTGACCGCCCGCGGGATCGCCAAGCTGTACGCCGCCCTGATCGGCGAGGTCGACGGAGTGCGACTGGTCCGGCCGGAGGCGGTGCCGGTGATCACCGGGCCGGCACTGGTCGCGCAGGACGAGCTGCTCGGCAATCCGGCGACGCTGGCGCTCGGCTACTCGATCGGGCGGTTGGGGTCGAGCGCCGACGAGAGCCCGGCGACCTTCGGGTGGCCCGGCATGGGTGGCAGCGTCGCCTGGGCGGACACCCGCTCAGGCGTCACGTTCGCATTGACCCGGACGCTGTTCGACCCGAGTGGGTCGGCGTCCGCGATCGAGATCGGTAACTTGGTTGCGAAAGCTCTTTGCTGAAAGCCCTTGTCCGTAAGGGGTTTCAGCTTCGGGACTCGCGGACCTGGTGCTGGTCGATCCAGACGAGATGGCCGTGGTGACTGACGAGAACCTCGTCGGTCCCGGCCGCTCCGGTCCGGCGGCCCAGCTCCTGACCCGCGATCCAGCGTCCGCCGATGCGGATCTGTACGGCGATCGGCCGCGCCGGTGAGGTGGCTACGGGCATGGCACCTGCTTCGTGACAGGGGCGGATGATGGAGGAGAGTGTGGAGGGCTGGTTGCTCAGCCAGAGGCCAGCCTACAACCGCAAGATGACAGACCGTTAGCGGTAACTCGAATTCGTCAGGAGCCACCGTTGGCCAGGCCGATCTTCGTCGTGCAACTGCACGATGCCCGGCGCTTGCACTACGACGTACGGCTGGAGGTGGACGGGGTGCTCAAGTCCTGGGCGGTGCCGCGGGGGCCGTCGCTGGACCCGATCGTGAAGCGGCTCGCGGTGTTCACGAGCGACCACGACCTCGAGTACGCGTCGTACGAGGGCGTGCATCGCGACGCGCAGTACGGCAGCGGTGCGGTGATCGTCTGGGACGCCGGCGTCTACACGAACCTGACCCGCGACGACCGGCAGCAACTCGTCGATCCGGCCGAGGCGATCGACCGCGGACACTTGAAGGTGCAACTGCACGGCGTCAAGCTCAACGGCGCCTGGGCATTCACCCGCACCGGCGGCGACTGGCTGCTGGTGAAGGTGAAGGACGCCGACGCCGACCCGGACCTCGACCTGACCGTCACCGAGCCCCGGTCGGTCCTCAGCGGCCTGACCATCGAGGAGATGGCGGCGTCCTGATCACCAGCCGTCGATGTGCAGGACGTCGTCGAGCGGCTGCCGGGCCGCGGGCTTGAAGCCGGTCCCGATCGTGTACGCCGTCGGGATCAGCACCGTCTGCCGGATCTCCTCGGGCAGCCCGAGCAGCTCGGCCACCTCCTCCTCGTAGGTCAGGTGCAGCGTCGTCCACGCCGTACCGAGGCCACGGGCCCGCGCGGCGAGCATGTAGCTCCACGCCGACGGCAGGATCGAGCCCCACAGCCCGGCCTGGTTCCCGGCCGGCAGCTTCCGCACCTCCAGGCAGGGAATGACCAGCACCGGCACCTGCCCCATCCGCTCGCCCAGGTAGGCCACACTGTCACCGACCCGGCGCTGGACCGGCCCGCGCTCGGGGTCATCGGCGTGCAGCTTGCCCGCCGCGCCCGGTCCGGCCAGGTATTGCTCGACGGCCCGCCGGTAGTACTCGCCGACCGCGGCGCGTTTCTCGGCGTCCGTGATCACCAGCCAGTGCCACGTCTGCCGATTGCTGCCCGACGGGGCCTGCAACGCGATCTCGATGCACTCCCGGATCAGCTCCATCGGCACCGGCCGCTCGAGGTCGAGCCGCTTGCGGACGGTACGGGTCGTGGTGAGCAGCTCGTCGGGGTTCAGATCGAGGGTGTAGGTCACGCCGGACAGTGTGTCAGCAGACGTAGGTGCTGTTGGGGTGGACCTTCTCGCAGTAGCGGACGTGCAGGTGGTTGTCGTGGGCCGGCCACTGCTGCGTCAGGCCCTCGCTGATCAGGGTCGGATCGTTGAACCAGATGTACTTCACATGGCCCGGCGCCGCGGCGCGGACGGCCTGGATCAGCTGGCGGGTAGCGGCCCGGTCGTACGTCGTGGACTCCCAGGTGATGCGCCCCGCGGTGCACTGGCCGTTGTCGGTGCGGATCGGCCAGATGTCGATGTCCATCCCGTTGTCGTGGCTGGCGTGGCCGGGGATGTCACCGCCGTGTTCGAAGCCCGCGTCGCCGTACGGGACCTTGCCTTGGCCGGTGGATGCGAACGAACGAGCCGCGGCTTCCAGCTGCGCTACCGGCGCAGCGGCTGCCCAGTTGGCCGCCGTACCGTTGCCGTCCGGGTCCTGGTCGCACAGGTTCGCGCTGAAGTCGGGGTAGTCGTAGTGCCAGGCCAGATTGCGCCAGGTGATCGGGCCGACGACGCCGTCCGCGCCGATACCCGCGTGCGACTGGAACGACACGACCGCGTCGCGGACCGCCGTGCTGAAGACACCGTCGACCGGGAGGCCGAGGCGGCGCTTCGCGTTCAGCTCGACCTGCAACGCCTTCACCGCCGCGTTGCTGTCACCGGAGCGGAGCGTCGGCGTCAGCGCTCCCCACGTCTGCGGTCCGACGATCCCGTCGACGCCCAGGCCCTTGGCCGTCTGGAACGCCTTCGCGGCCGAGACCGTGGTCGCGCCGAAGACGCCGTCCCCGTCGACGGACTGCCCGGCGTACTGCAGCAGGAACTGGATCGCCTGGACGTCGGCGCCGCGGTTGCCGCTGCTCTGGGTCGGGAAGAAGGCGTTGGCGTAGGCCTGCGCGGAGGCCGGCAGCAGCGCGGTGAGGAGCAGAACGGTCAGGGCGAGCAGAGCACGTCGCATGAGTCCCTCCGGGGCGGGTGAGGTAACTGACTAACGCTCACCCGCCACCATCAGGCAGTTTCTTGCGAATCGCAAGGGTTCACTCGAACGGGGCCGGGTCTCCCGAGCCCACCCGGACCACCTCGGGGCCGTCGTCGGAGAAGTCCACGACGGTGGTCGGCTCGGTGCCCGCCTCGCCCTCGATGACCGCGTCGATCTGGTTGTCGAGCTCTTCCTTGATCTCCCAGCCCTGCGTCATCGGCTCCTCGTGCCCCGGGAGCAGCAGGGTGCTGGAGACCAGCGGCTCGCCGAGCTCGGCGACCAGCGCCTGGGTGACCACGTGGTTCGGGATCCGCACCCCGACGGTCTTCTTCTTCGGGTGCAGCAGCCGGCGCGGGACCTCCTTGGTGGCCGGCAGGATGAACGTGTAGCTGCCCGGCGTGGCCGCCTTGATCGAGCGGAACACCGCGTTGCTGATGTGCACGAACTGACCGAGTTGCGCGAAGTTCTCGCACACCAGGGTGAAGTGGTGCCGGTCGTCCAGGTGCCGGATCGTGCGGATCCGGTCGATCCCGTCCCGGTTGCCCAGTTGACAGCCGAGCGCGTAGCAGGAGTCGGTCGGGTACGCGATCAGCCCGTCCCCACGCAGCAGGTCCACCACCTGCCCGATCGACCGCCGCTGAGGGTTCTCCGGGTGGATGTCGAAATACCTGGCCATGACGGCCGAGCCTACTGGGCGAGGCCGATCGGTGACGCGGTCACCACCAGGTTGTCCTCGTACCCGCCGCGGGAGGCGTCGTACGCGCCCGTGCAGGTGATCAGTACGAGCCGGTGGTCGACGGTCTGGTCGAAGGCGCCGCTCTTCGTCGCGAGCGCGTCCTTCCGGACGGACACGACCGAGACGACCCGGTACGACGCCGTGTGGCCGGAGCCCCGCAGTACGACGACCTCACCGCGCCGCACCTCGGGCAACCGGGCGAAGAACCCGAGCCCCTCGGTCTTGCTGTCGACATGCCCCGCCAGCACCACCGAGCCGAACGGATCACCCGCCTCGGCGCCGCCGTCCCACCAGCCGACGTGCTGTGCCGTCGGCACCTGGAGTTGGCCGGCGACCGTCGTCGCCGGGAGAACGGACGCGTTCGCGCCGCCCGGCAACACGATCCGTTGCGGCACGAAGCGGATCCGCTGGCTCGGAGCCGGCGTGCCGATCCGCCCCGGCGGCGCCGACAGCGGTGTGGTCGACAGCGGTGTGGCCGGCTCGGCGACCGACGGCGGACGGCCGACCGTGAAGCTGAACGTAGCCGTGGGCGAAGGCGTCGCACTGCCCGCCTCGGCCGCACAGCCGGCCAGGGCGAGACAGCACAACGTCGTACACACCAACTTCCGCTTCAGCGACGAACCACCTTCCGGCCGGTGACGACCGCCACGCCGAGAGCGGCGAGGAACACCACGACCCACAGGCCGGACTGGCCGGCGGAGCTCTGCACCTGGTTGAGCCCCGCTGCCTGCCCGCCGGTTCCGGTGTTCACCACACCCGGTTTGTCCGACCCGGTGGCCGGAACCCTGATGGTGCCCAGCGCGACGGTCATCGTCTTCTGCGCCGGGGCGCCGATCGCGAACACCCGGGTCAGGTACCCGGCCTGCACCGGCAGGTCGAGCGGACCCAGAACCACCGGCGACGTCGCGCCGGTCGGCACGATGTCGACCTTGTAGGTGGCGGCCGGAACGACCACGTCCAGGGATTCCCCGTTCGCGACGTTCTGGAACAGCACCTTCCCGTTCACCCGGATGTCGGCCGGACCGACGGCCGCGTCGTGCGCGACCCGCAGACCGCCCTTGTCCTTCGGCACCGCGGTCAACTGGTTCACGTACGTCGTGATCAGCGGCGCGCCCGTCGGCGACACCGGCTGATGGATGACGACGTCCAGGCTCGCCCCGGACCCGGCGGACACCTCGCGCTGGATCACCAGCTTCCCGTTCTGCCGGGCGGTGACCATCCGCTTCCCGGCCGCCACCCCGAACGGCCCGACGAGCTTCCCGCCGGCCACCCCGGTCGCGACCTGACGGCCGTCGACGCTGATGTCCAGGGTGCGCCCCGGCAGGCCCTGGACGAAGTACAGGTTCGCCCCCGCGGCCGCCTCGGCCGGTGCCGTGAGCAGCGCCGGAGCCGCCGCGACGATGACTGCCAGCAGCAGCGGAAGCACCCGCCGAATTACCGGACCATGAATTCTCGAAACACCTGTGTTGACCGCCCGGGATTGCCCGGGCACACTCCGTCCCCGCATTCTTCTCCCCCTCCGAAGTTCATCGGAAAATAGCGTCAAGAATTGCCCGCCCCCGAGAATTGGGGCGTATCGTATGCGGAAGTCCGACCCGATCGCCAGGGGAAACGGTCAGGTCCGTTTTAGGGGGCGGTGGCCGCGTGGCAGGAGAGGGGCGCCCCGGGTTCCTCCCGGCCAGCACATCGGGGGTGGAGGAACCCCGGCGCACCGGCACCAGATACCTGGCGGTGGCCGCGCTGTTGCTGGGGTACGGCGCGATCGCAGCCTGTTCGGGCGGGTCCGTCAAGCCGGCTGCGCCGAGCCCGGGCCTGGGCACCTTGCCGCCGTCCGCCCCGGCCGCCCGGAACACGACGCGGACACCGGGCACCGGGCAGCAGACCGCCGGTATCAAGCTGACCGCCGTGCCGCGCCCGGACGGATCGTTCGACGTCACCGAGAACCTGCTATTGCCCGCGGCCACCGACATTCTGCCGCTGCAGGTGCCCGCGACCGGTGAGCACCTGCCCGGAATGATGGCCCGGACGACGCCGCGGGTGACAAATCTGAAAGTGGTCGCCGACAACCAGTCGGTGCCGCTCGGGAACACCACGCTGACCGCGTCCGACTACATTCCGTTGACGGTCGCGGCGACCCGGATCCAATTGACGTACCGGCTGTCCGGCTCGACGGTGCTGGCCAGCCCGTCGGAGTCGACCCGGGCCGGGGCGGCGATCCGGCCACTGACCGCCGGCGTCGAGAACACGCTGCCGACCGACCTCACCGTCACCAGCGGACTGCTCAACGCGGTCTGCCCGCTGCTGACCGAGACCCGGTGCGCGGTCGGCGATCCGCCGCACCTCGCGATCCGGTCCGGGATCCCGGCGGACAAGGCGCTCGTCGTACTGCAACTGGATCTGCCACGCTGACCGTATGACTGAAGAGCGGATCGCGCTGGGTACCGCGCGGGGCCGGTGGGTGCTGGCCGCGACGGCGCTGGGCTCGGGAATGGCCTTCCTGGACGGGACGGTCGTCAACGTCGCACTGCCGGCGATGGGCGAGGACCTGAACGCCGGTATGGCCGGTCTGCAGTGGATCGTCAACGGCTACATGTTGATGCTTGCCTCGCTGGTCCTGCTCAGCGGATCGCTCGGCGACCGGCTCGGGCGGCGGCGGACGTTCGTGGTCGGAGTGATCTGGTTCGCGGCCGCCTCCGTCGTGTGCGCGATCGCACCGAACCTCGAGGTGATGATCGCGGGCCGCGTCCTGCAGGGCATCGGCGGCGCGCTGCTGACACCGGGCAGCCTGGCGATCCTGCAGACCACCTTCCAGCACTCCGACCGCGGCAAGGCGGTCGGCGCCTGGTCGGGCCTGACCTCGGTCGCGGCGGCCGTCGGTCCGTTCGTCGGCGGCACGCTGGTCGACCGCGGTTCCTGGCAGCTGATCTTCCTGCTCAACGTGCCGCTCGCGCTGGCGACCGTGCTGGTGACGCTGCGCCACGTCCCGGAGACCCGCGACGAGGAGGCCGCCGGCAAGCTCGACATCGCCGGCGCGATCCTGGCGACACTGGGTCTGGCCGCGCTCACGTTCGGCCTGATCAGCGCCGGCGACCACGGGTTCGGCGATCCGATGGTGCTGACCAGCCTGGTCATCGGGGTCGTCGCGTTCGTGGCGTTCGTCGAGGTGGAACGGCGCGGCAAGCACCCGATGCTGCCGTTGAGCATCTTCGCCAACCGCCGCTTCACCGCCGCGAACCTGGTCACCGTCGTCGTGTACGGCGCGCTCGGCACGGCGACGTTCCTCGTCGTGGTCTACCTCCAGACCGCGTTGCACTACTCCGCCCTCTGGGCCGGTGCGTCGCTGCTCCCGATGACGGTCCTGATGCTCGTCCTGTCCGGGTACGCCGGTGGCCTCGCCGACCGGATCGGCCCGCGCATCCCGATGACCGTCGGGCCACTGCTGATGGCGGGCGGCTTCCTGCTGATGTTGCGGATCGACACCGGCACGAGCTACTACAGCGCCGTACTGCCTGCCGTCGTCCTGCTCGGGCTGGGCCTGGTCGCGACCGTGGCGCCGCTGACCGCGACCGTGATGGCGTCGGTCGAGGACCACCACGCCGGGATCGCGTCCGGGGTGAACAACGCCGTGGCACGGACCGGGCAGCTGATGGCGGTCGCGGCCATCCCGCTGGCGGCCGGCATCACCGGCGACACCTATCTCGATCCCGTTGCCTTCCACAACGGATTCGGCCGCGCGCTGTGGATCTCCGCCGGTCTCGCGGCGGCCGGCGGCGCGATCGCGTGGGTGACGCTCGGCGACCGGGACAAGCCGCGCGAACCGCACCTCGTCGACCACCACGTGCATTGCGCACTCGAGGCCCCGCCGTACGCCCAGGCCCGGACGGAGAGCTGATTTGTCGACTTATCGCGCGAGATAGGCCTTGCGGCTGACCGGGTCGAGGCGCTCGATGGCGTAGCGGAGCATGGTGCGCGGCATGCGGGTCGCGTACCGGTCCAGGAAGGCGCGCAGTTCGTCCTCGGACACCCGCTTGCCCGCCTCTCGCAACATCCAGCCGGAGGCCTTGTGCACAAGGTCTTCCGGGTCGTCGAGCACCTCGGCGGCCAGCTGGTAGGTGTCGGCGGTCTGTCCGGCGCCGATGAGATGCAGCGTGGCGACGAGCGCGATCCGGCGTTCCCAGAGCGAGCTCGAGCGAACCAGTGTGTAGAGCGGGTCCCGCGGCTTGTCGAGCAAGTACCCGCCGACGATCTGGGGAGCGCTGCAGTCCACCAGATCCCAGTTGTTGATGTACGGCGTACTGCGCAGGTACAGCTCGTAGATGGCGGCGAGTTCGTGCGGGTCCGCGGTCCGTGGCTTGAGACTGCGGGACGCTCGATCGGCCAGCAGGCAAAGGATCGCGAGGCGATGCTCGTGCACCGGGCTGGTCAGCGCCTGCTCCAGCTCGGGCAGCGGCAGACCGGCCCGCAGGTACGGCTTGAGAATGCCGCGGATGGTCGAGAGCTTGACGCCGACCATCCGGTCGCCGTGACCGTACCCGCCGGGCTGGAGCTGGAAGTAGCGCGCGAGAACCTCCGCCACCGCGGGGTCCGCGGCGGCATCGACCTCGGCGATCAGGCTCGTGGTCGTCAGACCAGCATCCCTCCGGTCGCGCGCAGGTTCTGCCCGGTCATCCAGCGGGCGTCCGGGCCGGCGAGGAACGCGACCACGTCCGCGACCTCGGCCGGCTCGCCCATCCGGCCGAGCGCGGTGATACCGACCAGCGCCTCCGCGGCCGCGGGCGGGTTGTGGTCGTGGAACATGTCGGTGTCCGTCGCGCCGGGCGACACCGTGTTGACGGTGATCGCGCGCGGCCCGTACTCCCGCGCGGCGATCTTCACGAACTGCTCGAGCGCGGCCTTGCTCGCGGCGTACAGCGAGATCCCGGGGCCCGGCACCACGGTGTTCAGCGTCGACAGTGCGACGATCCGGCCGCCGTCGGGCAGCACCTGGCCGGCGCGCTGGATCGCGAAGTACGGACCTTTGACGTTGGTCGCGAACAGCTGGTCGTAGTCCTCGACCGTGACGTCGGCGATCGGCTTCACCAGCGCCTGCGCCGCGTTGCAGACGAAGATATCCAGCGTCCCGGTCGGCTCGGCCGCCCGGGCGAACAGCTCGTCGATCCCGGACAGGTCAGCCTGGTCCGCCCGGACGGCGATCGCCCGGCCGCCGGCCGCCTTGACCTGCGTCACGACATCGGCCGCAGCCGCGTCACTGCTCGCATACGTGAACGTCACCACGGCGCCGTCCGCGGCGAGTCGTCGTACGATCGCGGCGCCGATGCCCCGCGACCCTCCGGTGACCAATGCAGCCTTGCCATCCAGAACGCCCATACCGCTTTGTCTATCACCGTTGTGGGTCCGACGTTTGCTTCAATCCGAAGCGCCTGCAACCGGGAGGTCACGCTCCGGGGTCCATCGGTGGCAGACCCGTTGTGAGGCTCGCACGTTGGGGCATACGGTGGGAGCGCAGGGCAGTTCCATTTCCGCCAGGACCCGCGTTCGTGGCGCTACCCCGGGGGAGAACCCGCGTGACCAGCCACCCAGAGCCGCGGGACGGCGAGATGATCCGCACCACCTTCGACGCGGTCACCGAGGAACTGGCGCCCGGCGTCCTGCTGGTCCGGATGTCCGGCGAGATCGACATCGCGAGCACCGACTTCGCCGCCGAGGCGATCCGCACCGCGGTCGCACCGCCGGCCCGGCTGGTCCTGATCGACGTCTCCGCCGTGACGTTCTGCAGCTCGGCCGGCCTCGGCAACCTCGTCGAGGCCCGCAACCTGGCCGGCGAGCACAACATCAGCCTGGCGCTGGTCGGCGTCGGCCGGCCCGTCGACCGCCCGTTGAGCATCACCGGGCTGGGCGGACAGTTCCAGATCTACAGCACGGTCGACGAGGCACTCGCCCAGCTCTGACCGCGGATGCGGTAGCTTTCGGTGTCTCCGACGAAGGAAAGTCATGGGTGAGCTAGCCAAGATCGTGGTCGTCGTACCGACCTACAACGAGCGGGAGAACCTGCCCGTGCTGGCCGGGCTGCTGTCCGACCTGAACCTGCCCGGCCTGGAGCTTCTCGTCGTCGACGACAACTCCCCCGACGGTACGGGCGACGTCGCCGACGAGCTGGCGAAGGCATCGCCGGAGACGGTCGGCGTCCTGCACCGGACCGTGAAGGACGGCCTCGGCCGCGCGTACGTCGCCGGGATCACCCGCGCGCTCGACGAGGGCGCCGACATCGTCATCCAGATGGACGCGGACCTGTCGCACCCGGCCTCGGTCATCTCGACCATGGTCGAGATGCTGCGCACCACCGAGGCCGGCGTGGTGATCGGCTCGCGGTACGTGCCGGGCGGCTCGGCCGCGGCCGAGTGGGGCTGGCACCGGCGCGCGCTGTCCGCGTTCGCGAACGTCTACGTGAACGCGATCCTGCGGCTGCACGTGAAGGACGCGACGGCCGGGTTCAAGGCGTGGAAGGCGGACACCCTGCGCTGGATCGACGTGGCATCGATCCAGAGCAACGGGTACTCGTTCCAGGTCGAGATGAACTACCGCACGGTCAAGCGCGGCCTGAAGATCGCCGAGACCCCGATCCGCTTCGAGGAGCGCACCGAGGGCGTCTCCAAGATGAGCCTGAAGGTCCAGCTCGAATCCGCCCTGATGCCCTGGAAACTCCTCTTCGGCCGCTCCTAGATCTAGATCGACCGGGCCAGCGAGGCGAGCATCCGGTCGCCGTCCCGGAAGACCGCCTTCTGCGCGTCCTTCCGGGCCGCGACGCACAGCGTGACAGTCACGTTGTGCACCGACTCGACGCCGGTCATCGTCGTACACCGGGCGACCATCGAGAAGACCGTGCCGTCCGGCGCGGTGTAGCGGCCGGAGTAGCTCAGCGCGGCCGCGGCGCCGATGTTCGAGTTCGCCGGGCTGATGGTCCGGACCGGGCTCTGCTTCACGGCCTTCAGCCGGTCGGCCTTGATCAGCGCCCGCGCGACCGCCGCGACCGCGGTCCGCGGGGCGATACCGGCCGGGTTGACCACCGCCATTGCGGCACCGGCCCTGGTCGTCGCGCCGAGCGTGACCGAGTACGTCGTCGAGCGGCTCTTGCGCCAGCCGGCGGCGGGGGCGACGTACACGTCGTCGTACACGAGGATGCCCTTGTCGACGTCCTTCAGCGTGCGCCGCCGTTCCGGAGTCGTTGGCGTGACCGACGGCGTCGTCGGGGCGGTGGTGGACGGACTCGTGGACGGTGGTTCCGTCGACGGGCTGGCTGTCGGGGTGGACACGCCGTCGGTGTAGGTGGCGGTCGGGACCGGGGCGTCGGCTGCCGCGGTGTCGTCGCTGCGGGTCAGGAGGACGACGGCGCCTCCGACGAGCCCGAGCACCACGACAGCCGCGGCTGCGGCGAGCCACGGGCCCTTGCCGCGCTTGGGCGGCTGGTGGTCGCGGTACGGGTCGTACTGCGGGCCGCCGTACTGCGGGGGTTGCGTGCCGTACTGCGGTGGTGGCACAGCGTGCTGGGGCGGAGGGCTGTACTGCTGGGGCTGGCCGTACTGCTGGGGCTGGCCGTACTGCTGGGGCGAGCCGTACTGCTGTGGCTGGCCGTACTGGGGCAGCGGGGCGGTGTGGTCTTGCGGGGCGGTGTGGTCCTGCGGGGCGCCGTACGGGTTGTTCGGGTTCCAGGCAGGCGGTTGCTGATCGCTCACGGGCGAAGGCCTCACTAGATCGTTCAAAAGAGTAGGCGGACCGGTCCCCGAAACCGGCCGCCCGAGGCTACCCCACCCAACCGCGATCGGCCTACGGTCAGCCGTATCCGAGTTCGTGCAGCCGGGCGTCGTCGATGCCGAAGTGGTGCGCGATCTCGTGCACGACGGTGATGTTGACCTCGTCGACGACGTCGTCGAAGGTCTCGCAGATCGCCAGCGTCGGGTTCCGGTAGATCGTGATCCGGTCCGGCAGGACGCCGCCGTAGTAGTGCCCGCGCTCGGTCAGCGGGATGCCCTCGTAGATCCCGAGCAGCTCCGGATCACCCGCCGGCGGCTCGTCCTCGACGAAGACCGCCACGTTGTCGATCAGCGCCGCCAACTCCTCCGGCACCTCGTCCAGCGCCTGCGCGACCAGCACCTCGAAGTCCGCCCGGCTCATCTCGATCACGCTGCCAGCGTAGTGAGTCAGAGCCAGCCCTGACGGGACGCCTGAACGCCGAGCTGGAACCTGGTCTGGGCGCCCAGCGCCTCCTGGAGCCGACCGATCCGGCGGGCGATGGTGCGCTCGCTGACGCCGAACTCGCGGGCGATCGACTCGTCGGTGAGCCCCGCGCTCAGGTAGGTCAGCAGCCGCTTCGCCTCCAGGCTCGGACCGGCCGTCACGTCGTTCAGTTCGGTCCTGCTGGTGATCGGTACGGCGATCCGCCAGAGTGCCTCGAAGATCCGCTCCAGGCCGCCGAGCAGCGGTGAGTCGTGCACGACCAGCGCGACGAACTCGGGACCCCGGCGTACCTCCGTCCACGCGCCGACCAGAGCCCACCGCTCGTCGACGATCGTGATGTTGAGCGGTACGTGCGGGAACACCCGTGCCTGCTCGCCCGCGTCGATGCACTCCTGCACCAGATGCAGCGCACCGGCGTCCTGGAGGACATGCGCTCCGTAGATGACGTCGTACCGAACGCCACGGCGCAGCGCCTCGAACAGGCCCTCCACGATCCGGAGCTCGCGAGCAGCGATGTTGCCCATCGTCATCGCCCGGACCCGCGCCTGGGCGTCGGTCTGGACCGAGTTGAGCACGGACTGCGCGGCGTCGTACGTCGGCAGCACCTCGAGGTAGTCCTGCTTCCCGGCCGCCGTCTTCCAGAGCTCGGTGAGCAGATCGGCGCTCTCACGGGCCAGCGCGGCCCGGCTGATGTGCCGCTCCGCCACAGCGTCCATGGCCAGCCGGGGCGGGCGGACCACCATTGAGCCGTCAGCCCGCTCCACCAGGCCCAGTGCGGTCAGCTCGGCCAGACAGGCCTCGATGTCGCCGTAGCGCGCCGTGAGCGCGTCCGGCGTGCTCCCCGGGTTCTGCAGGAGGTCGAGGTACAGCGTCTCGGCTGGGCCCGAGACACCCAACGCCTGGAGCGACTCCATGCCTCTGTGTACCAGCAGGCGACAGGTTCTCGCCATGCCGGATTCCGACAGGTTCAAGACCTCGTGACGGCCGCGGGCGGCTGCCAATACTGATGCCGCTTTCCCCTCGGTCCCCTAGGAGTGTTCATGAGAAAGAGCTTGATCTGGTCGGCGGTTGCCGCCGTCGGCCTCTCACTCGGGCTGACGGCCCCGCCGGCCTCGGCTGCTGTTGCGGCGCAGACCCTGTCGCCTGAGGTCCAGCAGGTCGTCGACAACCTGCCTGCCATGCGAGAGCGCGCAGAGGCGGTCAGGGCTCAGCTCGGGCTGCCCGACAGCCCGGTCCGGGACGCCCTGCTCGCGGCCATCGACCCGACGCAGTACGAGTGCCCCAGCGCGACGCCTCCAGTGGTGGCGGCGATCACGCCCGACGTCGCGTCGTGGACCTTCGAGCAGCGCCTCGCCGTACTGCACGTGCTGCTGTTCGACATGGCGATGGTGGACGCCGTGTACTTCCCGCAGAGCGGCCCGCTCAGCTACGGCGTACAGGGTGAATTCACTCACACCGTGAACAAGACCTTCGCGAAGCTGAAGGGGTTCTGGGACATCGACTCCAGCGACGTGGAGCTGATGCCGGCGCACGGGCGGATCATGCTCGACGCCGAGCGGAACTACCGGGTGTTCACGGTCCTGTACAAGGCCGACCCGGCCGCCTCACGGGTCTCGGCCGACCTGGTCGCCCGTGAGATGAACAGCGCCGCCCTCGGGTATGGCGACCTGCCGCTGTTCACGTTCAACGCGTACGCCTCTCCGGGCGGCGAGAACACCCCGGGGTACGGCGCCTCGCACCGGCGGATCGTGTTCGGCGACGGCGTCCTGGAGGGCTTCGCGAAGGTCGGACTGAGCGACGTCGCGCCGCAGGCGATCCTGGCGCACGAGTTCGGTCACCAGGTCCAGTACTCCGACGGGCTGATGCGGACCGACCTGCCCGCGCCGGAGTCGTCACGGTGGGCCGAGTTGATGGCCGACGCGTTCAGTGCGTACTTCCTCACACACGCCCGCGGCGAGGCGATGAACTGGAAGCGGGTCCAGGCCTTCGGCCAGATGTTCTACCAGCTGGGCGACTGCGGCTTCACCGCCGCCGGCCACCACGGCACCCCCAACCAGCGAATGCGGTCCGCCCTCTGGGCGTCCGGCCTCGCGGACGCGGCCCGGCCGCAGGGGTTCGTCCTGCCCGCATTGGGCTTCTACAACCTGTTCTCCGCCCAGTACCCGCAGCTGATCGCCCCTGACGCGACCACCTGACGTCGCGCGATCAGCTGTCCGGGCCGGTCAGTCCCACCCGGCCCGGGGCGCCGTACGCCGAGCTCCTCTCCGGCGTACGGCGCCCCTTCAGGAAGTCGTTTTGGAGCCTGACAACATGTCCTCTATGCTTACGGCTGTCCCTGGAGCTTCGGCTCCCGCGGGTCCGAGTCCCCATCGTCTAGTGGCCTAGGACGCTGCCCTTTCAAGGCGGTAACGCGGGTTCGAATCCCGTTGGGGATACGGCCGAAGGCCGGTGCAAAACCTAGCTCGAAGATGCTGTAGGATCATCGAGTCGCAAGGCCCAGTGGCGCAGTTGGTTAGCGTGCCGCCCTGTCACGGCGGAGGTCGCGGGTTCGAGTCCCGTCTGGGTCGCCAGGAGAAGGCGGCGGTGTCCACAACACCGCCGCCGAATTTTCTCCCCGGTCAGGTAGCTCAGCTGGTAGAGCGTCCGCCTGAAAAGCGGAAGGTCGGCGGTTCGAGACCGCCCCTGACCACCACCACCCTCTCCGTCCAGCGGGGAGGGATTTTCTTTTCGGCAGGTATGCGGCGTCTGCGGGCTTGGTGCGCGGCTGTGGGCTCAGGGCTTGATGCGGCCGGTTTCGTAGGCCCAGATGGCGATTTCGACTCGGTTCCGGGCGTTGATCTTGCCCATCACTGCGGTCAGGTGGGTCTTCACGGTGCTGAGGCTGATGTGCAGGTCGGCTGCGATCTCGGCGTTGGTGCGGCCGGTGGCCGCGGCGATCAGGACCTGTTCCTCGCGGGCGGTCAGCGGCTCGACCGGTTGGACTGCCGAGCGGCCGGTCGGTGGCTCGGAGAACGCGGCCAGCAGCCGTGCGGTGATCCTCGGGGCGATCAGTGCGTCGCCGTTGGCGGCGGCGTGGATCGCCTGGACCAGAAGGTCCGGCCCGGCGTCCTTGAGCAGGAATCCACGCGCTCCGGCCTTCAGAGCGCCGTACACGTACTCGTCGAGATCGAAGGTGGTGATCACCACGATCGGCAGCGGGTCAGCGACGCCGGGTCCGGCCAGTTGGCGGGTTGCCGCGATCCCGTCCAGCCCGGGCATCCTGATGTCGAGCAAACACACGTCGGGCCGCAGCCGGCGAGCGAACTCCACGGCTTCCAGACCGTCGGCCGCCTGACCGACCACCTCGATACCGGGCTGGGCATCGAGGATCATCGCGAGTCCGGTCCGGACGAGGTCCTGGTCGTCGGCGACGAGTACCCGGATCGTCATCGGCCGCCCGCCTTTCGGGGCAGCACCACGTCGACGGACCAGCCCCGGTCCGGGTCAGGGCCCGCGGCGAGCGTGCCGCCGAGCAGCGTCGCGCGCTCGGCCATCCCCACCAGGCCGTAGCCTCCCGGGTTCCTCGAGGTCGCTTCCCCGTTGTCGCGGACGGTCAGCTGGACGGAGTCGTCGGACGACGTCAGCCGTACGTCGATGCGCGTCGCCTGCCGGGCATGCCGGACGGCGTTCGTGATCGACTCCTGCGCGATGCGGTAGATCGCTGCGCCGACCGCGCCGTCGAGATCACCGAGGTCGCCCGACACCTCGACCTCCACCCGCGGCCGGTCGCCGGCGCTGCGGGCGAGCTGCTCCAGCTCGGCTACGCCCGGCTGTGGCGCCAGCGCCGCCGTCCCGTCATCACGCAGTACTCCGACCATCGCTCGCATCTCGGCCAGGGTCCGCGTACCCTCCGCCTCGATGACGGCGAGAGCGTCGACCGCCGCTTCCGGGCGGGTGGCCGCGACGGCTCGGCCGGCCTGGGCTCGGATGACGATCGCGGACACGTGATGAGCGACCGTGTCGTGCAACTCCCGGGCCAACAGTTCGCGCTCACGGAGTCGCACCTGGCCCAACTCGCGGTTCCGGGCCGTCCACCGATAGCGGACCGCGAGCCCAAGTGTCGCGGGGAAGAGCAGGAACATGCTGCCGAACGCCGCTTCGGCGTATCCGGTGAAGTCGCTGGCGATTCCCAGCACCAGCGCCACCAGGATGAACACCAGCCCGATGAGGATCTCGCGGCCGGATCCCCAGCGAGCCAGTGAGTACGGCAGCAGCACCACGCAGATCATCGAGTAGAGCCCGAAGGTCGCGTTCCCGGTGACCAGGGTGACGAGGTTGATCACGATGAGGACGCCGAACACGGCGGCCACCACCGTCAACGGACGGGTACGACGCCACAGCAGAGCGCACGCGACGACGACGGCGATCACGATCGCGGCAGGTCTCCACACGACGTCCTCGCGGAACACGCCTTCGAGAACGACCGCCAGCAGCAGGCCGCCGACGAGCACCCAGTCGCGCCAGACCCGCCTGGGTGGCTCGGGCGCTCGCGGCTCGGCCAGCAGCGAGCGGATGGCGTTTCTCAGCATGCCCACAGCGTAGGGACTCAGTGCGCCGAGCGGATCGGCTCAAAGTACGGGACCCGACCTGGCTGTTCGGCCGACGGAAGTCCGGCCCATCGCCCGAGGTGGCGGCCGCCTGTCCGGCCGCACGCTGAACCCAACTCTCGCCGAAGGGATCCATGATGAGGTCGCATCTGTACAGACTGGGCCGGTACGCCGCACGTCGCCCCTGGGTGGTGATCGGGGCGTGGCTGGTTGTCGCCGCGCTCGTGATCGCGGCATCCGGCGCCTTCGGCAAGAAACTGGAGGAGTCGTTCGGGGCGCCCGGCGTGGATTCGCAATCCGCCACCGACCTGCTGTCGGCCGCGGGAGCGGATCAGGCCGGGCTCACCGCGCAGGTGGTCATGACTCCGCGCGACTCGACGTCGACGCTCAACTCGCCTGACCTGCGGACCGCTCTGACCCGGATTCAGTCGGCTGCGGCGTCGTTGCCGCATGTGCTGAGGGCCGGCGATCCCGTCGTTTCGCCGGACGGTCGCGTCGGGCTCATCCGGCTGCAGTACCCGGTACTCGAGAAGCTGGAGCCGAGCGACCTCGAGCAACTCAAGACCCTGGCGGCAGTTGACTCGCCGCTGCGGATCGAGCTGGGCGGGGATCTCTTCTCTGCGTTCGAGCAAGGCCAGGCCGGTCTCGGTGAGGCGGTCGGGTTGATCGCCGCGATGGTGATCCTGCTGCTCGCGTTCGGATCGATCATCGCGATGGGCCTGCCGATCGGGATGGCGGTGTTCGGGCTCGCGCTCGCGATCAGTTCACTGTCCCTGGTCACGTATCTCATCGACCTGCCCAGTTGGGCGCCCGTGCTCGGCAGCATGATCGGGCTCGGCGTGGGCATCGACTACGCGCTGATCATCGTCACGCGGCACCGGGAGTACCTGGCCCGGGGGATGTCGGTCGCGGAGTCGGTCGGGAGTGCGGTCGCGACGGCCGGACAGGCTGTGCTCTTCGCCGGCGGCACGGTCGTGATCGCGATTCTCGGGCTGGTGGTGGCCGGCGTACCGTTCATCACGGCGGGCGGGATCGCGGTCTCGCTGATCGTGCTGACCATGGTGCTCGCTTCGATCACCTTGCTGCCCGCGTTCCTGGGTCTGGCCGGGCACTGGATCAACCGCCTTCGGGTACGGCGGGTGCGGTCGTCGCCTGGTTCGGGTTGGCAGCGGTGGGCGGGGCACGTGTCCAAGCACGCCACCGCGTACGCCGTCAGCGCCACCGTGCTGCTGCTGGCGCTGGCCGCACCCGTGCTCGCACTCCGCGTCGGTACACCCGATGACGGCGCACTTCCAGTGCAACGCACCGAACGCCGGGCCTACGACCTGGTCGCCGCGGGATTCGGTGCCGGTAGCAACGGTCCGCTGGTGATCGCCGTCGACGTCTCGCGCGATCCGGGCGTCGTACAGCCGCTGTTCGACGCCGTCCGCGCCGATCAGGGCATCGCGTCGGTCGCACCACCTGCGGTGAACACCGCGGCCGGTGTCGCAACGCTGATCGCCGTACCGACGACCGGACCGCAGGACGATGCCACGATGACGACCGTCAAGCGGCTGCGCGCGGAGGTCTTTCCTTCGGTCCTGCGGAACAGCCCGGCGAAGGCTCACGTCGGTGGTCAGACGGCGACCCTCGCGGATGTGGGGGCGCGGGTCAACGATCGGCTGCCGTGGTTCATCGGCGCCGTGATCCTGTTGTCCGTCGTGCTGCTCACCGTGGTCTTCCGGTCGGTCGTCGTACCGCTGAAGGCCGCGCTGATGAACCTGCTGAGCATCGGCGCGTCCTTCGGCGTCATCGTGATGATCTTCCAGTGGGGCTGGGCCGCGGACCTGATCGGGCTGGAGTCGACCATTCCGATCCTTCCGTTCATCCCGATGTTCATGTTCGCCGTGGTGTTCGGGCTCTCGATGGACTACGAGGTCTTCCTGCTCACCCGGATCCGCGAGGAGTACGTGCGTACCCATGACAACACCGCCTCGACCATCCACGGCATCACCACCACCGGCCGCGTGATCACGTCGGCAGCGCTGATCATGATCACGGTCTTCGTCAGCTTCTCCCTTGCCGACGACCCAACGGCCAAGATGTTCGGCCTGGGCCTGGCCACCGCGGTCCTGATCGACGCAACGGTCGTCCGGCTGATTCTCGTACCGGCCCTGATGAAGCTGCTGGGCGACGCGAACTGGTGGACGCCGGCTTGGTTCAAGCGCCAGTTGCCCCGGACAGTTGCGCGTCCGAGCTCGGACATGTCCTGGCAGCGATGACAGGATCGACCCATGGTCGCGCTGGAGGGGACATGAAGGCTGTCATCTACGAGAGATACGGGCGCCCCGACGAATTGCGGGTCGAGGACGTCACGATGCCATCGCCCGCCGCTGGGCAGGTGCTGGTGAAGGTCGCGGCGACGTCGGTCAATCTCAGTGATTGGGAGGGCGTTCGTGGATCGCCGTTCTACGCGCGGCTGGGTGGACTGCGCGCGCCGAGACGCCAGACGCTCGGCTCGGACATCGCCGGCTGGGTCGAGGGCGTCGGCACCGGCGTCACTCGGTTCCAGCCAGGTGACGAGGTCTACGGCGACAATCTCCAACTCATGGGCGGCTTCGCCCAGTACGCCGTCGCCTCCGCTTCGTCACTCGCCCCCAAGCCTGGCGGGCTGACGTTCGCCGAGGCATCGACGATTCCGCAGGCCGGCGCGATCGCTGTGCAGGGCACGGTGGGTGCCGCGAAGGGGCGTCGGGTGCTGATCAACGGCGGTGGTGGAGGGTCGGGTTCCTTCGCCATCCAGCTGGCCAAGCGCCTCGGTGCTCACGTGACCGGTGTCGACAACGGCGGCAAGCTCGAGTTCATGAAGGCGCTCGGTGCCGACGAAGTGATCGACTACCGCCGCGAGGATTTCACCCGCGATCACGAGCCGTACGACCTCATACTGGATCTCGTCGCTCACCGGTCGGTGTTCGACTATCGTCGAGCGCTCGCTCCGGGCGGCCGGTATCGGTGTGTAGGAGGATCCATCCGCGCGCTGCTGCGTGTGCTCACGATCGGCGCCGCCGCCGGGCGAGTCACCGGCCGCCGGCTCGGGGTGCTCGTCGTCAAAGAGGGGCCCCGTTACTTCGAGCCGCTGGCCGACCTGTGCGTCGCCGGTGACGTGAGCATCCACATCGACCGCACCTTCACGCTTGACGAGGTACCACAAGCCCTCGCGTACGTCGGCGAGGGCCACGCCCTCGGCAAGGTCGTCGTCACCCAGCCCTGCCGTTCGAGCTGAACGTCGTCACGTGGTGGGGTCTGCAGTGAGAGTCGACGGCCACGCTCTGTCTACCTCAGGTGTGGGTAGAAGGTGAGTCTGGTGCCTGTGGTGGCGTTGATGATGGGGCGGGTGCCTAGGGGGTGGGTCAGGGTAAGGGTGGCTGGTGTGCTCAGGCCGACGGCTCGGCAGGCGACTTGTTTGTTGGTGTGGGATCCGCCGATGAGGACCATGTCGTCGTGCTCGATGGCGTGGGCCCGGAGGTTGGTGTCGCAGGCGCCGTGGTGGAGGTTGAAGGTGATGGTGTTGCCTTCGACCCGGGTGAGTCTGCCGACAACAGGGCCGTCGCGGTCGGGCTCGGTGAGGCCGGGGGGTGGGGTGGGTTCGGCTAGAGGTTTGAGGATGTCCTGAGAGATCGCTACGGCGACGATCGGCCTCGACAAGCCTCGGACGGTGAACGACCACGCAGGGACGGTCGCGCGGCCTCTGCTCGTGTCCACTGCGGTGGTCTTCAAAGAGCCCGCGGTGATCGTGAGCTTGCACTTCGATGCCGGTACGGCGATGTGACCGCAGTTGTCGTACGGCGTCCCGATCGCTTCTGTCACTGCGCGCCGCGGATCGAGAACGGTCGCCGAGACATTCGACCCGTCGCTGAAATCGATGCGGGTGGTGCCGGCTGATGCGAGTTTCACGCCTGGCGCGATGGTGACGTACCCGGCGCCCCACGCGACCTTCTGCTCGGTGGTGTCGAACATGAGGCCCGGCGTGCGGGACGTGTACAGGAAGATCCCCTCGGGAGACGGCGGGATCCCGGCTGCGCGGACGGCTTCCGCGACCACACGCGCGCGGTCGAGGAACGCCCGAGTCGGAGGACCTTGCGGTATCTGCGACGGATCGACCGAGCGAGACGGATCTACCGGGCGAGCCGTTGTCGGCGTTGACGGGCTCGGCGCAGAACTCGCCGCCACCTCGTTCCCGCACGCCGGCAGTACGAGTAGCGCGAGTACGAGCGGACAGAGCCTGATGGGGATCATATCTAGTAGACGCATCGAAGACCCCCAACCGTTGGGGCGATCAGGCCGGCTGCGCCTGGGCACGATCTCCAACTGCTGGATCCAGGTCGCGTCCGATCCACGAACGTACCCGGCCGCCTGCCGGGAGGTTGTGGACAACCTCGGCGCTCGTCGGCTGGGCTCAGAGTAGGCTGAGATCATGCCTGCTCAGCCGATGCAGGACCCACCGGAGGACCCTGGTGAGATCCTCCGCGTGTTGCCGGCGAAGTGGCATGAGCAGTTCCTGTCCGAGTATCACGGGACGCTCGACGCCGCCCACGAGGTGTGGCGTTTCCAGCAGTTACGGGACGTTCTGCATCTCTGGCGGCTGCGGGCGGTCGCGTACTCCGATCCGGCCTTCGAGGAGACGCTGCAGGCCGCTCGCGATGATCGAGGCGACGAGTTCGTCCCGGCCGAGCAAGTGATCCCAGGCTGGTCCGATCGGCAGTGAGCTACCGCGTGGAGTTTCACGCGTCCGCATTGGCCCAACTGCACGGACTACCTCCACCGGCATTCGATGCCATGGTCGAGTGTGTGACCAAGCTGGTTGACGCGCCCTGGGAGACGCAAGCCCTCGAACGAGACGAGCCGACCTTCCGCCAGTGCGTCTTCGGCGGGCTTGGATTGTTGTCCTTTCACATCAACGACAGTCACGAACTGATCCGGATCTTCGACGTGACCTGGTCGGTTGATCGCTGACGGCTCCGCACTCAAGGGTGCAGAGGACCCATCAGCAAGTAGGTCAGCAGCAGCCCCGCCACCAGAGCTGTCAGGACGGCGACCGACAGGTTGCCCTTCGTCCGGCGGCGGGTCGTTGCCGGTCCTGCGGCATCCCGCTCGGCCTGTCCGCGGCCAGGCGGCGCAGGTTGCTGATCTGCGCATCGGGCACCTGCTCAGGTCGTGTCGAACACCCCGTCCGGCTCCTCGGTAGCTCCTGTTCTCCGCGCGTCGCGTGGTTTCAGTTGGCTTCAGGTCGACTTCAGTATTACGGTAGATCCACGGTGTAACTGCGGTCAATCGCCAGTTTGTCAGGAGCAATGGCGATCGGAGCCGTACCAGAGAGCCCCCAGTCCTACGGCGACAACGCCATCGGGTGACCCCCGGCGGCGCGGAGTACAGCGGGCTCGGTGGAGTCAGGTAGAGCGGGGTACCGGATCGGCCGATCCGGCGCCCCCGCAGTTGGTCGACCATTTTCGGGAGTGACAGTGGCCCCCTCTCCAGAGGCCGTACGACTCGCCAGGCGACTCCGGGACCTCCGGGAAACCGCGGGGCTGACCCAGAAGGACGTGTCGCAGGCGCTCAGCGCCGACGTCCGGGTCGCGGTGGCGACGATCAGCTCGTGGGAGTCGCAGAGCAACCCGAAACTTCCCCCCGAGGACCGGCTGCGGTCGTACGCACTGTTCTTCGCGATGTCGCCGACCCTCGAGCGGCTGCCGCGCGAGCAGGACCTGAGCCCGGCCGAGCGCGAGCGCTTCAGCAGCCTGCAGCGGGAGCTGATGACGCTGCGGGACGACGTGCGCCACCAGCAGAGCGGTTCGTCGTCGTCCAACAGCTCGTACACCTTCGACTTCGAGTCCGGCCGGATCACGCTGATCTGCCCGGAGGTGCCCGAGCTCGGCCGTTCGCCGCTCGCCGACGAGGACAACCCGAACCACACCCGGTTGTACAAGTACGCCGACCTCGACGCGCTGATCGAGATGTGGGGGCACGTGCGCGCCTCTAACCCGGAGCTCCGGGTGCGGCACCGGCTGCCGTCCGAGGTGAGCGCCGACCACATGTCCGGCCATCTGATCCTGATCGGCGGTATCGCCTGGAACCGGGTCACCAGCCGGCTGCTGCGGGTCCTCGACAACCTGCCGATCCGGCAGATGTCGGTCCCTGATCTGGCCGACGGCGAGATCTTCCGGTCACGCGACGGTCGTGAGTACCGGCCGCTCTGGGAGGAGCGCAAGGGCGCCGCGGAGGACGACGCGCCGAGCAAGGCCGAGCTCGAGGCGGACCAGGCGCAGGATGCCTGGAAGGGCGACACTCCCCGGGAGCTGGTCGAGGACGTCGCACTGTTCGCGCGGCTGCCCAACCCGTTCAACCACAGCCGGACCATCACGATCTGCAACGGCGTCTACAGCCGCGGTGTGCTGGGCGCGGTCCGGATGCTGACCGACGACGCCGTCCGGGAACGCAACGAGATCTACCTCGCCAACAGATTCCCCGGCGGCGTGTACGGCCTGCTGATGCGGGTGCCGGTCATCAACGGCGAGGCCGTCACCCCCGACCTCGAGATCGAGGACAACCGTCTCTTCGAGTGGTCGCCGGAGGACGAGGACGCATGAGCCGTCGCACCAGACAGATCAAGGCGTCCCATGCGGGCCTGCTCTTCGACGGATCCGTCCCGGTAGCAGCTTCCGCGAACACGCGCCTGGACGCGATCGTCGTACCGGCCGCGCGGCCGGCGTCGGAGCTGCAGAGCGTCATCACGCTGTCCGCCGAGCTGGGCGTACCGCTCGTCGTCCTCTGCAGTCACAGCGCACAGGTCGGGCAGGTCGTCCAGCGGGTGAAGGACACCTTCGGCGCCCAGGCGCTCGTCATCGACGTCCCTCAGGGGTACCGGCCGCCGTGCCCGGCCCCGAAGACCTCCGCCGAGAAGTTCCAGAACGCCTCGGCCGGCCGCGCGAGCGATCTCAGCGCGAAACGCAACATCGGCCTCTTGCTCGGCCGGCTGCGCGGCTGGAACAAGATCATGTTCGTCGACGACGACATCAGGCAGCTCAAGGCGCGGGACGTCCGGCGCCTCACCGGGTACCTGGACCGGCACCCGGTCGCCTCGATGGTCAGCTGGGACTTCCCGGACAACTCGGTGGTGTGCCACGCTCGCCGCCTGGTCGGATCCCAAGACGTGTTCGTCAGCGGTGCGGTCCTCGGTGTGGATCTGCAACGCCCGGAGCTGTCCTTCTTCGCCGACATCTACAACGAGGACTGGTTCTTCTTCGCCCGGCACGCGGCCCGGCGGGCGATACCGAAGATCGGCGAGGTCCGGCAGCTGGAGTACGACCCGTTCGCGGATCCGGACCGGGCGGCCCGGGAGGAGTTCGGCGACCTGCTGGCCGAGGGGCTGTACGCGGCGTTCGAGGGCCAGTCGGGCTCGACCTTCGAGGAGCAGCTGCGGATCGCCATGGAGCCGTCGTACTGGGACTACTTCAAAACCGTCCGGCTGAAGACGATCACCGAGACGCTCGCCGACGTCCGGGCCGCGAAGTCCTCGTTCGACGACATCGAGTACCGCCGCATCGAGAAGTCGCTGGAAACCGCGAAGTCCTGGGCCCTGAAGATCTCCTCGAAGCTGTGTGTGGAGTTCATCGAGAGCTGGCAGGAGGACGAGGAGCTGTGGCAGAAGATGCTCGGCAACCTCCCGGCCCGGCTGAGCAAGCAGGAGGCCCTGCGCCACCTCGGCCTGTCGAACTGGATGTCCTGCGGCTACGGCCTACCGACAGAATCGGAGACGGATCTCGCACCGGCCGGAGTGGTCTTCCAGTAACTGACGTTCGCCGGTGGGGCTGAACCCGAGCCGGTCGTACACCTGGCGTGCGACCGCGTTCGTGTCCAGCACCCACACCCGCCACTCGGTGACGTCGGGTTCGATCGCCGCGAGCTCGGCGAGGACGGCCCGCAGTACGCCGGTCCGGCGATACCGCGGGTCGACCCAGACCGACTCGACATGCCGTTCGTACGCCGGGCGGTCCAGCACCCGCACCGAGCTGGCCAGGGCGATGATCCGCGCCTCGTCGCGGGCGACGACCCATCGCATCCGGGTGAAGCGCTCGCGCCAGCCGTCCTCACCGACCGTCACCTCGACCTCGTAGTCGGCGATGTACGCCGACGGTGAATCCTTCAGGGCCCGGAGGCGCACCTCCCGGGCGATGGGCCAGTCGTCGGCACCGAGCATGGCGAGTTCCAAGGTCCCGGACCCCTTCGGGAGATGGCAACAAGGCATCCATACCAGTGTCGCCGTTTCCCAGGATCACCAAACCGCAACGCGGACAATGTCACATCGGGTGACCGGTTTCCCGGCAGATCACCCGGTCGACGAACGCGTCGACGGACGCATCCGGGTTGTCCGGGAGGTGCGGGGTGACGGCAACCGTGACCTGCCGCCGGGCGTCTTCGGTCGCGAACGAGTAGGCCTGGTACGCGAGGGCGTCACCGTCGTTGCCGTACACCCGGACTTTGCAGGCCGTGTCGTGCCACGAGAGCCCCAGGCCGTACCGGCCGTCCGGAGTGCCCGGCGTCTTCATCGCCTCGAGCAGCCGGGCCGGGAGCAGGTGTCCGCGGAGCAGCGCGGCGAAGAACCGGTTCAGGTCGCGGGTCGTGGAGATCATGTCGCCGGCGGCACCGAACAGCGTCGGGTTCAGTTCGGTGAAGTCGACCAGCCCGCCGTCCTTGGGCACGTAGCCGTGCGGGTGCGGTCCCTTGATGTACGGCGACGTCCCGGGCAGCGTCGTACCGTGCAGCCCGAGCGGCCGGATCAGCCGCCGCTCGATCTCCTCGGCGTACGTCCGGCCGGTGACCTTCTCGATGATCTCGCCGACGAGCAGGTAGTTCGTGTTCGAGTAGTCGTACCGCGAACCCGGCGTGTCGAACACCGGCGGCTGCGCGAGCGCCCGCTCGATCTGCTCGGCCGCGGTCCAGGTCCGGTACTGGAGCGCGTAGAAGTCCGAGCTCGGCGGCATCGGCAGCGTGTCCTTGAAGTCGTACAAACCGCTGGTGTGGTTGAGCAACTGGCGCACCGTGATGTTCGCGCCGTTCGGGACGACGCCCGGCAACCAGCGCTCCACCGGGTCGTCGAGCCGGATCCGCTGCTCGGCGACGAGTTGCAGCACGACCGTGGCGACGAACGTCTTCGTGATGCTGCCGGCCCGGAACCGCCCCGCCACCGGGACCTTCCGCGAACTGCCCAGTTCCGCAACTCCGCTGCTGCCCCGCCAGACCTGCCCGCCGTCCCGCACCTCGGCGAGCGCGCCGATCGCGACAACGCCGTCGAGGCCCCTCTGCAACTCCTGCGGCGAGTTCACCGCAGGAACCACGGCCATCGCCGCAGCTGTCACCAATGCCACCAGCATCCTGATCTCCTCATGTGTCCGTCCGGTCCCCCAAGCCTTCAGCTCAGTGGGCCGCGCACACATCAGGGATCACCCGGTCAGGCGACTACGTAACTCACCCAGTTGTCCAGCAGCCACCCCGGCGGCCTCGACGGCGGCGAGGCCGGCGGGTGTTGCTGGCAGCAACTTATGCGGCGGCGGTGGCTTCGGTGAGCTGCTCGGACGTGGGCTGGAGTTGCGGGGCGGCGAAGGTCAGCAGGATGTTGGCGACGGCGAAGGCGGCGGCTGCGAGCAGACCGCGCTCGTAGCCCGACTGCAGTGCCTGGAGCTGGGTCGCGCCGTGGGTCAGCTCGTTGGTGGTGTGCGTGATCGACAGCGTGGTGACGATCGCCAGACCGAGCGCACCGCCGACCTGGTACATCGCGTTGACGACACCTGACGCCGCACCAGCCTCGGCGGGACGGACCTCGGACACCGCGCTGATCTGACCCGGTACGCCGACACCGATGATGCCGAACCCGAAGATGATCAGACCGGGCAGCAGCTCGGAGCTGTAGCTACCGGTCGCGTCGGCCTGCGACAGCAGAAGCAGCCCGGCGACGCTGAGCACCGCACCGGCGACCTGAACCGTCCGCGTCCCCCACCGCTGCACCAGCTGCGAGGCGAGGACCGCGCCGACGATCGCCGCGCCGCCCATCGGCAGGAAGTGGATCCCCGCGTCGAGCGCACTGTCCCCACGAACCTGCTGCAGGTAGATAGCAGTCAGGAAGAACATCGACAGGAACCCGGCGCCGTTCAGCGCCAGCGACGCGCCGGACACGCTCAACGCCCGCGACCGGAACAACCGCAACGGGACGAGCGGCGCTGCCGACCGGGATTCCACGATCACGAACGCCGCCAGCAGGACGACGCCTGCCGTCAGTACGCCGACAACCTCGAACGAACCCCATCCAGCAGGCTCCGAGCGCACCACACCGTAGACAACGGCCATCAGGCCGGCCGTGCCCAGAACTGCGCCCAGCGTGTCGAAGGTACGGCGACCCGTCGCGTGCCGCACGTCGCGGACGAACACCGGGATCAGCGCGATCAGTGCGATCACGATCGGCACGTTGACGAAGAACACCCACTGCCAGCTCAGCGAATCGACGAGCACGCCGCCCGCGACCACCCCGAGGGTCCCGCCCAGGCCGGCGAGACCGCCCCAGACGCCCATTGCGATGTTGCGCTCACGCCCGTGGGCGAACGTCATCGTCAGGATGGCGAGCGCCGCCGGAGAGAGCAGAGCACCGCCGAGGCCTTGGACAGCGCGGGCGCCGATCAGGAACTCCGGCGAGTTGGACAGCCCGGCGACCAGCGACGTGACGCCGAACAGCACCAGGCCCGCGGTGAACACACGGCGCGGCCCGAGCAGGTCGGCCATCCGCCCGCCGAGCAGCAGGAAGCCGCCGAAGAGCAGCGTGTAGGCGTTGATCACCCATTGCAGGGAGTCGGCGGAGAAGTTCAGGTCCGCCTGGATGTGGGGCAGCGCGACATTCACGATCGTCACGTCGAGCACCACGATGAACTGCGCGAGGGCCAGCACCGCCAGGGTGGCCCAAGGACTGCGTCGCATCGCCGTACCTCATTCACTAAGTCAGGTCTACCCTGTGTTGTCTACACCGTATGTATACGGCGTAAGCTTACGGAGTAGACATTAGGTCTACGGTGTAAACTTGTCAACGTGATCACCAAAGAGCGCCTCGACCCGGACAAGATCGTCGACACCGCGCTGGCCATCGCGGACGACGAGGGACCGGCCGCGATCTCGTTCCGGAAGCTGGCCGCGCAGCACGACGTCACCCCGATGGCGCTCTACCGGCACTTCAAGGACAAGGACGACCTGCTCGCGGCGCTGGGCGACCGGTTGCTCGCGGACATCGTGCTGCCGGAGCCGACCGACGAGCCGTGGGACCGGCAGCTGCACGCGCTGCTGTCCGCGTTCGTCACGGCCTTGCGGGCGCACCCGCGGCTCGCGGACCTGACGCTCGCTCGGATCCTGGTCGCCGAGCCCGGCCTCGCCCTCGCGGAGCGGGCCCTGGAGCTGCTGGTCGAGGGCGGATTCTCCGTCGACGACGCGGCCGAGGTCGGCCGGCAGTCGATCTGCTCGCTGATCGCGCTGGTCACCACCGACCCGATCGTCCGCGAGTTCAGCGACCCGGTGGCCCGTGAGGCGTCACTGCGCCGCAAGCGCGCCGCGCTCGGCGCGCTGTCGCCCGAGCGCTACCCGCTGATCACCGCGTCTGCCGGCTCGCTGATCTGCTCGTCGTCCCAGGAGCAGTACTACGCCGTCGGCATCGACCTGGTCGTCGGCGGCATCCGCGGCGTCCTCGCATAGGGCGTGTGCGCCTGTCGGTTGCGTCACGGGAGGACTACGCTCCGAAGCGGAGCGATACCACTCTCTATGGAGGTACACCGATGGCGGGGAAGTTCGAGCTGTACAAGGACAAGTCCGGTGAGTTCCGGTTCCGCTTGAAGGCCGGGAACGGCGAGGTCATCGCCACCAGCAGCGAGAGCTACGGCACCAAGGCCGCCGCGCTGAACGGGATCGACTCGATCAAGCGGAACGCTGTCGAGGCGAACGTCGACGACCAGACGGACTGACATCCCAAGAAAACAAGGGGGTTCTCCACAGCCTGTGGAGAACCCCCTTCGTCGTCGGAGCGGTCAGAGACCGTCCGCGAACTCGACGCCGCGGACCTCGACACCGAGGCCTTCGATCCCGGCGTCCGGGATCATCGCGGCCAGCTCGCAGGCGCGCTCTCGGGACGCCACGTCGACCAGGTAGTAGCCGCCGAGGAATTCCTTCGACTCCACGAACGGGCCGTCGGTGACGGCCGGCAGCCCGTTGCGGACCCTGACGACCGCCGACTGGGCCGGCTGCTGCAGCGCGACCGTGCTGTGGAACTCGCCGGACGCCTTGATCGTGTCCATGAACTTCTGATGCCCGCTGCCGATGGCCTGTTGCTCCTCCTCGGGCAGCGCGGCGATCACGTCGGGGTTGACGTTCAGGACCAGTAGGTACTTCACGATGTCTCCTTCACCAGCGGCCCCCGGTGTGGGCGCCTCTCAACCATCAGTACGGAGCGCTCCGGCCGATCTTGACATCGGTATAGCGTCACCCCATGTCGCAGCTGAGTCTCACAGATGTCCGGGCCGCGGCCGATCGCCTCGCCGGGGTCGCGCACCGGACGCCGGTCCTCACCTCGCGGACGCTCGACGAGCGGGTCGGGGCGCAGGTGTTCCTGAAGGCGGAGAATTTCCAGCGGATCGGGGCGTTCAAGTTCCGCGGCGCGTACAACGCGATCAGCAGGCTCTCCCCGGAGCAGCTCGCGACGGGCGTGGCGGCGTACTCGTCGGGCAATCACGCGCAGGCTGTCGCACTGGCGGCCCGCCTCGCCGGGACGTCGGCGGTGATCCTGATGCCCGAGGACGCCCCGCCGACGAAGCTGGCCGCGACCCGCGGGTACGGCGCCGAGGTGGTGACGTACGACCGGTACACCCAGGACCGGACCGCGCTGGCTCACGAGCTGGCCGCGGAGCGGGGGCGGCCGCTGATCCCGCCGTACGACCACCCCGACGTGATGGCCGGGCAGGGCACTGTCGCACTCGAGCTGATCGAGGAGGTCGGGCATCTCGGCGCACTGCTGGTCCCGGTCGGCGGCGGTGGACTGATGGCCGGCTGCGCGACCGCCGCGACGCTGATGTCCCCCGGGATCCGGATGATCGGCGTGGAGCCGGCCGCGGGCGACGACCACGTCCGGTCGCTCGCGGCGGGCGAGCGGGTCGAGATCGCCGTACCGCGGACCATCGCGGACGGGCAGGCGGTCTCGGCGCCCGGCGAGCTCACGTTCGCGGTGAACCAGCGGCTGGTCGAGGCGTTCGAGCTGGTCAGCGACGAGGAGATCGTGGCCGCGATGGCGTTCGCGTTCGAGCGGCTGAAGATCGTGCTGGAGCCGAGCGGGGCGAGCGCGCTGGCGGCACTGCTGGCCGGACGGATCCACGGGCTGCCGGAGCGCGTCGGAGTGGTGCTGTCGGGCGGGAACGTGGGGCTGGAGCGCTTCCACGAGCTGCTCGGCAATAGCTGAATGCGCAAGGACTTTAGGACGCCCTGACCACCCTCTGTGCCCGTTGTCACAGAAAGCCACCATCAAATGTGGCGCAGATCACATCAAGGCCCTCATTTGCCGTCTGCGCCCCGCTCAGACGCGCTCAGGACACCTGGTGTTCACCCCGGCTTACTGAGCCGTCAGGGGCCCTCTCAGGCCCGTTTCAGAACGACTCTGTGGATCTGAGGGTTTGCGTCGTGATCCTTCTGTTATACAGTCGTCGGCGGTTCGGTAAACAACACGAACCGCACACGAGTCAACGCCGAGCTCCGCCAGGCTCGTGTGCTCCCCTCGAACAACCATGGCGGAGGTGGGGGACCCAGGAGGTTGGGTCTCGACCGTGAGTGGTCGAAACCCTGGGGTGAAGTCCGCGGGAGCGGACCGGGCTATGAATCCCAGCCCGAACCCGACAGCTAACTTCACAGGCGTCGGGAGACAACCATGCCCGTCACTGCCCGACGGACGTCGCTTCTGCGCGCCGTCAGCCAGACCGCTGAGTCCAGTACCGACCGGCCCACGGGCCGGACCCTGGCAAAGCACCGCAAGCCCACCACCCGTCCGGGGGCGCCCCGGACCGCAGCGGCCGTCCTTTCCGTCGGCCTCGCTGTCGGCGGCGGCGCCGCACTGTCCGTGACGACCACGTCGGCCGCCTCGGCGTCGACCAGCTCCAGCACCGCGACCACCGTGCCGCGTGGATACTGGAGCATCCCCAGCAAGCCCCTGCTCCGGTACGGCGACAAGGGTCCGACCGTCAAGTACGTTCAGAGGGCCCTGCACCTGGGTCCGGACGGATACTTCGGCACCAGCACCGTCCGGGTGCTGAAGAAGTTCCAGACCTCCTGGGGTCTGAAGGCCACCGGCTACACCGACAAGAAGACCTGGGGCCGGCTGACCTGGGCCGCCAAGCACAAGGTGCTCTACGGTCCGCACAGCACGTCGAGCGGCTCCGTCGGGACTTTCCGGGCCAAGGTGCTCCGGGAGGCGGCCAAGCTCAAGGGCACGCCGTACCGCTACGGCGGCACCAGCCCGCGCGGCTTCGACTGCTCCGGCTACACCGGCTACGTGTACAAGAAGGCCGGCAAGAAGCTGCCGCGCACGTCGCGCCAGCAGTACAGCGCGACCAAGCACATCAGCCGCAAGGCCGCCAAGCCGGGCGACCTCGTGTTCTTCCGCAGCGGTGGCGGCGGTGTGTATCACGTCGGCATCTATGCCGGCGGCAACATGCTGTGGCACGCCTCGAAGCCGGGTAAGCCGGTCGCGAAGGCGAAGATCTGGACCAGCAGCGTGGCCTTCGGCCGCGTCTGAGTCCTGACCGGCCGGCGTCCTACCCCCCCAACTGGGCGCCGCCGGTCGTCAGCGTCCTCATCCCCCCAGGCACGCTGACTTCCGAAACCGGCCCGAACCGTCGCCCCCACCCCTCCGACGGATCGGGCCGGTTTCCTGTCTCCAGGTATCGCGCCTACGCCAAGGCTGCGTTCACGGCCGCCAGCAGATCCTTCGGCCGCCGGGCCGGCACCGCCAGCAGCTCAGGAGAGCCCGTACGGCGGACCACGATCCACTGCACGCCGCGCCCCAGCCGGCCCCACGCTCCACCGACGATCCGCACGCCGGTCTCGCCGACGACATCGCTCGCGGTCTGGGTGTTGAGCCTGTCCAGCTGGGCTTTGCTCAGCACGGCTTCGGCCGGATGGGCACCGAACGACCGATCCAGGTCACGCAGGACCAGCGTGTGCTTGCCGACCACCAACTCCTGACGGGTGACGCGGACGTTCCCGTACCGGGCGTGCGCGAAGAAGTAGATCGCCACCGGGAGTAGCACGACGCCGGCCACCAGGAGGACCGGCTGCGCGATCAGACTGCCGATACCGATCAGTGCGAGCGCCGCGACGGCCAGGCCGCCGTACACCCACTGGTTGCCCATGCTCTTGCGATACAACGTCTCGTCCACGGCGCCAACCCTAAGGTCGAGCAGGTGTACGCGCTCTGCTAGCCGTCGAGCAGGCCGGCCTCGTGGGCCAGGATCGCGACCTGGACGCGGTTGGTCGCGTCGAGTTTGACCAGGGCGCGGGACACGTGGGCCTTCACGGTCGCCTCGCTCATGAACAGCTTCCGGCCGATGTCGGCGTTCTGCAGGCCGCGGCCGACCTCGACGAGCACCTCACGCTCCCGCTCGGTGAGCTTGCTGATCCGCTCCTGCGCGGCCCGCTTCCGGTCGGCGCGCGGATCGCCCGCGAAGTGCCCGATCAGCCGCCGGGTCACCGCCGGCGACAGCATCGCGTCCCCGGCCGCCACCACCTTGATCGCCTGCACCAGCTCACGCGGCGGCGTGTCCTTCAGCAGGAACCCGCTGGCGCCCGCCTGCAAGGCCCGGAACACATAGTCGTCGAGGTCGAACGTCGTCAGCACGACGATCTTCGGCGGATCGGGCAGGGCCTGCACCTCCCGGGTCGCGGCCAGGCCGTCCAGCCGCGGCATCCGGATGTCCATCAGCACGACGTCCGGCCGATACTCCTTCACCATCGCGGCGGCGTCCGCGCCGTCCTCGGCCTCGGCGACCACCTCGAGCTCGGCGTCGGACTCCAGGATCATCTTCAGCCCGGCCCGCACCAGCGCCTCGTCGTCCACGATCAGCAGCCGCGTCATCGCTCCCCTTCATCTCCGTCCAGCACCGCGTCGCGGTCCAGCACCACGCCTCCTGGCAGCCCGGCAGCGCCGGGCAGCGCGTCGTCGTCGCGGCCGTCCGGCCAGGGCAGCCATGCTTCCACCCGCCAGCCGCCCTCGGGTGTCGGCCCGATCCAGAGCCGCCCGCCGACCAGCTGCACCCGCTCCCGCAGGCCGACCAGCCCGGCACCCGCACCAGGCAGCAGTGAACCAGCAGCCACCGGCCGGACGTTCGCCACCCTGACCGTCACGCCCTGACCACGAGCGCCATGGACCTGTACGTCGGTCGCGGCGCCGCGGGCGTGCTTGTGCACATTGGTCAGCGACTCCTGCACCACCCGGTAAACAGTGCGCCCGACCGACACCGGTACGTCGTCCGGCAGCGTGACGTCGTACCCCACGGTGACTCCCGCGTCTCGTGAGGCCTTGATCAGCCGCTCGAGGTCCGAGGCCTTCGGAACGGGGGTCAGGTCGGCGCCGGCCACGCTGACGTCGGTCCGCAGCACCCCGAGCACCTCCCGCAGGTCCTCCATTGCCTGCCGCGCGGTTTCGCGGATCAGCCGGGCGGAGCCCTCGACCTTGTCCGGCCCGACGGCCGGGTTCACCTCGAGGCCGCCGGCGTGCAACGCGATCAGCGAGACCTTGTGGGCGAGCACGTCGTGCATCTCCTGGGCGATCCGGGAACGCTCGCCGAGCCGGGCCTGCTCGCTGCGCAACTCGCGCTCGGCCTCGGCCCGCTCGGCGCGGTCCCGCAGCGACGCCATCAGGTCGCGGCGGGCGCCGACGTACGCACCGATGGCGATCCAGGTCCCGACCAGGAACGGCCCCGTGAAGACGGCCACCCAGATCTGGTTCACGTTGCCCCAGCTGTTCAGGACATACGCGGCATACCCGGCGAGGCCGAGGATGGCCAGCGCGAGGTCGCGCCGGCGGATCGCCAGCGTCAGCAGCGCGAGGCCCATCGGGACGAAGATCCCGCCGGTCAGCATCGCCAGCACGGTGACGGCGGTGACGGTCACCGGGAAGCGCCGGCGCCAGAACAGGACGACCGAGGCAACAATGCCGGCGCCCAGCACATACCAGTCCTTGACCGACCAGCCGTTGCCGCCGGACGCGGCCTGCAGCACGATCGTGAGCAGGCTGAAGCCGACGTACAGGATGTCGCGCAGGCGCGGGGCATGCCTGGCCCACCAGGCGTACCACCTCCGCAACCGTCGCATTCCGTCACTGTAGTTCGACGGTCGACGCGATCACGTCCCCCTTCCGGGTGGGTTCCGGAGCCGATCGGACGACTTTCGTAGGGGGTCGGCGCAGCCGCTCGTCCGATGTGCGACCGGGGGCGGAAACGGTTGACTCGTTGCCATGATCACCGTCGAGAACCTGACCAAGCGCTACGGCAGCACCACGGCTGTCCAGGACGTGTCCTTCACCGTTCAGCCGGGCAGCATCACCGGCTTCCTCGGCCCGAACGGCGCCGGCAAGTCCACCACGCTGCGGATGCTCACCGGGCTGACGCCGCCGACCTCCGGCACCGCCACGATCACCGGCAAGCGGTACGCCGACCTGCCGAACCCGGGCCGGGTCGTCGGGGTCATGCTCGACGCCGCCGCGCAGCACCCGGGCCGCACCGGCCGCGAGACGCTGCTGCTGAACGCGAGCCTGCTCGGGGTGCCGAAGACGCGCACCGACGAGATGCTCGAGGCGGTCGGGCTCAGCCACGCCGCGAAGCGCCGCGTCGGTCAGTACTCGCTCGGTATGCGGCAGCGGCTCGGCATCGCGAGCGCACTGCTCGGCGACCCCGCCGTCCTGATTCTCGACGAGCCCGCGAACGGGATGGACCCGGAGGGCATCCGCTGGATGCGCGGGCTGCTCCAGGACTTCGCCGCCCGGGGCGGCACGGTGGTCCTGTCCAGCCACCTCCTCGGTGAGGTGCAGGCGACCGTCGACCGGCTGGTCGTCATCGGCGGCGGCCGGATCGTCGCGAACGGCTCTCTGGAGGAGCTGCTGGCCGGTTCCGGCACGCTCGTCCGCGGCCTCGACCCGGTCGGCCTGAACGAGGCCCTGACCGCCGCCGGGCTGCAACTCGAGCCGCTGTCCGACGGCTCGCTGCGCGTCGACGCCACCGCCGAGCAGGTCGGGCGGGCCGCCGCCGCGGCCGGCCAGATCCTTCTCGAGCTCCGCCAGAGCGACGGCGCCGGCCTGGAGGACCTGTTCTTCCAGCTGACCGCCCAGCCTGTCGCCGCCTGATCACACCTACTTTCTTCTGGAGACCTTCGATGACCACCGTGACCGACGTCGCACCCACGGCGCCCGCCAAGCACCGCGCCGAGGTGGCGACCAGCCTGCCGCCCGCGCGCGGCCAGTCCTTCCTGAAGCTCGTCGCCCTCGAGCTCCGCAAGTCCGTCGACACCCGCAGCGGCCGGGTCCTGATCGCAGCGATCCTGCTGCTGGCGGTCGCCGCGATCGCCTGGCAGCTCACCCACCTGCCGCAGGGGACGGTCGGGTTCGAGGGCTTCCTCGGCGCCGCGTCGGCCGGTCCGATGCTGATCCTGCCGGTGATCGGCGTGATGGCGATGACGTCGGAGTGGACGCAACGCACGGCGCTGACCACGTTCACGCTGTCGCCCCGCCGGGTGCGCGTCCAGCTGGCCAAGTTCGTCTCGGCGGTCGTGCTCAGCGCGGTCGTGACCACGGCCGTCGTCCTGCTCGCGTTCGCCGGTACTGCGCTCGCCGGGGCGACCTCCGGCCGCGGTACGTCGTACGCCGGGCTCGGCGGGCAGCTCGCCGGCGGCTACCTGACCGTCGCGCTGAACGTGGTGATGGGCGCGGCCTTCGGTGCTGTGATCGCGCAGACCGCGGTCGCGATCCTGGTCTACTTCATCGCGCCGACCGCCTGGTCGCTGGCCGGGCCGGCGCTGTTCAAGGACAACGCCAACTGGCTGGACGTGTTCGGCGCGCTCGGCCGGATCGCGGAGCGCGACCTGCACGGAATGGTGCCGGAGACGCTCACCGCGGTGGGGGTCTGGATCGTCCTGCCGACCGTCGTCGGACTGTGGGCTAGCTCACGTCGCGAGGTCAAGTAGCGGTGGTGAGCACGGCGGGGCGAGCCGGTTTGAGGGGACCGGCCCGCCCCGCCTGCTGTGTGATCGGACCTCTGCCCGGGGGCGGTGCGTGTGTCGATCCCTGGCTCCGGGTATCCTTGAACCACGATTACTGACGACTGATCCGTGGGCGCCACGCAGCGTACCCGGTTGACTTGTGCGAGGGGGTCGACGCTATGGGGCGCGGCCGTGCAAAGGCCAAGCAGACGAAGGTCGCACGCGACCTGAAGTACCGCACCTGGGACACCGACTTGGACCAGCTCAAGCGAGAGCTGTCCGGTGAGCAGGGTGGGAACAGTTCTGCGAACGGCGACAACGACGGCGACGACTACGACGCCGACGACTACCACCCCCGTCGGTAAGCATTTCAGCCCGGCTGAGCTGCTCAGTGCCCCTCGGGTGCCTGAGCAGTTCACCGTGCGCCCGACGAACTGACACACAGCACCGCCTGTGGCGGATCGACGATTCAGCAGCCCGAGGCGTCGGACGGCTCCATCGTGACCCGCTCACAGGCGGCCGCTGTGCACCCGGGCTCTACTTGGCGTAGGTGCCTTCGAGCGTGACCGTGCCGCCCGGCGTCGCGGTGACCTCACCGCACACCCAGGCGGGGATGTCGCGGGCTCCCAGTGCCTGGATCGCGGCGTCGGCGGACGACGGATCGAGGACGGCGACCATGCCGGCACCCATGTTGAGCGTCTTCTCGAGCTCGGGCAGCGCGACGTCGCCGAGCAGGCCGACGAGTCCGAAGACCGGCGCCGGCGTCCACGTCGAGCGGTCGATCCGCACGGACAGCTCGTCCGGGATCACGCGCGCCAGGTTCGCCGCGAAACCGCCGCCGGTGATGTGCGACATCGCGTGCAGCGCCTGCTCTCCGCGATGATTCAGTTCGTCGGCGCCGTTCAGCTCCTGGATCAGCTCCAGACAGTGCTTCGCGTACACGCGCGTCGGCGTCAGCAGCACCTCGCCGAGCGTCGTCCCCAGCTCCGGCACGACCCGGTCGAGCGTCCACTTCGCCCGGTCGAAGAACACGTGCCGCACCAGGCTGTACCCGTTCGAGTGCAGTCCCGACGACGCCATCGCCACGACGACGTCCCCCGCGCGCACCCGCTCCGCGCCGAGCACCTCGTCCGCCTCGACGACACCGGTCGCCGCGCCCGCCACGTCGTACTCGTCGGGCTCCAGCAGCCCCGGGTGTTCCGCGGTCTCGCCGCCGACGAGCGCCGTACCGGCCTCGACACACGCCTCCGCGATGCCCTTCACGATCTGCGCGATCGTCTCCGGTACCACCTTGCCGGTGCAGATGTAGTCGGTCATGAACAGCGGCTCCGCGCCGCACACGACCAGGTCGTCGACAACCATCCCGACCAGGTCGAACCCGATCGTGTCGTGCTTGCCGAGCTTCTGCGCGATCGCGACCTTGGTCCCGATCCCGTCCGTCGACGTCGCCAGCAGCGGCCGCCGGTACGACGTCAGCGCGGTCGCGTCGAACAGCCCGGCGAACCCGCCGAGCCCGCCGACCACCTCGGGGCGGGTCGCCTTCGCCACCCACTCCTTCATCAGCTCGACGGCCCGGTCACCGGCCTCGATGTCGACCCCGGCAGCGGCGTAACTCGCGCCTTGACTCACTGTGTTCTCCCTGTTGGGTACGGCGTACTACGGGCGGCTGAGCGCGTCCGCGGCGCCGCCACCGCCGGAGACCGTGGCCAGGCCGTCCGCGTCGGTCACCGGCAGCTCGAGCAGGTGCTTGCCGAGCTGCTCCGGATCGGGCAGCGCGACCGGGTACACACCGTCGAAGCAGGCCCGGCAGAGCCGCTCCTTCGGGACCGTGGTCGCCTCGACCAGACCGTCCAGGCTGATGTACCCGAGCGAGTCGGCGCCCAGCGAGCGGCAGATCTCCTCGGTGTTCAGCCCGTTCGCGATCAGCTCGGCGCGGCTGGCGAAGTCGATGCCGTAGAAGCACGGCCATTTCACCGGCGGCGCGGTGATCCGGACGTGGATCTCCTTGGCGCCGGCCTCGCGCAGCATCCGGATGACCGCGCGCTGGGTGTTGCCGCGGACGATCGTGTCGTCCACCACAACCAGGCGCTTGCCCTCGATCACCTCGCGCAGCGGGTTCAGCTTCAGGCGGATGCCGAGCTGGCGGATCGTCTGGCTCGGCTGGATGAACGTACGGCCGACGTACGCGTTCTTGACCAGGCCGGAGCCGTACGGGATGCCGGACTCCTCGGCGTACCCGATCGCGCCGGGCGTGCCGGACTCGGGCGTCGCGATCACCAGGTCGGCGTCGGCCGGGTGCTCCTTGGCGAGCTTGCGGCCGATCTCGACGCGGGTCGAGTAGATCCGCTGGCCGGAGATCTGGGTGTCCGGGCGGGCCAGGTACACGAACTCGAACAGGCAGCCCTTCGGGTCCGGCTCGGCGAACTTCGTCGAACGCAGCCCTTCGGCGTCGATCGCGACGATCTCGCCCGGCTCGACCTCACGGATGAAGCTGGCGCCGACGATGTCGAGCGCGGCGGTCTCGCTGGCGATCACCCAGCCGCGCTCCAGCCGGCCGAGCACCAGCGGGCGGATGCCCTGTGGATCACGGGCGGCGTACAGCGTGTTCTCGTCCATGAAGATCAGGCTGAACGCGCCCTTGACCTTCGGGAGGATCTTCGCCGCGGCCTGCTCGATCGTCAGGTCCGGGTAGCCGGCCAGCATCGAGGTCAGGATGTCGGTGTCGCTGGACGCACCGTGCTTCGCGTTCGCCTTGGCGTGATCGACGTCGGCGTCCAGACCGAGATCGAGATCACCTTCGCCGTTCAGGCTGGCGGCGAGCTCGCTGGTGTTGGTCAGGTTCCCGTTGTGACCGAGCGCGATCGAGCCGGTCGCCGTACTGCGGAACGTCGGCTGCGCGTTCGCCCACACGCTCGAGCCGGTCGTCGAATACCGGCAGTGACCGATCGCGATATGCCCCCGCAGCGACGCCAGCGTCGCCTCGTCGAAGGCCTGGCTGACCAGCCCCATGTCCTTGTAGACGAGGATCTGACTCCCGTTACTGACCGCGATCCCGGCCGACTCCTGCCCCCGGTGCTGCAAGGCGTAGAGCCCGAAATAGGTGAGTTTGGCAACCTCTTCCCCCGGCGCCCAGACCCCGAAGACGCCACAAGCGTCCTGCGGACCCAGATCCTGCGGGTCGAGTTCATCAGTAAGCCGACCATCGCCACGAGCCACACCCGCAGTCTACGGGACGGCGGACAGGCGGAAGACCAGCGTCTACCAGCAGGTCATCTGGATGGGGGTGCAGGCCGGCAGGTCAGGGCTTGCAGCCGAAGCGGGGATCGCCGTAGCTGCTCCCAGGAAGAGCGTACCGATGGTTACACTAAGCAGCTTCTTGATCACAGTTCGACCTTTCGAAATAATCCGGACCCGACCCTACGTGTCCTAATTGTCGACGCTGTCTGTATATGGTCGGTTCCGACAAGTTCTGGAGGAGAAGGATCGTGCTGGAGCCGCTGGGGGTGGACGAAGCCACTTTCGCGGTCTATCACGCCCTTCTCAGCCACCCAGACAGTACGCCCGAGCAGATTGCCGCGCTAGTAGATCTCTCGACGGTTGAAGTCGAGGGGTTGATGGACAAGCTCCGAAGACTGGAGCTTCTGGTTCCGACCTGGACCAACCCCGAGGGCGAGCACGCGGTCCACCCTCGCGTTGGGCTGACCGGCCTAGCCGAACGGCGCCGTACCGAACTGAACAAGGCGCTTGGCGAACTGAAGGAAGCTGAGGCGTCCGCCGAAGTCATCGCGGAGCAGTACAACGAACTGCTCACCTCGCGAAGCAGCGGCGATGTCGAGGTACTCAAGGGCCGCGCGAACGCATCGCGTCGTATCGAAGAGCTGGCCCTGAAGGCCAAAGACACCTTCTGGGGTCTGGTGCCGGCACACTTCGACGACTCGGTCCCGAAATCCGAGCGATCACCGGACTTCGACCACCTGGGACGCGGCCTGAAGATGAGGACCGTGTACCTGCAGAGCATGACCGCGTCGAAACAGGCGGTGGAGTACGCGTCGACGATGCACAGGCTGGGCGGCGAAGTCCGGGTGACCCCGACGCTGCCGATGCGCCTCCTGATCTTCGACCAGGAGATCGCGGTCATGCCGATGGACCCCGAGAACCCGACCGCCGGCGCGGTCATCCACCGCACCCCCGCCGTCGTCTCGGTCGCCCTCGCCCTCTTCGACGCCTATTGGTCCAGGGCAACAGAAATGTTCGACCCCGACGACCGCGACGACGAGACCCCCCTCACCCCCCACGAAGCCGAAGTACTCCGCCTCCTGGCAGGCGGCGCTAAGGACGAGCAGGTAGCTCGCCTCCTAGGCATCTCCCTCCGCACGGCCCGTCGCATCACCGCCAACCTGTCAGAGCGCCTAGACGCCGCCAGCCGCTTCGAGCTGGGAGTGGCCGCGGCCAAGCGCGGCTGGGTCTGAGCACGACGTTGTTCGAGTCGCTGGGATTGCGCCCGGAAGTCGTGGCGCTGTACCGCTTGTTGCTTCAGCAGCCCGAACTAGCTCGTGCGTCGCGGCTGACCGACCTCGCCCGTCAGTTGGAACTACCGCAAGTGGAGGTCGAGTCGAGGCTCGCCGAATTGCGGCAGTTCGGATTTCTCGCTTTCCGATGGGATGACAGCGGCGAGGAGTACCCGCTGGATCCTGCCGTGACATTCGAGCACCTCGCGGCCCGACGGCAGCAGGACATCACTAAGCTCAACAAGGATCTCGAGAACGATCGGGCCGCCGCCGGGCAATTCACCTCGGACTATCGCCAATTCCTGATCAAGAAATCGAATCCCGACGTCGAGATCTTCGATGGATCCGAGCAAGCCTACCAGCGAATGCAGGCTTTTCGCCCGCAGAAATTCGTTTGGGGCCTCGTTCCGCCTGGACCGATGCCGGCCGTTTCGCGGGAGAGTTTCTCCGACAAAGCACTCTTGGAGAGCGGCGTACAGGTCCGCTACGTAATGTCGGAATCGATGATGAAAACGCGGCCGATCCGCGATCTCATCGGATACATCATCGAACTCGGCGGCGAAGTGCGCATCGCACGGTCGATCCCCTTCAAGTTGGTGATCTTCGATGGCGAGTCAGCAGTGATGGGGATCGACCCTGACGACACATCGGTCGGCGCGGTCGTCCATCACAGCGTGGCTGTGGTGCGACTAGCGATTGAGCTACATCAGTACTACTGGGACCACGCACGAAAGCCATTCGAAATCGAGCCGGTCGCGCTGGACGCTCCAACCGGACAGGAGCTTGAGTTTCTGCGCCTACTCGTCCAGGGAGCCACAGACGAGCAGGTTGCTCGAAAACTGGGGGTTTCGATGCGAACGGTACGACGGATCGCGGCGAAATTGAGTGAGCAAGTTGGGGCTTCGGGGCGGTTTGAGTTGGGGGTTCGGGCGGCGCAACGCGGGTGGGTGAATTAGCCCCAGTCCCAGCCTCGGGAAATCGGCTTCTTGATACGGGACAAAGTGTTTGCTCCTTGTTCGGGGCGGGTGAGAGGAATGGGTGCGCCGCCCGGCCTCTCGGTACCGCAGTCAAACAGAGGGAACGCGTCCCGGGCAACGGACGGCATTGGCCGGGGGAGGTCGTTGGCCAGGTGCGGCCAGGTCTGGAGTACGTCGCGTTCCCTGGGGCCGATCTGAGCGGGACGGGCGTGGGCTGAGCGAGGGCAGGTACCAGTGCGAGGCGGCTCTGGACAGGTGCTGAAACGCGGGCAGCAGGACAGGTGCCGATGGCCTCCAGACGCAGTCCGCAATACCAGGCGCTGCCCGCAGTACCAGGCGTATCCGGCTCTTCATGATTGAGGGTGTGGTCGGGCTGTTTGGTCGCGGCGTTGTGGGTGAGGGAGTGGGTGGGTGCCGGTGTGGTCGACGTGGAAGCGGAATCCGTGCGGGCTCGTCCACTCGATGGCTCCGGTGGGCAGGCGTCGGTTATGCCAGCCGCCGAAGGTTTTGGCGCGGTGGTGGAGCCGGCTTTGCGGTATGAGGTTGTCGACACTGGTCTGGCCCACGCGTTCTGGTGGGCCTGTCCGGTCAGGTGGACCGGTTGCAAGGCCGGTGTGGTCGTATGGCCTGATGTGGTCCTGATCCATCGAGACGGTGGCCTCGGCGCCGCCGTAGGGGAACATGTCCACTGGATGGCACAGTCGGACCCGTTCACGGATCCGGTCCGGGATCTCGTAACAATGGACACTGACCTGGTCGTTCAGATCGATCACCGGCTTCACGACGATCTGGTCGTGGCCGAGCAGCTCGCTCAACTGGCTCGCGAGCAGCGGACCGAGTTCTTCGACCCGGAGCACGCCGGCGCCGGTGGCGAGGGTCTGGTCGGTGAGGTGCACATACAGGATGTGCCGGTTCTGTCGGCCGGTGAAGGCGCCGAGACCGGTGCGGTAGGCGTCGCGCTTGATCGCGGCCAGCCGCACGGCCAGCTTGCCCGCCAGCGCACGCCGCGTGAACCCGTCCTCACCGCCGACTCCACCGTCGGTCAGGTCGCAGGTGAGGTTGGCCACTGCTGTCGCGGTGGCGCCGTCGACCGGCAGGCAGGCTGTGTCGGCCTCGGTGGTGGCTGTGTCGGCTTCGTCGGCGGGTTCCGCTGGGCCCGCGCTGGAGCCGGTGCTGTTGGTGTCACTTGGCTGGGTGCGAGCGAGATGGCGGGCGACCTCGAGCAGTTGGTGGGCCGCGGCGGGGTCGGAGATCCAGTCGATCGCCTTCGCGCGGCGTTCGTCGAGGGTGTCTGTGTCGCCGAGTGCGGCCAGGGCCCGGGCGAGGTCGTCGATGCTGGCGTCGAATCGGATCACAGCGCCCGCGGCGGCACGGACCCAGATCGTCTTGGTGCCGTGGCCGTCCGACTGGGACACGAAGACTCCGCGGGTCTTCGCGGCGGCTTCCGCCTGGGCCCGTGCCTGTTCGGGGTCGGCATCCCACACGGCGGCGGTGACGATGGACTTCAGCTTGCCCGGTGTCACGGTATTCACGATCCGGGCAACCCGCCGGTCCACGATTGCAGCGGCCTCCAGCGACAGCGACAGGCACGCGCGAGCGATCTTGCGGGCGCGCCAACTGAGCGCGTGCCCGGCCAGCACCGCTGCCCACACCCTTGGGAGCCGGTGGCGCAGCGCCAGTGCCTCACCCATCAGCGAGGCCGCGGCCCCACTTGACATGCGTAGGACAGCCCCGAACTCGATCGGCGCGAACTCGGCTACCCCGGGACAGCCCTCACCGCCGTACACCACCAGACGCTCATACCCCGGCAGCGGCTCGTAGCCCTCAACCACCGCGTTGCGGTCGGCGAACGCCAGCGCCGCCCGCAGGATCCCTACCGCGGCCCGTTCTTGGACCTGGGCGTACTCGGCGGCCGCGGCCAGCAGGTCCGTGTCGCCGAGCTCGTCCAGATCATCGAACATGTGTTCTATTCTAGATCACGATCTGGTCTCGGCCAAATCGTTGGAACGCTGAAATCCCTTGAAAACAAGGAGAAGTGGCGGCGGCGCGGACAGCACGTCAGGGTGCCGATGGGCTCCAGACGGAGTCCGCGATGTCAGGCGTCGCCCGCAGTACCCAGGCCCATACCCATACCCATACCCAGTGGCCAGGCCGAGACCTGCACCCGGGCTTGTCTCAGGTATCCCGGGGTCCGCGAGCTAGACGGTTTTCAGGGCGGCCAACAGCTTTGTCAGGGAGTCTCGGGCGTCGCCGAACAACAATGTGGTTTTGGGGTCGTAGAGGAGTTCGTTTTCGATGCCGGCGAAGCCGGGGCGCATGGAGCGTTTGAGGAAGATGACTCGTTGGGCTTCGTCGGCGTTCAGGATGGGCATGCCGTAGATGGGGGCCGACGGGGTGGTGCGGGCGGCGGGGTTGACGACGTCGTTGGCACCGACGACGAGGACGACGTCGGTGGTCTTGAAGTCGCCGTTGATGTCGTCCATCTCGCGGAGCTGGTCGTACGGGACCTGGGCCTCGGCGAGCAGGACGTTCATGTGGCCGGGCATCCGGCCTGCGACCGGGTGGATGGCGTAGTCGACCTTGACGCCGCGGCCCTGCAGTTCCTCGACGAGGTCGCGCAGGGTGTGCTGGGCCTGGGCGACGGCGAGGCCGTACCCGGGCACGATGATGACCTTGTTCGCGTACCCGAGCAGGATCGCGACGTCTTCCGGTCCGGCCGAGATCACCGGCCGGTCGGACGCGGTGCCGCCGCCGAGGGTGGACCCGCCGCGGACGGCGCCGAAGAGGATGTTGAAGACGGACCGGCCCATCGCGTCGGCCATCAGCTTGGTCAGCAACGTACCGGCCGCGCCGACCAGGGTGCCCGCGACGAGCAGCAGCGTGTTGCCGAGGACGTAACCGCCCGCGGCCACCGTCAGACCGGTGAAGGCGTTCAGCAACGAGATGACGATCGGTACGTCGGCGCCGCCCACCGGCAGCACCAGCATGACGCCGATCGCGAGGCCCAGCAGGCACAGCAGTACGCCGACCCACACGCGCGGGTCCGACACCAGCCAGACCGCGAGCGCGACGCCGCCCAGCAACGAGGCGACGAAGAGCACCGGCAGACCGGGGAACGTCACCGGGCGGGTCGTCATCAGCTCCTGCAGCTTGGCGAACGTCACCACCGAGCCGGAGAAGCTGACCGCGCCGACGACGATCGTGAACGCGGTGGCGATCGCCGAGACGGTCGCGTCGGAGGAGATCTCACCGAGCTCGAGCAGCGCGACCAGCGCGGCCGCGCCGCCGCCGACACCGTTGAACAGGGCAACGAGCTGCGGCATCTGGGTCATCTGCACGCGCCGCGAGCCGACCACGCCGCCGACGGTGCCGATCGCCAGCGCGATCAGGATCGGCGCCAGGTGGTCCGGTTTGTAGGCGGCGAACGTGATGATCACCGCGAGCACCGCACCCGCGGCGCCGATCAGGTTGCCGGTGCGTGCGCTGCGCGGCGACGAGAGTGCCTTCAGCGCGACGATGAAGCAGACCGCGGAGACCAGATAGCCGATCTGGGCCCAGGTGGGGATCACTTGTGCAGCTCCTTCTTACGAGCCCCCGGACCTTTGAACATCTCCAGCATCCGGTCGGTGACCACGAACCCGCCGACCATGTTGACGGTCGCGAGCACGACGGCCAGCAGCCCGACGGCGACCACGATCGCCGAGTCGGCAGCGCCGGTGACGATGATGGCGCCGACCAGGATGACGCCGTGGATGGCGTTCGCCCCGGACATCAGCGGGGTGTGCAGCGTCGAGGAGACCTTGCTGATCACCTCGACCCCGACGAACGCGGCGAGGACGAAGATCGTCAGCAACGCGATGGACTCACTCATGCCTGTCCCTCCAGAAGGGCGCGGGTCGGCTCGTGGAGCACGCTGCCGTCGTGGGTGACGCAGCAGCCGCGGACGATCTCGTCCTCGAAGTCGGGGTCGAACGCGGCGTTCCGCGTCATCAGCCGGATCAGGTTGGCGATGTTCTGACCGTAGAGCCGGGACGCGGGTCCGGCCATCTGCGACGGGACGTTCGCCCCTCCCCAGACCAGCGCGTCGCCGATCGTCAGCTCGGTCCCGGCGACGGATCCCTCGACGTTGCCGCCCTGTTCCGACGCGAGATCGACCACGACCGAGCCCGGCTTCATCTGTTCGACCATCGACCGGGTGACCAGCATCGGCGCGGTCCGGCCCGGTACGGCGGCGGTGGTGATCAGGGCGTCCGCGGCCGCGACGTACGGCGTGAGCAGTTCGCGCTGGAGCTGGGCGCGCTCCGGCGTCATCTCGCGGGCGTACCCGCCGGGGCCGTCGAGGGTGCCGAGCTCGAGCTCGATCGGTACGGCGCCCATCGACGCGATCTCCTCCGCGGCGGCCGTGCGGACGTCGTACGCCTTGACGACCGCGCCGAGGCGTTTCGCGGTGGCGATCGCCTGCAGGCCGGCCACGCCGGCGCCGAGGACGAGGACCTGGGCCGGCGGGACGGTGCCGGCCGCGGTCATGTTCAGCGGGAAGAACCGCGGCAGCCGTTCGGCGGCGACGATGGCGGCCCGGTACCCGGCGACGAGCGCCTGTGAGGACAGCGCGTCCATCGACTGGGCGCGGGAGATCCGCGGGATCAGCTCCATCGCGAACGCCGTCAGCTTGGCCCGGGTTGCGGTCCGGACCACGTCTGGCGGGTTCGTCGGCAGGAACGACATCAGCGCCGTACCGGCGTGCAACCGCTGCAGGCGCTCGCGTTCCAGCGGCTGCACCGACGCCACCACGGTGGCCGCGTGGTCGGCGCCCCAGGCCACCTCGGCGCCGGCCTCGCGGTACTGGTCGTCGGAGAACAGCGCCCGCTCACCGGCGGCCGGCTCGACCGCGACCTCGTAGCCGAGCTCGATCAGTTTCGCGACATGTTCCGGCACCAGGGCGACCCGGCGCTCGGCCGGTCTGGTCTCCCGTACGACTGCGATCTTCACTCGCCGAAACCTATGCCAAACACTGGGTCGCCGGAAAGGTGGGTCACGCCTGGTTTGCGAGGTTCTGCAGCAACAGGGCCTCCGCGAGGCAGACCTTGCGGAACTCGGCGAGGTGCAGACCTTCGTCGATACCGTGCGCGCGGGTGTCCGGGTCCTCGACGCCGGTGACCAGGATCGTGGCCTCCGGGAAGGCCTGCTGGAACTCCGCGATGAACGGGATCGACCCGCCCATGCCCATGTCGATGGGCTCGACGCCCCACGCCTCCTGGAACGCCGACCGGGCCGCTTCGTACCCGGCGCCGCGGGCGTTCACGCTGCACGGCTGACCGGTCTGGCCCTCGGTCACGGTCAGCTGCGCGCCCCACGGGACGTTGCGCTCCAGGTGCTCGGTCAGCGCCGCGCTGGCCTTCACCGCGTCGTCGCCCGGGGCGACCCGCAGGCTGATCTTGGCGCGGGCGGCCGGGATCAACGTGTTGCTGGCCTCGGCCACCGACGGCGCGTCGATTCCGACCACGGAGATGGCCGGCCGCGTCCACAGCCGGTCGACGAGCGAGCCCGTACCGGTCAGGCGGACCGAGTCGAGCACCGAGGACTCCGCGCGCAGCCGGTCCTCCGGGTACGTCACATCCGCCGCTCGGGAGGCATGCAGACCGTCGACAGCGACGTCGCCCTTGTCGTCGTGCAGCGTGGCGAGCAGCCGGATCAGCGCCGACAGGGCGTCCGGGATCGGGCCGCCGAACAGGCCGGAGTGCACCGCGTGCTCCAGCGTCCGGACCTCGACGTACGTCTCGACCAGGCCGCGCAGCGAGACCGTCAGCGCCGGCCGTCCGACCTCCCAGTTGCCGGAGTCGGCGATCACGATCGCGTCCGCGGCGAGCTCCTCGGAGTACTCGTCCAGCAGCTGCAGCAGTGTCGGCGAGCCGATCTCCTCCTCGCCCTCGACGAACACCGTCACGCCGACCGGCAGGTCGTTGCCGAAGGCCCGTACGGCGGCCAGGTGCGCCGCGATCCCCGCCTTGTCATCGGCGGCGCCCCGCCCGTACAGCCGGTCGTCGCGCTCGGTCGGCTCGAACGGGTCGGAGGTCCACTGCTCGACCGGACCCGTCGGCTGGACGTCGTGGTGCGCGTACAGCAGTACGGTCGGCCTGCCGGCCGGAGCGGGCTTCTTCGCGATCACCGCCGGCGCGCCGTCGCCGACCCGGACGATCTTGGCCGCAAAGCCCTCCGCCTCGAACAACGCCGCGGTCGCCTCCGCGGACCGCTGGACGTCGGCCGCACGGGCGGGGTCGTAGCTGACCGAAGGGATCCGGATGAGGTCCTCGAGGTCGGCACGGACACTGGGCAGAACGCGGTCGATCGCCGCGGACAGATCGGTCATGCGACAACCGTACGGCGTCCGTTCGGCGAACCGACGCCCAGTCAGCCCTCGCGCGTTACTCATTGGCGATCTACTCTGAAAATCTCGTAGGTTTTCGCCCACAACCGAAGAGGATCACCATGGTCAAGCGCCCCCTTGCCATCGTCATCACGGTCCTGGCCGCGGCACTCACAGCGGCCACGCCGGCGCACGCCGCGATCAGCTGCGACACCTCCACCAGCGGAGGATCGACCTTCTACGACGGACCGTCCGCCTCGTACAAGTACGACGCCCGGTTCAGCAACAGCGCGAGCATTCCCAACCTCGGCACGCACACTCCGCAAGGCGCAGGCACCTGGTACAACTGGGACGGCTCCGGCAAGAACCTGATCCTGATCGCGGCGTACCGCGACGGAGCCGACTCGCAGATCTACGGCATCGACCCGTCCACCGGCTCGACGGTCGGTGTGGTCGCGATCGCCGAGTCCCACGTCGGCGGGATCACCGTGAGCAAGGGCTGGGCGTTCGTGTCCGGCCAAGGCAGCAGTATCCGCAAGTACCGGCTGACGGAGCTGCGGGACGCGTTGAAGGCCGCTGGTACGCCGTACCTCGCACAGGTCGGTACGACGCGCGACGTGGCCGGCTCGTCGTTCATGGGGAGCTACGGGGACTCGTTGTTCTCCGGGACGTTCAACGAGACCGGCCGCGGGACCATGTACGAGTACAAGATCGCCGACGACGGCACGCTGACCACGGTGGCCGGCGCCTGGGAGATCCCGACGAAGACGCAGGGGCTGACGGTCACCGCCAACCACTTCATCTACAGCACGTCGTACGGCCGCGGGAACCGCAGCAACATCTACGTGGTCAAGCGCGGTCAGAAAGACCTGGACGCGGCGGCGCTGAGCTGCTTCCGCGCCCCGAGCATGACCGAGGGCATCACGGAGCTGAACGGGACGGCGTATCTGGTCTACGAGTCCGGCTCGTACCTGTACGCGTCGGACCCCGCCACGCTGAACGTCATCCCCAGGATGCACAAGGCAACCATCTCGTCGCTGACGTCGCTGGTCCCTTAGGAGCCGTACTTCGCGGAGCCCAGCACTTCCTGGCGCTGCTTCGGGTTGTCGTCGCGGACCTGAACCCGAAGCAGGGTCGTGTCGCTCACCTTCTGGTACTGCTCGATGACGGTTGGCACGTCGTTGCAGTTGTATCTGAAGGTGGCGACATCCCCGGACCCAGACGTCTCCGGGGTGCTTCCGGTGCAGCCCTCGGGAGGGGTAGCGGTCGTCGGCAGCTCGGTCGCGTTCACCAGACCTACGAAGACGCCCTCGGTCTTCGGATCGGTCCGCCAGGTCGACGTGTTCGTGCTGACCAGCAGCGACTGGTCACCCGCAGCCTGCTGGCCCCACTGCCGTGGGACTACTACGGACAACTGTCCGCTCTCCACCTTCACCGGGCGTGTGAGGACGTACTGGTAGCCGCCGTAGCCGCCGGCTGCTGCCAGCACGACCGCCGCGAGCACTGTGAGAACACCGGCCCGCCGACCACGCTTGGGCTTCACAGCGACGGTGGACTGGTTTGCGCTGGCTAGTGCGGTGGCTTGGTCGACCGGGCCGGTGGCGGCGGCCGGGGTGGGCATGTCGGCGGCTGGTACCAGGCCTGGTGGGACCTTGCCGGTGGTGTGGGCCTCGCGGAGGGCGTTGAGGAAGCTGTCGAGGTCCGGCCAGCGCTTGTCGCGGTCCGGCTCCAGGGCGCGCCGTACGACGACGTCGATCGCGTCCGGCACGTCCTCGCGCAGGGTGGTCATCGAGGGCGGCGGTGCGTCGATCTGCATCACGGCACCGAGGCTGACGACGCCGTGCGGCGCCTGGCCGGTGAAGGCGGCGTACGCGACCGCGCCGAGCGAGTACAGGTCGGCGCGGTGGTCCAGCCGCTCGCCCATGACCTGTTCGGGAGCGACGTACGCCGGGGTGCCGCCGGGCATCGTGATGCGGGACACCTCGGCGAGCGACTTGCCCAGCCCGAGGTCGGACAGCATCGCGCGGTCGCCGCTCGGGTCGGTGCGGAACAAGACGTTGGCCGGCTTCACGTCGCGGTGCAGGACGCCGCGCGCGTGCAGGTGCTTCAGGCCGCGGCCGACCTGGTTGATGATCCGGACCGCCTCGGCGAACTCGAGCGGGCCGGCCTTGATCCGGTCCGCGAGCGTGCCGCCGTCGGCGTAGGTGAGCACCATGAACGGGCGGCCGTCGTCGGCCTCGCCGATGTCGTGCACGCCGACGACGTACAGCGAGTCGACCCTGCGCAGGAACCGGCCCTCGGCCAGGAACCGGCGGCGGACGTCCTCGTCCTCGACCCAGTTCTCGGACAAGATCTTGACCGCGACCTCGGCGTCGAGTTGCTCGTCGCGCGCCAGCCAAACGGTCGCGAAACCTCCGGCACCCACCCGGCGGACCAGGGAGTACCGGCCGATCCGGGGTGGCTGGTCCATGGCGTAATTATGCTCGATCCGTTCTGCGACCCGTTCGCCGCACCGAACAAACCGGCCGCCCGCGACGTCAGAAGGGCAATTCATGGGGGACGACGGAGGGGGCCCGCCGATGCGGCACACGAACAGGCGGCTGGTGATCCTGGTCAGCGCGATCGCGGTCGCGGCGGTCGCGATCGGCGGTGCGCTCGCGTATCGCACGGGGCCTGCCGAGGCCGAGGGCCTGGCCGCGCCGCTCAGCGGCTCGCCGTCCCCGAGCCCGACGCCCACTCCGGCTCCGACTCCGGCACCGGCCGCGAGCCGCACCCCGATCGTGAGCCGGACGCCGTCCGTGCCGCCGCCGACCGCCAAGACGTCCAGTCCCAGCGCGACGCCCACCGGCCCGACCAAGGTCACGCTGACCGTGGGCAAGCTGTCCGAAGGCCGTGAACCGCAGGTGCCCTACCTCGTCGACCGCGAGGTCCGCGGCGGGTCCGGCTCCGTGGTCAAGCTCCCGGGCACCGGCGGAGTGATCGCACTGGGCCGCCTGGACGCGGATGTGCTCGCGATCGTCCAGGACGGGAACGACGGCACCGAGCTGATCAAGACGCAGAACGAGCAGGTCGTGCGCCGTACGCCGGGTGTGAGCTCGCTGGTGACCACCCGCGACCAGTCGGCGGCGGCCTACGCCGTGGCCCGGATCAGCTCGATGGGCCAGGCGACCAAGGGCGGGATCGTGTACGCCGAGACGATCAGCTCGCTCAAGTCCCTGAAGCTGCCCGACAGCTGGAACCTGCAGGTGCTCGCCTTTGCCGACGGCAAGGTCTACTACCGGGCCGCGAGCAGCGAGGACGGGGCCTGGACCTTGTACTCCTGGACGCCTGGTGCGGCGGCCGGCGTCAAGGTCAAGACCGTGGTCTCACCGACCGCCGTGTCCGCCAACGGCCGGGTCGCCGCGTCGATGGGAACCCTCAACGACAGCGGCAGCTGCTCCAGCATCGTCGAGGTCGGCAGCGGGCGGCAGCTGTTCCGGACCTGCGACAACCAGGTGTCGGGATTCACCCCGGACGGCAAGACGGCGATCGGCGGATCGGCGTACGGCGACGGTTACTGCGACACCGTGCAGGTCGCGCTCGACGTCGCCACGGGCAAGCTGATCCGGGAGTGGAAGGGCTGTTTCCACCAGTCGGTGGCCGAGGACGACCAGCACGTGCTGATCGTGGCCGTGGCCTCCGGAGGCGGCGGCGACCCGGGGACGAAGAGCGCGATCATCCGCTGCGCGATCACGACCGGCGCCTGTGAGTTCGCCACCTCGATCAGCACCGACAAGGCGCTGCGGATCGGCACCTGATCCAACCAACCGGAGCCGTCCGGCGTCGAAGAGGTGGACAGACCGACAACGGACAGGAGCGTGTCGATGCGGCACACGAACAGGCGACTCGTGATCATCGTCGCCGCGATCGCCGTCGCCGCGGTGGCGACCGGCGGGGCACTCGCGTACCGCCAGGGACCGCGCACCGCCGACACCGCCGACGCGGCCCCGCTCTCCAGTTCGCCGACGCAGTCCGCGACCACCGAGCCGACAAGGACCACGGCCACGCCGAAGCCCTCGAGCCCGTCGAGCAGCGCCCCTGCCGGGCCGGTGAAGTCCAAGATCGACCTGCAGAAGCTCACCACGGGCCGGGCACCCCAGATCGCGTACCTGGCCGGCCGCACGATCCGCGGCGGCGCCGGCGGCGACGTCAAGGTCCCCGGAACCGCGCAGATCCAGGAGGTCGCACGGCTGCGCTCGTCGGCCCTCGCCGTGGTCACCAAGGGGTACGGCACCGAGATGCTGACGATCGACTCCGAGGGCAAGGTCACACGGCGGACGCCGGACGTCACCCAGATCGCCACCACCGAGGACAGCACGGCCGCGGCGTACGTCGCGACGCAACTGAAGGACACCGGCGAGGACCTGCCCGGGGCGACCGTCTACGCAGAGAGCGACAGCATCCACAAGGTCACCGTCCCGGGCATCTGGAACACCACGCTGCTCGGCTACCTCAACGGCAAGGTCTACTTCGACGCGTCGACCACCCAGGAGGGCACGAGCAGTCTGTACGAGTGGACGCCCGGTCAACCGGCGGCCACGCTCGTCAAGCCGATCCAGAAGGCGATGGCGGTGTCCAGCGTCGGTACGGCGGGTTCGCTAACCACGCTGTCCGACCAGAACAGCTGCAGCAGCCTCCTGACCGTTCCGACGGGCAAGCGCCTATGGCGCACCTGTGACTACCAGATCGCCGGTTTCACACCGGACGGCGCGACCGCGATCGCCGGCCCGATCTACCAGGACGGGTACGGCAACGGCATCGCGGCGGTGCTGGACGCCAAGAAGGGCACGCTCCTGCACGAGTGGTCCGGCGTGTTCCGGCAGTGGGTCCCGGAGGACGACGAGCACCTCTTGCTGCTTGCTGACACCGGCGAGGGCACCGCGGCGTCGATCGTCCGCTGCACCATCTCGACCGGAGCGTGTGAGTTGGCCACACCGCTCGCCAAGGGCGAGCTGCTGATCGGCGCCTGATCTGCCCTGGGCAGATCATCCTTCGACACAAGGCTCTACGCGGCAGACTGCAGCTATGACAACAGTTGCTGTCCTGGCTGACATCCATGGCGTGCTGCCTGCACTTGAGGCGGTCCTGGCCGAGCCTGATGTCCAGGCGGCGGACAGAATCGTGCTGGCCGGGGACATCGCCAGTGGGCCGCAGCCTGTCGAGACGTTGGATCTGCTGACGAGGCTGGGCGACCGGGCGGTGTGGGTGCGCGGCAACGCGGACCGGGAGCTCGTGGAGATGGCTCGCGGGCAGTTCGACAAGCAGCCGCCCGACGCGGTGAGTCCGTGGGCTGCTGAGCAGCTGAGGCCGGACCAGATCGACCTGCTGGCCGGACTGCCGACGACGGTGACGATCGGGGACGTGCTGTTCTGCCACGCCACTCCGCGCGACGACGAGGAGATGGTCCTGGTGGACAGTCCGATCTCCCGGTGGGCCGAGGTGTTCAGCAGGCTGCCGGACGACGTCAGGACGGTGGTCTGCGGGCACACGCACATGCCGTTCGCACGACAGGTCGACAGGCGGCTGGTGGTGAACGCCGGCAGCGTCGGCATGCCGTACGGCGCCCCTGGTCCGAGTTGGGCGCTCCTCACCCAGGACGGCGTACAGCTGCGCCGTGCACCGCTGGACGCAACCAAGGCTGCGGAGCGGATCGTCAGCGAGTCGACGTACCCGGGACGGGCGGAGTGGGTCGACGAGTACCTCCTGCACACCTACTCCGACACGGAGGCGCTCGAGGCGTTCAGGCCGCGCGCGGAGGCCTGAGCGGATACCGTCATGGAGTGTTCACGCGCCGGCGGAAGCATTTCGGGACTCCGGCCGACAAGGCGACGTACGCGACCCTGCATACCGCCTCGTTGGCCAGCCCGCACCTGCGCGAGGGCCTGACACCCGCCGCGGCCGGCAAGGCCAGCCGTCACCTGAGAGACCTGCTGGGTACGGCGGCCATCGCGATCTGCGACTCCTCCGGCGTCCTGGCGTGGGACGGCGTCGGCGGACCGTACGAGAGCAACCACCGCCGCGACGCCAAGGACCTCGCCGCGGTGACGCTCCGCTCCGGCCGGACGGCAGTCCTGGGTGCGCACGACGTGGCCTGCGGCGACCCTCAGTGTCCGATCCGTGCTGCCGTCGTGGCGCCGATCGTGACCGAGGAGCGCGTGGTAGCCGTCCTGGTCGCATACAGTAACAACACCTCCGCGGCGCTTGTCAGAGCGACCGAGGAGGTCGCCAGGTGGGTCTCCGGTCAGGTGGAGCTCGCAGAGCTCAACAAGGAGCGCACCCGCGCCATGGAGGCCGAGCTGCGCGCACTGCGCGCTCAGATCAGCCCGCACTTCATCTACAACGCTCTCGCGGCCATCGCCTCGTTCGTCCGCACAGACCCGGAGCGGGCGCGTGAGCTCGTGCTGGAGTTCGCAGATTTCTCCCGCTACGCCCTGCGGCGTGGTGGCGAATTCACCACGCTCGCGGACGAGCTCCGCAACGTCGAGCGCTACCTGGTGCTGGAGCAGGCCCGCTTCGGCGACCGTCTCAAGGTGTCGCTGCAGATCGCTCCCGAGGTGCTGCCGGTGGTCATCCCGTTCCTGGTCGTCCAACCGCTGGTGGAGAACGCCGTACGGCACGGATTGGAAGGTACGACGGGGGTCGGCCACATCACGATCCGCGCCCGGGACCAGATCAACGAGGCGGAGATCAGCGTCGAGGACAACGGCTCCGGCAGCGACCCGGAGGTCATCCGGGCGGCCCTGGCCGGCGAGTCGGGCAGTGACTCGGTCGGCCTCGGCAACGTCGACGCCCGGCTACGGCAGGTGTACGGCGACGCCTACGGGCTGGTCGTGGAGACCGCCGTGGACGCAGGCACCAAGGTGACCTTCCGGATCCCCAAATACTCCTCAGGCGTGCATGCCTCGCCGTAGAGTGCTTTGTTTCGTTGACGGTTCTGGCCGGTCGGACTAGCGTCGGCACCATCCCCCCGCTGACATCGACGGGGCAGGCGACGACCGGATCGCCTTGTCTCTCCCCATGGCGATCGCGGCCCGCGGTAGTGGACATTTCCACCGTCGCGCGGTGGAAGATCCTGCAGAAGAGGGGCCCTCATGCCAGGAAACAGGGCAGTCATTTACAAGGGACCAGGCTCCGTGGCGGTCGAGACCATCGACTACCCGACCCTGGAACTCAAGGACGGGCCGGGGGTCAACCCCGCGAACGTCGGCCGGCAGGTTCCGCACGGCGTGATCCTGAAGGTGGTGGCGACCAACATCTGCGGCAGCGACCAGCACATGGTGCGCGGCCGGACCACCGCACCGCCCGGTCTCGCGCTCGGCCACGAGATCACCGGTGAGGTGGTGGAGGTCGGCCGGGACGTCGAGTTCATCAAGACCGGCGACCTGGTGTCGGTGCCGTTCAACATCGCCTGCGGGCGGTGCATCAACTGTAAGGAGGGCAAGACCGGAGTCTGCCTGAACGTGAACCCGGACCGGCCGGGATCGGCGTACGGCTACGTCGACATGGGCGGCTGGGTCGGCGGTCAGGCGGAGTACGCGCTGGTGCCGTACGCCGACTGGAACCTGCTGCGGTTCCCCGACAAGGACCAGGCGATGGCGAAGATCCGCGACCTCGCGATGCTGGCGGACATCTTCCCGACCGGGTACCACGGCGCGGTCACCGCCGGCGTCGGCACCGGATCCACGGTGTACGTCGCGGGCGCCGGCCCCGTCGGACTGGCCGCGGCCACGGCTGCGCTCCTGCTCGGCGCCGCGGTCGTCATGGTCGCGGACCTGCAGAAGGACCGGCTCGACCAGGCACGTTCCTTCGGATGCGAGGCGATCGACGTGTCCCAGGGCGATCCGAAGGACCAGATCGAGCAGATCCTCGGTGAACCCGAGGTCGACTGTGCGATCGACGCGGTCGGGTTCGAGGCGCACGGCCACGGCAGCGACGCCCAGGCCGAGCGGCCGGCGACAGTGCTGAACACCGTCATGGACGTCACCCGGGCCGGTGGCGCGGTCGGCATCCCGGGCCTCTACGTGACCGGTGACCCCGGGGCCAGTGACGACGCAGCGAAGACCGGTTCCCTGTCGATCCGCCTGGGTCTCGGCTGGGCGAAGTCGCTGTCGTTCACCACCGGACAGTGCCCGGTGATGCGGTACAACCGCCAGTTGATGCAGGCGATCCTGCACGACCGGACGCAGATCGCGAAGAACGTGAACGCCACCGTGATCTCGCTCGACGACGCACCCCAGGGGTACGCCGAGTTCGACAAAGGCGCAGCCCGCAAGTACGTGCTCGATCCGCACGGAATGATCAAGTAGCCGGCAGCGCGGCGGGAGCGGGCAGCGGCCGGCTCCCGCCGGCGCCGAGGCTCCGGACCATGACCGAGCGCCTGCCATGACCGAGCGCCTGCGATGACCAGCGACAGCCGGCTGGACCTCGAGTTCGCCTACACGAGCCACGACGACTCGTGCAAGGACCTGTATTCGCCGTACTACTACTGCCGACGGCCACGCGGGCACGACGGCGTACACGCCGCGGGCTTCGGCTCGCACCGGCTGCGTTGGGAACACCATCCCGACCACCCACCGCGCATGCTGACGTAGAGGCCGCTCGTCTTCTAGTGTTCGCTGTATGGCCGACACTCCCCTGCGTGCGCTGGTCGCCGACGACGAGGAGCCTGCCCTGGCCGAACTGGTCTACCTGCTGCAGCAGGACCCCCGGATCGGCCCCATCCGGACGGCCTCGGACGGAGCCGAGGCGCTGAAGATCCTGCAGGACACCGACCTGGACGTGGTGTTCTGCGACATCAAGATGCCCGGTCTGGACGGGATCGACCTGGCCCGGGTGCTCTCGAAGTTCGCCAGCCGCCCGCAGATCGTGTTCGTGACGGCGTACGACGAGCACGCGGTGGCGGCGTTCGACCTGGAGGCCACCGACTACGTGATGAAGCCGGTCCGGCAGGAGCGCCTGGCCGAGGCGGTCCGCCGGGTCGTCACCCAGGGCGCCCCGGTCGGCCTGCAGTCGCCGGAGGAGTCGGACGACGAGGTGATCGCCGTGGAGCTGGCCGGCGTCACCCGGTTCGTGCAGCGCTCCACGGTCCGGTACGTCGAGGCGCAAGGCGACTACGCCCGCCTGCACACCGGCCAGAACTCACACCTGGTCCGCATCCCGCTCAGCACGCTGGAGGAGCGCTGGCGGGACGCCGGGTTCACCCGCATCCACCGGAGCACCCTGGTCGCCCTGCAGCACGTGGACGAGATGCGGGTCGACGGCGGCCGCTGCTCGGTCCGGGTCGGCGAGGACTGGCTCCCGGTCAGCCGCCGGCACACCCGCGAGCTGCGTGACCTGCTGGTCCGCTCGACCTCACTGAAGTGACCTGAGGCCGCGCCGACATGAGTACGCCGGAAGGACCGCGCAGGGTCCGCGTCACCAGCCCCCGGACCAGCGCGGCCCGGCGGCCGATCATGCCCACCGGCACGCGGGAGATCGACGAGCAGACCCGTCTCGGCCAGGTCTACATGCAGTCGCTGATTCAGTCCCAGCTCCGGCTCACGCTGGCCGTCATCGGCGGCGTCGTACTCGTCCTGGGCAGTATCCCGCTGCTGTTCTGGCTGGTCCCGCCGGCCCGCACGCTGTCCGCCGTCGGCCTGCCGCTGCCGTGGGTGATCCTCGGCATCCTGGTGTACCCGGTGGTGTACGTCGCCGCGCGCATCTACGTCCGCAACGCCGAGCGGATCGAGGCCGAGTTCACCGAATTCGTGGGGCGGCAGTAACGATGTCGCCGGCGCTCAGCCTCACCGCGATCGGCCTGGTGGTCGTGGCGACGATCGGGATCGGGCTGTTCGGGCTGCGGATCTCCCGAACCACCAGCGACTTCTACGTCGCCAGCCGCGCGGTCAGCCCGCGCTGGAACGCATCGGCGATCAGCGGCGAGTACCTGTCGGCCGCGTCGTTCCTCGGCGTCGCCGGCCTGGTCCTGGTGAACGGCGCCGACATGCTGTGGTTCTCCGTCGGCTACACCGTCGGCTATCTGATGCTCCTGGTCCTCGTTGCCGCTCCGCTGCGCCGGTCCGGTGCGTACACGTTGCCGGACTTCGCCGAGACCCGATTCGAGTCTGCCGCCGTACGCCGGATCTGCGCCGGGCTGGTGGTCGGTATCGGGACGCTGTACCTGCTTCCACAGCTGCACGGCGCCGGGCTGGCGGTCCAGACGGTCACGGGTGCACCGCCTCAAGTGGGTGCGGCGATCGTCGCGGTGATCGTGGTGATCAACGTGGCCGCGGGCGGCATGCGGTCGATCACGTTCGTCCAGGCCTTCCAGTACTGGCTCAAGCTGACCGCCCTGGCGACGCCGATCTTCGTCATCCTGCTGATGTGGCACCAGCCGGTCGGCGTCCTGGACTCGTTGCACGGAGCCGCCGCCGAATGGGCCGAGCCGTTGTCGCGCGCGGGCGGCCGCGACCACCCGTTGTACGCGACGTACTCGTTGCTCCTGGCCCTTTGTTTCGGGACGATGGGTCTTCCGCACGTCCTGGTCCGCTTCTACACCAACCCCGACGGGCGCGCGGCCCGGCGTACCACCGTCGTCGTCCTGGCGCTGCTCGGGCTGTTCTACCTCTTCCCGCCGATGTACGCCGTCCTCGGCCGGACGTTCGCGCCGGACCTCGTCACGACCGGCGGCGACACCGTCGTCCTCGAGCTGCCCGGCCGGGTTTTCCCTGGTACCACAGGGGATCTGCTCGGTGCGCTGGTCGCGGCGGGTGCGTTCGCGGCGTTCCTGTCGACGTCGTCGGGGCTGACCGTCGCGATCGCCGGAGTGATCGACCAGGACCTGTTGCGCAGTCGGCTGCACCGGTGGACCGGCGGCGACTACGTCGCGGTGAACAGCTTCCGGATCGCGGCGCTGATCTCGATGATCGTGCCGTACCTGGCGTTCACGGTGACCGGGTCGCTGAGCCTCGCGGACACCGTCGGACTCGCGTTCGCGGTCGCCGCGTCGACGTTCTGCCCGCTGCTGGTGCTGGGGATCTGGTGGCGGCGGATGTCGACGACGGGCGCCGCGGCCGGCCTGGTCGTCGGCGGGATCGCGGCCAGCGCGGCCGCGCTGGTGAACGTGGCCGGCGCACCGCAGGGCGGCTGGCCGCGGGCGCTCGTCGGTCAGCCGGCCGCGTGGACGATGCCGCTCGCCTTCGTCACCGTCATCGTCGTCTCCAAACTCACCCCGCACCGCATCCCGGCCGGCGCCGCCCGCTCGATGGTCCGGCTGCACACACCGGAGGCCGTCGACGTCGACCGCGGACTGCCGTCCCGATGAGACCGTTCGTCGTGTGATTCCTACCGCTCACCGCAGTTCAGCGATCCACCGAGCGACTGGTGTGCTCCGCTGAGCGCTCGACGCGCGTTGGTGCTGTCGGGCGCGGCGTGACGCGGGCCACAGTACGGGGCACAGCCGGCTCCAACCGCCCGGCGATCCCACCGTCTTGGAGGTCCCGCGATGAGTGACATGCGCGATCGCGAGCTGACGACGTACCGGGATGTCCAGTTGTCACCGGACTTCTCCGAGTTACGTCGCCGCTTCCGGCGCTTCGTGTTCCCGATGACCGCTTTGTTCCTGGTCTGGTACTTCGTCTACGTCCTGCTCGCCGACTACGCCCACGACTTCATGTCCACCAAGGTCGCCGGCAACATCACCGTCGCCCTGCTGTTCGGGCTCGGGCAGTTCGTGTCGACGTTCGCGATCACGATGATCTACGTCCGCTGGGCCGACCGGCGGATCGACCCGGACGCCGAGAAGTTGCGCCGCCAGATCGAGGGAGAACCGCAGTGACCGCCCCGCTGATGTTGCCGCTGGCAACCGACATCGGTAACCCGACCGTCAACTTCGTGATCTTCGGCCTGTTCGTGGTCGCCACCCTGGCGATCGTGTTCCGGGCGTCGCGGAACAACAAGACCGCGGCCGACTTCTACGCCGGCGGCCGGTCGTTCACCGGCCCGCAGAACGGCATCGCGATCTCCGGCGACTACCTGTCCGCCGCGTCGTTCCTCGGGATCGCCGGCGCGATCGCGCTGAACGGGTACGACGGCTTCCTGTACTCCATCGGCTTCCTGGTGGCGTGGCTGGTGGCGCTGCTGCTGGTCGCCGAGCTGCTCCGGAACACCGGCCGGTTCACGATGGCCGACGTGCTGTCGTTCCGGCTCAAGCAGCGGCCGGTCCGGATGGCGGCCGCGATCTCGACCCTCGGCGTCTGCTTCTTCTACCTGCTGGCGCAGATGGCCGGCGCCGGGGGTCTGGTCGCCCTGCTGCTCGGTGTCTCCGGGCGGACCGGGCAGAGCCTCGTGATCGCGGTGGTCGGCATCCTGATGATCACCTACGTGCTCGTCGGCGGCATGAAGGGCACCACCTGGGTCCAGATCGTCAAGGCGGTGCTGCTCGTCATCGGCGCCGGGATCATGACGATCTGGGTGCTGGCGAAGTACACCTTCAACCTGTCCAGCCTGCTCGGTGCGGCGGTCGACAACAGCCCGGCGGCCGGCGAGAAGCTGCTGAGCCCGGGCCTGCAGTACGGCGCCACGGGCATCACCAAGCTGGACTTCGTCTCACTCGCGCTCGCGCTCGTCCTCGGCACCGCCGGCCTGCCGCACGTGCTGATGCGGTTCTACACGGTGCCGGACTCCAAGGAGGCGCGGCGCAGCGTCAGCTGGGCGATCTGGATCATCGGCATCTTCTACCTGTTCACGCTGGTCCTCGGGTACGGCGCCGCCGCGATCGTCGGCCCGGACGCGATCAAGGCGGCCCCCGGCAAGGCGAACTCGGCCGCGCCGCTGCTCGCCTTCGAGCTCGGCGGCGAGGTGCTGCTCGGGGTGATCTCGGCGGTCGCGTTCGCGACGATCCTGGCCGTGGTCGCCGGTCTGACGATCACCGCGAGCACGTCGTTCGCGCACGACATCTACGGCCAGATCATCAAGAAGGGCCAGATCTCCGGCGACGGCGAGGTCCGGGTCGCCCGCTACACCGCGGTCGTGATCGGCATCGTCGCGATCATCGGCGGCATCTTCGCGAACGGCCAGAACATCGCGTTCCTGGTGGCGCTCGCGTTCGCGGTCGCGGCGAGTGCGAACCTGCCGACGATCCTGTACTCGCTGTTCTGGCGGCGCTTCAACACCCGCGGCGCCCTGTGGAGCATCTACGGCGGTCTGTCCTCGACGATCATCCTGATCGTCTTCAGCCCGGTCGTCTCCGGCAAGGTCGACGCGAAGACCGGCAAGAGCCTGTCGATGATCACCGACACCAGCATCGACTTCCACTGGTTCCCGCTGGACAACCCGGGCATCGTCTCGATCCCGCTGGCGTTCCTGCTCGGCTGGCTCGGCACCGTGACCAGCAAGGAGCAGGTCGACGTCGACCGCTTCGCCGAGATGGAGGTCCGCTCGCTGACCGGCGCCGGCGCCGAGAAGGCGGTCCAGCACTAAAGACCTGTCAGGCAGGCCCTGCTGAACCGACGCGGACCTGCCTGACAGCCCCAATCCATCCGAACCGCGGGCGGCCAGGTAGGCGAGCACCTGACCGCCCGCACTCCTGTCCGGGGCGCGTCAAAGTTTGAACTTGAGGGTCGGCCAGAGCTTGTAGAAGGTTTCGCGCGAGGTGTTCCCGCGGGCCTCTTCGGTGGCATGCAGGCGGCCGAAGGTGAAGGTGTTGCCGCCTTCGGCGTACACCATGAGGGCCAGGTGGTGGAGGAGCTCGCGGGAGACCACCGAGTCCTGGTGTGCGCCGAGGATCTCCTGGACCTCTTCGGCCCGCGCAGCCAGGTCCGCGGCGTCGTCGCCGAGAACGGGTACGGCGGACTCCGCGGCGTACCGCAGTCGCTTGGCGGCCTTGCGGACCTCGTGCAGCTCGTGGTCCTGCTCGGCGACATCCGGCGCGGCCTTCGACCGGCGCACCGCCTTGCGCATCCGCCGGTAGTCGTGCGAGAGCACGTCCCCGATCTGCTTGCTGGCCTTGCGGTCGTCGCCGATCACCGGCGGCTTCGCGACCAGCTCGTCCAGGGCGTCGAGCAGCCGGAAGTACCGCGGACTCTCCAACGCGGTGAGAGCCCCGGCACGACCCTTCTTGTACACCTCACGCAGATGGTCGTCGATCCGCCCCGCGACCCGCCCGATCACCAGCTCGACCGGCTGCTCGGCGACCTCGGCCGCGAAATGCTCGCGCTGCACCTCCGCGTCCCGGGCGACCCCGAGCTCACTGGCCAGCCACTTCAGCTCGGCCCGCAGCGCGTCCCCGGCCTCGCGATCGATCACCGGACGGTACGTCGCCAGGGCCGACCGCAGCCGCCGGGTCGCGACCCGGAACTTGTGGATCGAGTCCGGAACGTCACGCCGTACCTCGGGGTCCCGTTCGCGGATCGCCTTCACCTGCGCCCCGGCGTACGCCCGGAACAGGTCCGACGTCCGCGGCTTCTTCGGCAAGGTCCAGTCGTCGTACGACGGGACGCGGTCGCCGAGCGCCCGGGCGAGCTTGCTCGGACCGCTCGCCGGACGGGCCCCCGCGGCCGTCAGCAGCTCACCTGCGTCCTCGAGCAAGGAGCTCTCGCCGCCGACGAGCTCGACCTCCCACTCACGCCAGGTCTGCGGCTCGCCGCCCTCGACCGTCGCCGTCACGTGGTCGTCGGCGAGCTCGGCGAGGATCGCACCGTCGGCGTCGAGCAAACGATGGACGATGCGCCGGGTCCGCAGCGTCACCACCGGAATCAACGGCCGGTCGCGGACGTGCACGCGGACCGTCCGCAGCACCGCGATCGGCACGGTGCGCGTCGACCGCCCAAGCGGATGATGCACCTCGAGCCGCTCGCCGGACGACACCGGGAACTTCACGTGCCACCCGTCGTCCTCGCCGCCGGTACGCCGGCGCAGGGTCACCTTGTGCGCGGCGAGGTCCAGGTCGGCGGTGTCGTAGTACACCGCGTCCAGGTCGAGCTCGACCGGTTGCGCGACACTCGCGACCCCGGGCAGCTCATGCAACGCCGGGAGGATGACGCTCGCGGCGACGTCGTACTTGGTTTCGATCTCGAGCTGCTCGGTCGGGCCCATGGTTCTTGTTTACCAGGCGTTCATGAACGCGTCCGCAATTCTTCGACCAGTCGTTCCAGATCGCGATCGGTGACGCCGCCCACCGTGGGCCGCAACTGCCTGCGCCGATTGCGATTCAGACCCCAGCAGACCAGGGCGATCAGGACGAGGAAGGCGATCATGTCCGGCCCACTCCCTTGAAGAACGTGTAGTGGAAGGTGCCGCCGGGTTCGGCGGACTTCTCGAGATCGCGGACGCCCGCGGCCCACTCGGCCGCGGTGCGCAGACCGGCCGCGATCGCGCGGTCGCGAACGGACTCGACCATCGCGATGAAGGTCTTGCGGGTGAAGCCGTCGACGAGGTGCGGAAGGGTCTGGTCGGCGTACACGGTGCGCGGCCCGACCTGCACGTCGTCGTACCCGGCCTGCTCCAGCAACGGCTGCAGCCGGCGGCCGATGAGCGAGTCGCCGCCCGCCGCGGCCTGGAGGTCGACGAGGCAGTCGATGACGGCCTGGGCGCGCGGGCTGCGCGGGTGGAAGAAGGCGGATTCGTGATCGCCCTCGATCACCGTGATCGTGCCGCCGGGGTTCAGCAGGCCCCGAAGCCGGACGAGAGCGGCAGCCGGGTCGGCGAGGTGCTCCAGGACGAAGCAGACGAAGACGTGGTCGAACTTCTCGCCTCGCAGGTCGTGGAGGTCCGCGTGCCGCCAGTCGACGGTTGCGTCCGGCGCCTGTTCGGCGACCCGCGCCTTGGCCTGGGCGAGCGAGGCCTCGGAGATGTCGATCGAGACCAGGTCGATGCCCGGGCTCCGGGTGACGAGCTGCACGGTCTGCGCGCCCACTCCGCAGCCGGCCTCGAGGACCCTGCTCCCCGGCGGGTAGCTGGTGCCGCCGTGCAGCAGGTCGGCCAGCGTGCCGGCCTGGTCGGTCAGCCGGCGCGTCTCCGCCGGGGTGTAGCCGTGGACGTAGTCGATTCCCATAGCTCCACGGTCGCGCCACAATGGTCCTGTGAACAGGTCCAATCCGGCGACAAGTGGCAGGTCCAAAGGCGGCGCGGACTTCCTCCAGCTCGACCCCGGTGAGGCGCCGCCCGGCGGCCTCGCGGACTGGCTCACCGAGCGCCTCCGCTCGGCGATCTCCACCGGCCACCTGCCGGTCGGCACCCGCCTCCCCGCGACCCGCACCCTCGCCACCGACCTGGGCATCTCGCGCGGCGTGGTCACCGAGACCTACCAGCGCCTCACCGAGGACGGCCACGTCGCCGGCCGCGGCCGCTCCGGAACGGTCGTCGTCGCGGCGCCCGGCGTGGACAGCTCGACAGGACGTACAGGTCTACGTACATCGGCCCGCCCGCCTGCCGCGCCGGACGTCGAGGGCAATTCGGCCGACACCTCCTGTCCTCCTGCACCGAACCTGCGCGACGCCGGGCTCGACATCTTCGACAACCTGCGGGAGCAGCCGTCGCGGATCGACCTGACACCGGGTGTGCCCGACCTGGCGGCGTTCCCGCGCAGCGCCTGGCTGCGCGCGGAGCGAGCGGTGCTGGCGGACTTGGCCTCGACCGAGTTCGGGTACGGCGACCCGGCCGGGATGCCGACGCTGCGCCGCGCGATCGCGGCGTGGCTGGCGCAGTACCGCGGGATCGCGGCGGAGCCGGAAGACCTGATCGTCGTGGCCGGTGTAGCCCAGGCGATCGGACTGGTGGCGCAGATGCTCGACCAGCACGACGTGCACGCGATCGCGGTCGAGGACCCCGGCTCGCTCGGCTCCCGGCAGCACTTGCAGAACTGGGGCATGCGGACCCCGCCGATCCCGGTCGACGACCGCGGCCTGCGGGTCGACGTACTGCGGGAGTCCGGCGCGAGCGTGGTGATGGCGACGCCGGCGCACCACTTCCCGACCGGTGTCGTCCTGGACGGCGAGCGCCGGCGTGAGCTGATCCGGTGGGCGGCCGACGGCGGGCTGATCATCGAGGACGACTACGACGCCGAGCACCGGTACGACCGCCCGCCGGTGCCCGCGCTCCGCGCCATGCTGCCCGACCAGGTGATCTACACCGGCAGCGTCTCCAAGCTGCTCGCCCCGGCGCTGCGGATCGGGTGGATGCTGGCGCCCTCGCGGTACCAGGAAGAGCTGATCGCCCGCAAACGGCTGGCGGACCTCGGCAACGCGAGCCTGCCGCAGCTCACCCTCGCGCACCTGATGCAGTCCGGCGAACTCGAACGCCAGCTGCGCTTCCTCCGCCGCCGGCACCGCGTCCGCCGCGACGCGATGGTCACCGCCATCCGCAACCATTTGCCTGAGGCAACCATTCACGGCGCCGCCGCGGGGCTGCACCTCACCATCACCTTCGAGACCGGAGACGACACCGCCCTGGCCGCGGCCGCGCTGGACGCCGGGGTCAAGACCCACCCGCTGTCGTGGCACTGCCAGCTCCCGCACCCGCCTGGGTTGGTCCTCGGCTACGCCGCCCGGCACCCGACCGAGATCACCGAAGCCATCGCCACGATCGCGGCTCAGCGGGTGTAGAGCGGGGACATCGCGAGCGCGAACTGGGTCATCAGGTCCGGGTCGACCGCGCGCTCCGGGAGCGGCACCAGGTCGACGAGTTTGTCGTCGCCGACGCGGATCGTGGTCCGGCCGGTGGCGGTGTCGACGTACGCCTCGTCGCCGAGCGGGATCGACTGCGAGGTCGGGGCCTTGCGGATCGGCGCCATCAGCGCCTCGGCGTCCGGCTCCCGGCGGACCGAGGTGGACAGCGCGCTCGCCGGGCCGATCCAGCCGCAGACCAGGTCGCCCACGAGGGTCTCACCGTCGCGCCGGGCCACCGGCGGCGCGCCCATCACCTTCTCCGCCGCCTGCGAACCGCGGTCACAGTCGGGGCGCGTGATCAGCCGCTCGGGTTCGTCCAGCCCGGGGGCCTGACGGGCGACCTCCTGGCCGAGGGCAACGTACTTCGCGAGGGTGGCCTGCGGCCCGGTGAGCTTGTACAGCTTGCCGTCCAGGAGAAACACCACGAACGTGCTCGTCCCGAAGCCGCCCTGCCCGAGCTTGGCGGGCTTGGCGGGCTCGCGCGGGTGTGCGGCGTACGCCTTCTGGGTCGCCGCCAGGGTCGCCGCCGTGGCCGGGAGCACCGACACCCCGACCCGCAGCACCGATGCCTTCGGACCGGTGCCGAGCGTGAACTGACAGACGTCGTACGTCGGGACGCCGAACTCGGCCGGCGGGTTCCTGGGCTGCATGGTCGCGACCGGCACCGCGAGCGCGGTTTGCACCACCGTGGGATCCATCCGCGTGCACAACGTGTCCGCGACCTTGGAGGTCTCGGACGGCGTCGCGGACGGGGTTTCCGATGGCGTCTCCGACGGCGGCGCGCTCGTCGACACCAGCGGCGGGACGCTCGGCGCGGTCTCCGACCCGGGACTTGAGCAGCCCACGAGCAGGACGGAGGCCAGCGCGGAAACGGTCACTACCCGGCGGATACGCATGATGGCAGGAACTCTAACCGGCGGCCCGGAGCTCCCTTTCGCGGACAGCGTGTTCGTCGGTACGGGAGTCGTACCGCCAGAACTCACGCAGCCAGACGGCCGTGGCGACCACGCCGACCACGCACATCACGCCGCCGCTGACGATCGCCGTGCGGACCGTGGTGAGGTCGGCGACGAGCCCGGAGCGGGCCTGGCCGCCGAGCGGGCCGAGCGAGTAGCCCAGCATCTCGATCCCGGCCAGCCGCCCGCGCATCTCGTCGGGGATGGTCTGGTTCCAGATCACCGACCGGAACAGCACCGACACCATGTCGGCCGCGCCGGCCAGGGCGAAGAACCCGATCGCGAACCAGATGTTCGGCGCCAGCCCGGCGATCCCGACCGCGGCGCCCCAGCCGATCGTGGCCAGCACCACCGCCCGGCCCTGGTGGTGCACATGTTTGGCCCAGCCGCTGGTCAGGCTGGCGCACATCGCCCCGATCGCCTCGGCGCTGTACAGCAGGCCGAGCAGCCTCGGTTCCTGCAGGATGTCCGTCGCGAACGCCGGGAACAGCACGATCGGCATCGCCAGGAACATCCCGACCATGTCGACCAGGTACGTCGCCAGCAGGTCCTTGCGGCGGAACGCGTACACGATCCCGCCGCCGATCGCCCGCAGACTGGGCGCCGTGGAGTGATCGCCTGCGCGATACGACCCGAGGCGGGCGTAGAGCAGCGTCGCGAAGACGATGCCGGCCAGCTCGACCGAGAACGCCCAGGTCACGCCGACGGAACCGACCAGCACGCCGCCCAGCGCGGGCCCGGCCAGCTGGCCGACCTGCGAGGTCAGTGAGCTCAGCGCGACCGCAGCCGGGATCTCCTCGTGCTTGACCACCCGCGGCAGGAGTGCCTCCCGGCTCGGCCGCTGCAGCGACGAGGCGACCGCGTTCAGGGCGCCGCAGACGTAGATCAGCCAGACCTGCGGGTTCGGGAGCAGCGTGTTCGCGACCATCAGCGCGGAGATCACGACCTGCGCGAGACCGGTGCCGACGAGCAGCTTGCGGCGCTCCACATGGTCGGCCAGCGCGCCGCCGTACAGGCCGAAGACGACCAGCGGGACGATCGTCACCAGGCCCATCGCGCCGACGGCGAAGTTCGAGCCGGTGAGTTGGTAGAGCTGGTACGGCAGCGCGACGTACCCGACCATGCCGCCGAGGAAGAACACCGACCCCGACACCAGCAGGATGCGGAAGTCGCGGGAACCACGCCACGGAGTCAGATCCACGCGCAACCGGGCCAGCCGCGCGCGAAGACTTGCTGCCACCGCCCCATATTGACAGTTCCGACCGGCCTGGACGAACCTGTTTCATTTTCGGGCCGCGGGGGCGCCGGTTCGTTGCCGAGGGCGTCAATCGAGGGGCAGCAGGGCGGACAGGTCGGTGCGTTCGCCGCTGGCGCGGAGTTTGCCGGTCAGCCGGGCGTCGGGCCAGCTGACGCGGCCGAGCGCCACGTCGATCCACAGCTCCGGGGGCATCTCGATCACCGCGCCCGGCGTCCCGCGGGTGTGCCGCGGGCCCTCGATGCACTGCACCGCGCCGTACGGCGGGACGCGGACCTCGACCGCGTGACCCGGCGCCTTGGCGACAAGACGTTTCAGCAGTTCCTTCGTGAGCAGTTTCAGGTCGGCGCGTTCCGCCGTACCGTCGTTGTAGCGCTGCAAGGCCTGCCGGAACAGGGGGTCGGACAGGGGGTCGGACGTCTCCACGACGTGCCAGCGTACGCGGCAGTTTGCGGAGACGCCCCTCTCGTCAGGGATAATCGGGCCGGAGAGAGGGAAGCGAGGTCGGGATGCTCACGCCCAGGCACCAGGCGCTGCTGATGACGCTGGCGGGAATGACCGTCGGCGTAGCGGTGTTCGGAACGGTCGTCGCCGTGAACGGTGGAAACCCGTTCACCGCCCACGACACGCCCGTGGGCTTCGTGAGTCCGACGCCCTCCGGCACGCCGAGCCGCGGCGACGGCCTGCAGGCCGACGGACTGCAGTACGTCGTGCAGAACTTCGGCACCGACAACGACCCGGTGTCCGCCGAGGTCCCGGCCGGCTGGAAGAGCGCCCAGGACGGCACCCGGCCGAAGTTCCTCGACTCGACCGGTGTCTGGCAGCTCCGGTTCGACACCCGGGGCAGCAAGCAGTCGCCGGACCAGCAGGTCGCGAGCCGTGAGCGCAGCATCGACCAGCCCGGCCTGACGGTGATCAGTCGGGACAACGGCACGCTGATCTACACCTACACCGACAAGAGTCGCGGCCCCCGGATGGGCCTGTCGCGCTGGATCTCGCTCGACAACGGCAAGACGTCAGTCGTCGAGATCACCGTCGGCGGCCGCCCGCAGGACGAGGCCGGCCTGCGCGCCATCCTCCAGCACGCCACCGAAACCATCAAACTCCCGGTGGCCGACGGCGACAACCGCCCCAACTAACACTTGATGTCGGCGGCCGGTGTGTTGCCCTGTACGAGGTAGCTCTCGACGACGTTCTTCACGCAGGCGTTGCCGGACAAGTACGCCGTATGGCCGTCGCCGTCGCGGGTGACCAGGATGCCGCTCTCGAGCTGGTGCGCCAGCCCGACCGCCCACTCGTACGGCGTGGCCGGGTCGCGCGTCGTCCCGAGGACCATGATCGGCTTCGCGCCGGCCGCCTTGATCTGGTGCGGCTTGTCCGTCGGCTTCACCGGCCAGTTGATGCAGGCCACCGATGACCAGGCGAGGAACTCACCGAACCGCGGCGACGCCGCCTTGAACTCCGGCACCTCCGCCTGCAACTGCGCGATCGACGCGGCATCCGGCCGGTCCGAGCAGTTGACCGCGATCTGCACCTCGTTCGAGTTGTCGGCGTACCCGGACGGCTTGCGATCCGTGTACTCGTCGGCGAGCGCGAGCAGCCGCGCCCCGTTCCCGGCGAGGCCGTCGGCGACGGCGTCCTCGAGCCGCGGCCAGAAGTCCTTCAGGTACAGCGGGTAGACCAGGCCGAGGATGACCAGGGCCTGCGTGACCTGCCGCTGCCCGTCGCCGGGGAGCGGGTTCGCGTCGCTGGCCTTGATCAGCTGGTCGATCTTCGCCAGCACCTCGTTCTTGCTGCTGCCGAGCTTGCAGGAGCGCTGCGCACAGTCCTCGGCGAAGGCGTCCAGCGCCTTGTCGAAGCCCTTCGCCTGCGCCATCCCCATCTGCGCGGACGTGATCGCCGGGTCGACGGCGCCGTCCAGCACCATCCGGCCGACGTTCTTCGGGAACAGCTCGGCGTACGTCGCACCGAGATAGGTGCCGTACGACATGCCCAGGTAGTAGAGCTGGGGATCGCCGACGATGCCGCGCAGTACGTCGATGTCGCGGGCCGCGTCCTTGGTGTTCACGTGCGGGAGCAGCTGGCCGGAGCGCTGCTCACAACCGGCCGCGAAGGCCTTGGCCTGCTTGTCCAGGTCGGCGATCTCGGCGGCGTCGTCCGGGCTGCCGTCCGCGGCGATCATCGCGTCGAGCTGGGCGGTGTCCAGGCACCGCACCGGCGTGGACTCGCCGACGCCGCGCGGGTCCCAGCCGATGATGTCGAACTTCCGCAGCAGCGACGACCCGAACAGCATCGGCACCTGCGCCGCGAACTCCTGCCCCGAGGCGCCCGGGCCGCCCGGGTTGATGAACAGCGTGCCGAGCCGGCCGCCGCGGTCCCGGGCCAGCACCTTCCGGGCCCGCAGCTCGATCGTCTGACCGGTGGGCTTGGTGTAGTCCAGCGGGACCTCGATGGTCGCGCACTGCTGGTTCGAACCGCAGCGCTCCCAGTCCGGCTTCTGCTGGTAGTACTTGTCCAGCCCGGCCGGGATCGGCCCCACCGGCCCGCTGGGCGGGTTGCTGCCGACACCAGGCGCCGTACCGTCGCCGGCGTCCTGCGCGCGGCTCGCGACCCCACATCCGCTCGCGAGCACCGCAAGACTTGCCACCAGTACGGTCGACCTGCGGAATCTCACTGCGCGGAATCTCCCTCGTCGTCATGGTGCAGGCGGCGCCGCCGGCGTGGTTTGCGCGCCCGCCGCTCCGCACGGGTCTCGGCGCGCTCTTCGGTTACGTCTTGTGGCGGCGCCGGCGTTTCCTTCGTTTCCGGCGTTTCCCTCGTTTCCGGCGTTTCCCTCGTTTGCGGCATTTCCGGGGTTTCCGGGGTTTCCGGTACGACGGGTGGTGCGTCCGGGGTCGTCGTACCGGAGGCTTCGTACTGCTGTCGCGGCGAGCAGACGTCCGCCCGGCTGCACGCGCACCGCCGTCCCGACGCCGCCAGCCGCACGACGACGGTGTCGCTCGGCACGTTGTGCCCGACCACCACTCCATCACCCGCGGGGGTCTCCACCGCGGACCCGACCGCGGGCGCCTTCGCGTTGAACTCCTGGTACAGCGGGTGCTCGTACTTCAGGCAGCACATCAACCGGCCGCAGGCGCCGGAGATCTTCAACGGGTTCAGCGGCAGGTCCTGGTCCTTCGCCATCCGCACGCTGACCGGTTCGAAATCCTTCAGGAACGTCGCACAGCACAGGTCCCGCCCGCAGGGCCCGATCCCGCCCTGCAACCGCGCCTCGTCGCGCGCACCGACCTGCCGCAGCTCGATCCGCGCCCGCAGCGCGCGGGCCAGATCCCGCACCAACTCACGGAAATCCACCCGGTGCGGCGCGGAGAAATACACGATCACGAGCTGGTCCACATCCGGCCGCCGGTCGACGAAATCGATCCCGACCACCTTCATCGGCAGCCCGTGCTCCCGGATCGTCCGCTTCGCAATCACCCGCGCGTCCGCCCGCCGCTGCCGGTTCTTCTCGTCCCGGTCCAGGTCGTCACCGGTCGCGATCCCGGCGCACAACGGCAGCCCGCCGACGTCCTCGGTCACGTACTGCGGCGCCCACACACACTCCGCAACCTCAGGCCCGTCGTCGGTAGGCACCAACACCTTGTCCCCCACCCGGGGCCGCAGTTCACCCGGATCAAGGTAGTAAAGCCGCCCATACCGCTCGAACGACACCGCCATCACCATACCCACGCCGTCAGAGTACTTCCCACCAGTCACCCGAGCGCCCCACACGGCCGCTTCACACGCTCCCACCTGCCGTTGATCGGCCGGCGAGCCACGGTTCTCGCCGTCACCGTTGACCCCGCCGGGGCGAAACCACAGCTCTCGCCGCCACGCTCAACCCCACCGCGGAGCGAACCACAGCTCCCACCGCCACGGTTGAGCTGCCGAGGGGCGGCTGGCTTGTACTCGCACGCGAGCGGCAGCTCGCAACACCCCGGCGTAGCCGGGAGCTGATGCCCCGGGCGGTAGCCCGGGGTGGGTGGGAACGCGCGGAGCGGGTGCGTTGAGGAGCGGAGCGACGAAGGAAGCGCTCGCGTAGCACGCGTGGGCTCGCCGTACTCCAGCCCGTACTCCTAGCGGTGGCTGTTCTTGACGGTCTTGGTGAGGGGTTCGTCGTCGGGGCCGTATGCGGCGCAGACGACCAGCCTGTCCTCGTCGTTCCAGAGTTGCTTGGTGGGGGTCCAGAAGTACGGTTCGAGTTCGGAGGCCGACGGGGGCTTGCCGACGTAGTTGGTGAACAGGGGCGTGCAGGCGCGGTCGGCGGCCTTGTCGATGCCGTCCTCGCCGGGCCACGGGCCGTCGGGGAGGGTGGCGTTGCCGATGATCTCGCCGTCGTGGTCGGTGGTGCACGGCTGGCGGATGACCTCGTCCTCGTCGCGGCCGGCGTCGTCGAAGCATTCGCCGACGGCCAGGTCGTCGACCGTGACGATCGGGTCGTTCGAGTACGACGGCACCGGGCCGGGCGCGCCGTAGTCGTCGTCGGACGACGAGCCGAACGCGATCACGAGCCCGAACAGCAGCACGTACCCGATCGTCACCAGCGACCCGATCACGAGGCCGGCGATCGCCATGCCCTTGCCTTCTTGCCCGCGCCGTTTGATCTGCACCAGCGCCGCGATGCCGAGTCCGATCGCCACCGGTGCGGCCAGCCCGACGACGAGCCCGCCGAGCCCGGTGACGAGCGAGGCGGTCGCCAGCCCATTCGTCCCACCCGAGCCGCTGTACCCGTAACCGCCGTACCCGTAGCCGTACCCGTACGGCCCCGGAGCCTGCCCGTACGCCGACGGATACTGCCCCGGCTCGTAACCGGCCCCGTACGCCGACCCCTGCTGCCCGTATCCGGTCTGCCCACCCGACGCCTGCCCGTACTGCCCGTACGCCTGCCCACCCTGCGCCGGCCCGTACGACGACTGCCCGTACCCGCTCTGCCCGCCGCCCGCCTGCCCGTACCCGCTCTGGTCGTACGGCGATTGCTGCTGACCAGGCGTCGCCCAAGGCGCCCCGCCCTGCGCACCGGCCGCACTGGCCGCACCGGCCGCACCGCCGTGTGCACCGGACGCACCATTGGCCGCGCCGGACGTCTCGCCCGGTCGCCCGTACGTCGGGAACACCCGGGTCGGATCGTGCGGCCGGTCCTGTGGCCGTTCCGGCTCCTGGCCGTACGGTGGCTGAGTCACGCTGCTACCCCCACTGATCCCCCGCAGGCACTACCGCTGTGATCCGCGCATCGTACCCGTCAGATGGGTCCCGGGCATCCCGACCAGACACAGGACGTTGCCACTAGCAACAGCGCGGTCTTCCAGCACGACGTAGTACATGTCCAGCTCGGACTGCTCGTAGGGCTTCCCGACGAACTCCCGGAACGCGCCCGCGCACTGCTGCGTGGCGACCGTCCCGGTCTGGCCGGTGGACAGGCCGACGAGCGCCGCCTGCACCTTCGCGTACGCCTCGCCGGTGTGCGCCGCGGCGCAGTCGGCGATCCGGACCAGCCGAAGCGCCTTGGCTTCCAGGTCGGCGTCGAAGCACCGGCCGACGGAGACCTGCGAGATCGACACGGTCCGGCCGATGCCGCGCCGGTGCTCGCCGATCAGGTTGAGCGCGACCGCGACGCCGATCGCGATCACCCAGCACAGTGACACCACCAGGGCGCCGTACGCGAGCCGTTTCCCCTGCCCGCCGGCGCGCTTGATCCGCCGCAGTGCGACACCGGCCAGCACGACCGCGATCGGCACCAGCCCGGGCAGACTGGTCGCGAACGCGGCGACGGCGTACCCGTCCTGGCGGCCCTTCGGTGCCGGGACGCCCTCCAGCCAGGACTCGGCCGACGGCAACGACGGCCGTGCCGGCTGAATCGGGGAGGACGGCTGGGTCATGGGCTTCCGTTTCGACAGGGCGCCGAGCGGTCTGCTCAGCTCGGACACCCAGTCATCGGACCCGCTGGTCTCGGTGTTACACCGGCCGCCCAGTTATCGGACGAGGTGATTCACGCCTCAGCGCGCCAGGCGCCGCGGGATCGTGAAGCCGTCGCTGCGGCCTTCGAACAACGAGACCGTCATCGCCTCGAGCGCGACCAACGGCGCCACGTTCGCCTCGATCGCCTCGCGGCTCGTCGCGATCGCCTCGATCCGGCGGACCGTCTGCTCGGCCGTCGTCCGCTGGCTCAACTGTTCGATGTTGCGCCTCAGCTCGGCGTTGATCAGCTCGCTGCCGGCGCCGGTCTGCACCACGAGGACGTCCCGGTAGAGGGCCATCAGGTCGACCAGTGATCGGTCGAGCACATCCCGCTCCCACCGTTTGGCGCGGGCCTTCTGCTGGTCCTCGAGCTCCTTCAGCGCCGCGTTCGCCTCCCGCGGCCGGGCGCCCTTCGTCCCGACCCCGAGCGCCTGCTCGAGCGCGGCCCGTTCTTTCTCGTCGACCTTCTCGGCGCTGGCCTTGGCCTCTTCCTTGGCCGCCTCGACCAGCCGCTGCGCCGCCTTCAGGCAGGCGCCGAGGTCACGCAGCGCGAACGGCACCTCGAGCACCTTGTTCCGCCGCTCGCGGACCGCCTCGTCGCGGGCCAGCGCCCGCGCCCGGCCGATGTGCCCCTGCGCGGCCCGCGCCGCGAACCAGGCCAGGTCCGCGTCCACGCCCATCTTCGCGCTCAGCATCTCCGCGATCGCGGCGACCGGCGGCGTCCGCAGCACCAGCAGGCGGCAGCGCGACCGGATCGTCGGCACAACGTCCTCGACGGTCGGCGCGCACAGCACCCACACGGTCCGCGGCGCCGGCTCCTCGATGCTCTTCAGCAGCGCGTCCGCGGCCTGCTCGGTCAGCCGGTCCGCGTCCTCGACGACCATCACCTGCCACCGGCCCTGCGTCGGGCTCATCGCCGCCCGGCGGACCAGCTCGCGCACCTCGCTGACCCGGATCGAGAGCAGCTCGGTGCGGATCAGCGACACGTCCGGATGCGCGCCGGTGAGCGCCGTACGGCACTCGTTGCACTCGCCGCAGCCCTCGTTGGCGCACTGCAACGCGGCCGCGAACGCCCGGCCCGCGTTCGACCGGCCGGAGCCCGGCGGGCCGGTGATCAGCCAGGCGTGGGTCATCCCGGCGACCGCGGCGCCCGTCTCGCCCCGCAGTACGGCCGCGGCGCCTCCGACGGCCTTGCGCAGTACGGCGACCGCGGGCTCCTGCCCGACCAGGTCGTCCCAAACACTCATAGGCCCACCTTCGGCAGCATCGGTTCCAGTCGGGCGCGGATCTGTTGCGCGATGGCGTCGCGGTCCTGCGTCGCGTCGAGGACCAGGTAGTGCTGCGGCTCGGACGCGGCCAGCTCGAGGAACGCGTTCCGCACCCGCTCGTGGAAGTCGTCGGCCTGCGCCTCGATCCGGTCCCGCTCCGTGAACCGGCCGAGACCGCCCTTCGGCGGCATGTCGAGCAGGACGGTGAGGTTCGGCCGCAGATCGTTGGTCGCCCAACGGTTCACCCGCTCGACGTCGGACAGGTCCAGGTCCCGCCCGGAGCCCTGGTAGGCCAGCGCGGAGTCGACGTACCGGTCGGTGATCACGACCGCACCGGCCTTCAGCGCGGGTTTGATCACCGAGTCGACGTGCTCCGCCTTGTCCGCGGCGTACAGCAGGGCCTCGGTGCGGTGCGAGATGTCGCCGGTCGCCGGGTCGAGGACGATCTGGCGCAACGTCTTCCCGATCTCGGTCGCGCCGGGCTCCCGGGTCAGCAGGACCTGCTGGCCCTGCTCCTCCAGCCACTTCACCAGCAGCGCGGACTGGGTCGACTTGCCCGCGCCGTCGCCGCCCTCGAGCGCGATGAACAGACCGGTCGTCGGGTAGTCGCCACGGGTCTTGCCGAAGCTGCGCCGCACGTCGCGCCAGAACGGCACCCCGGGGCGGTCGTCCATCTGCCGCCAGGCGAGCAGGCCGATCACGCCGGCCAGGATCGCGGCCGCGACCATCGTCATCGAGGCGCCGTTGTACGTCACCGAACGGCCGGCGATCGTCCAGGTCTGCCGGCCGATCGCGCCCGCGGCGAACGGCGCGATCGCCAGCGTGACCGCGAGCACCGTCCGGACCGCCGACTGCACGAACGCGAACGTCCGCCCGCGGACCGCGTCCGGCACCTCGAGCCCGAGCAGTGTGTACCCGGAGACCCACGAGCCGCCGGCGCAGAACCCGAGCAGGATCGCGATCATCGTGGCGATCTCGATCTGCTGGATCAGCGCCAGCCCGGCCAGGCAGATCCCCGAGCCGACCAGCCCGGCCGCGAACAGCCGGCGCCGCGACAGCCCGGAGAAGATCCGCGGCGCGAACCCCATCCCGAGCGCCAGCCCGCCGAACACGGCCCCGAAGAGCAGGCCGTACCCGGGGTCGCCGGCGCCGAGGTCCTCGACGTACGTCCGGCCGAGTCCGATCACGACCGCGCCTGCCGCGAACGCCCCGGAGATGCCGACCACGAGACCGCGGACCACCGGCGTGCCGGTGACGTAGGACCAGCCCTCGACCATGGTCCGCCACAGCGTCGGGTGCTCGTCGTGCTCATGCACCGCGCGGCCGATCTCGGCGACCGACACGATCGCGAACGCCGAGATCACGAAGGTCGCCGCGTTCACGTAGACGGCCAGGTCGATCGAGAAGTCGCCGGCCCAGCGGGTGACCAGCGTGATCGCGGTGAAGATCACCGCGGCCGGGAGGGCCGAGCCGTACGTCGTGATCAGGCTGAGCTGGTTGGCCGCCTCGAGCCGGTGCCGGGGCACCAGGTTCGGCACGCTGGCGTCCTTGGCCGGGCCCCAGATCAGGCTGACGATCTCGATCAGCACGGTCGCGACCAGCAGCCAGGTGAGCGTGCCGACGAGCGGGATCGTCACGAAGAACGCGGCCCGGACCAGGTCGCCGACGATCATCGTCCAGCGCCGGTCGAGCCGGTCCGCGATCCAGCCGGCCACCGGACCCATCACCAGCGCCGGCAGGACCCGCAGGAACAGCACCCCGCCGATCGCGAAGTTCGCCAGCTGGTAGTCGTCGCCCGCGAACGACTTCGCCATCGCGGTCAGTGCCAGCAGCCCGATCCAGTCGCCCAGGCTGGAAAGCCCGAACCCGATCCACAGCCGCCGGAACGCCCGGATGCGCAACACCGCCCGCACATCGTGCGCCGGTGCAGGATCGGTCAACGGGTCATGAACCTCCGGCACACCGCAAGCCTAGTGGGCGGCGTGGACAGCCTCGCGCAGCGCATCCAGCGCCACCTTGAGCTCCTCCTGCGGCAAGAACCCGAACCCGAGCCGGAAGACCCGCGGCTCGTCCCCGAACCAGTCCCCGTCCGCCAGCCGCACCCCCAGCTCACCCGCCGTACGCCGGAACTCGGCCAGGTCCGCCTGCGACCGCAACCGAACCACGCACAAAGCCCCGGCAGAGGGACGAACCCACTCCACAACGTCACTGTTCGCCTGCACCCAGTCCTGGGTGATCAGGAGGTTCTGCTCGAGCCAGGTCCTGCGCTCGGCGAGGATGCGGGGCTCCTGCTCGAAGACCCGCACCGCGAGCGCCTCCGCCACCGGAGACGCGGAGACAACCGTGCTGAACTTCGCCGTCGTCAGCCGCTCCACGAGCCCTGCGTCCGTGCTGATCACCCATCCGATCCGCAACCCGGCCGCCCCGTGGCACTTGGACAACGACGCCACGGACACCACCCTCGGCCCCAGCCCGAGCGCCGTGTCCGCCACCGGATCATCGCCGTACGACGCGGTGCGGTACGTCTCGTCGACCATCAGGTACGCCTCCGGGCAGACCTCACTCATCGCGTCGGCAATCTCGCTCAGGGTCTCCCGCGGAACGGCGACGCCGGACGGGTTCTGCGGCGTCGCCAGGCTGACCAGCCTGGTCTCGGGCGTCAGCTGCGCACGTACGGCGTCCGCGGTCACCCGATAGCCCTCGTCGAAGCTCAGCGGAACAACCCGCACCGACGCCCCGACCGTCTCGAACGCGTTCCGGGTCATCGGGAACTCCGGCGCGGTCGTGACGACCTGACCCCCCTGATCCGCCAGCAGGTACGCGAGCAGGAAGATCCCGTGCATGCCGCCGACGGTGATCACCACGTCCTCCGGCCGTACGCCGTGCCGGTCCGCGATCGCCGTCCGGAGCTGAAGGCCTCCGGCGGCGGTGCCGTAGCCGAGTTCGAGGTCGGCGAGCTCCGGGGTGAGCAGGTCCGCGAGCCGGAGGTCCGGCCCGTAGCTCTCACCGAGGTCGTGCCGGGGTTTCGACGCGGTCAGGGACATGATCTGGTTGCGCGGGAAAGTGGCCATACCGCCATCGTTCTGGGCCGCGGCTGGTCACCCCAGAGCCAATCCGGCAGAATTGGTTCGCGGATGAGACCAATCGAGGTGGTTGACCGGTTGGGCCGCTGGTCGTCCGGCCGCGGCCCGCTCTACGTGCTGCTCGCGGCCCGCCTGCGGCAGCTGATCGACGACGGCGAACTGCCGCCGGGCGTGCTGCTCCCACCCGATCGCGCGCTGGCCGGAGCCCTCGCGGTCGGGCGTACGACGGTGGTCGCCGCGTACGACCTGCTCCGGGCCGAGGGACGGATCGCCCGCCGCCAGGGCAGCGGGACCCGTGTCGCCGGCGTTCCGTCGGACGTACCGGCCGAGGACGCACCGGTCGATCCGATCTTCCTGGACTCGCTGGAAGCACGCGACGACGACGTACTGCTCGCCGTCTGTGCCGCACCGGGTGATCCGCCGCCGCAGCTCGCGGACGCGTTCACGGCGATCGCACCGGAGCTCGGCCGGATCACGGACGACATCGGCTACTACCCGTACGGGCACCCGGAGCTCCGCGCCGCGCTCGCGGACCGCTACACGGCTCGCGGCGTACTCACGGCGTACGAGCAGATCCTGGTGACCAACGGCGGTCAACAGGCGCTCTCGCTGCTCGCACATGCCCTGTTGTCGCCCGGTGACCAGGTGCTCGTCGAGGCGCCGACGTACCCGGGCGCGCTGGAGGTGTTCCGTGAGGAGGGCGCCGTCCTGCGCGGATTACCGGTGGGACTCGAGGGCATCGAGGCGGCGGTCCGGGAGCGGCGTCCGGCGCTCGCCTACGTCATCCCGACGTACCAGAACCCGACCGGCGCGGTGATGTCTGCGCTCGCGCGGCAGCGGGTGGCCGGCGCCGGGATCCCGGTGATCGAGGACGAGGTGCCGGCCGACCTCGGGTTCCCCGGTGCGGAGCGGCCCGTGCCGATGGCGGCGTACGGCGACGCGGTGATCTCGATCGGCTCGCTCAGCAAGAGCATCTGGGGCGGGCTGCGGATCGGCTGGATCCGCGCGGCGCCCCCGCTGGTCAACCGGCTGGCCCGGCTCCGGGCTGTTCACGACCTGGGCGGCAACGTCCCCAGCCAGCTGGCCGCCGTACACCTGCTCCCGCTCCTGGACGGACCCGAGCTGCCTCGCACGCTGAAGGCACGCCACGACCACCTGCACGGTCTGCTCACCGAGGCGCTGCCCACCTGGGAGATCCCGACCGTGACCGGCGGCCAGTGCCTCTGGGTCCGCCTCCCGCACGGCGACGGCGTGTCCTTCGCCCAAACGGCCCTCCGCCACGGCCTGGCCGTCCTCCCCGGCGCAGGCCTCGACGTCACCGACGCAGGCGCCCCCTACATCCGCCTCCACTTCAGAGCCCGCCCCACCGACCTCACCGAAGCCGTCAACCGCCTGAAATCAGCCTGGACCGACTACCGCCCTTCAACCACCCGGATCCACCCCCGCCCATCCATCGCCATCTGAAGGCGGACGTGAGGCACTCACCAACCCGGCCGTCGGGGCGCGACCGGGTTGGTGATGAGCGTGGGATCAACCGGTTGGTGAGTGCCTCAGGTCCGCTTACGCGGTGGTGAAGCGGAGGGTCAGTGCGGCCGGGGCCGTCTTGAGCTTGTCGCGGTCCGGGAGGGCTGGGCCGCAGGCGGCGGTGCCGACGCCGGTCTGGGCGAGGTCGAGGGTGACGTAGGTGGTGTCACCCGGGACCAGGTCGGCGGTGTGCTTCGCGTTCTCCAGGTCGGCCGACGTCCAGTCGCGGACGGTGAGGCCGAAGAGCTGGTCGACGGCCTCGATCCGCAAGCCGTCGAGCTGGGCCCAGCGGGTGTCGATGCGGTGGCCGTTCTCCTGGGGGCGGACGTACGGCGTCTGCAGCTCGGCGACCGTGGCGGCGTACTTGCCCACCGCGGCGGCCTCGCGCGTGTCGACGTACGCCTCGTTCGGGCCGGTGCCGAACCATTCGACCTGCTGGACCTTCGGCAGCTCGAACGTGATGCCGAGCCGCGGCAGCACCTCCGGGAACAGCCCTTCCGGTACGACGCTCAGCTCCAGAACAACTCCGCCGTCCACAGCGGTCCAGCGCCAGGTGCTGCGCAGACCCCACTGCAGCGCCGGCGGCGCGGTGCGCGTCACAACCTCCCAGGCACCATCGCGCTCGCCCTGCGACACGACCCGGTGCTGCACCCGGTGCAACCCGTCCTCGCGCCAGGCCGCCGCGACACCAGGAATCGCGTCGTTGTCGATCGGCGCCCGCCAAACATCCAGCCGAGCGTTCTGCACGCCCGCAACGCTGATCCCGGCAACACCGGCGTCACCGACGGCCGGCGCACCGCTGACCACGCCACCGGCAGCAGCCGGCTCGTCCAGGCGGATCTGGCCCCAAGCGATCCGGTGCCCCGCCTCGGCCCAGGACGTCGCCTCGGTGAGCTCAGCGGTGACCGTCACCCAGGTCTCGGGCTTCGAGGCATCCACCGACGGCAGATCGACCGTGACGGTCTCCCCGGCCGCGATCACCGGAACCGTCAGCGTCCCGGAGTCCACCTGCGAACCCTCGGTCTCCACCGAGTAGCGGAAGGTCAGGTGACCGGTGCCGAGAACCTCGTAGCGGTTGCTGATCGACACCCGGTTGCCATCGGCAACGATACGCAGCGGCTCGATCACCTTGATGTACTCGTGCATACCCGGCGACGGCGTCCGGTCCGGGAACAGCAGACCGTCGCAGACGAAGTTGCCGTCGTGGATCGTCTCGCCGAAGTCCCCGCCGTACGCGTAGACCTCACGCCCGTCGATGGTGGTCCGCAACCCGTGATCGATGAACTCCCAGATGAACCCGCCCTGGCAGCGCGGGTACTTCTCGAACACCTCGCGGTAGTCGACGAGCCCGCCCGGGCCGTTGCCCATCGCGTGGCCGTACTCGCACAGGATGAACGGGATCCCGCGGTAGAGCGAGCTGTCCGCACCGATCTCCGCGCAGCCCTCGGGCGAGGTGTACATCCGTGAGTAGATGTCGACCCACTCGGCCTCGGTGTCGCGCTCGTAGTGCACCGGGCGCGACGGGTCGAGCTCCTTGACCAGGTCGTACATCGCCTTGAGGTTGTCACCCATCCCGCACTCGTTGCCGAGCGACCAGATCACGATCGACGGGTGGTTCTTGTCCCGGTGCACGGTCCGCCGCATCCGGTCGACCAGGTCGTCGCGGAAGCGCTCGTCCATCACCGGGTTCGGCAGCTTCGGCGGCTGCGGCTCGTACCCGAACCCGTGGGTCTCCAGGTCGCACTCGTCGATCACGTACAACCCGTACTCGTCGCACAGCGACAGGAAGTGCGGGTGCGGCGGGTAGTGGCTGGTCCGGACCGCGTTGATCCCGGCCCGCTTCATGATCAGGACGTCGTCCAGCATGTCCTGCTCGGTCAGCGACCGACCCCGGTCGGGGTGGAACTCGTGCCGGTTGACGCCGTTGAACAGCACCCGGTTGCCGTTGACCGTGAAGATCCCGTCGACGATCGCGACGGTCCGGAACCCGATCCGCAGCCGCACCTCGCCGCCCGCGGTCCGCAGTACGGCGTCGTACAGCCGCGGCGCCTCGGCGCTCCACGGCTGCACGCCCTCGACCCGGGTGTGCTCGCCGGTCGGCAGCTCCAGCCCGAGTTCGGGGACGGTCACGGTGCCCGGTACGTCGGACTCGACGAGCAGCGTGCCGGCGCCGTCGACGTGGTCCCACGCGGCCTTGACGAAGACGTCGGTCGGCGCGTCCGGGCGGAGCGCGAGCAGGTTGACCTCGCGGAAGATCCCGGACAGCCACCACATGTCCTGATCCTCGACGTACGAACCGGCCGACCACTGGTGCACCCGTACCGCGATCCGCGCTTCCTTGCCCGGGGCAACCAGGTCGGTGACGTCGAACTCCGACGCGAGCCGGGAGCCGGACGACCAGCCGACCCACTCGCCGTTCACGTACACCGCGAACCGCGAGTCCACGCCCTCGAACCGCAGCACGACCTTGGCGCCCGCGAAGTCCGCCGGCACCGTCACGGTCCGGACGTAGTCGCCGGTCGGGTTCTCGGTCGGCACGTACGGCGGCTCGAGCGGGAACGGGTAGACGATGTTGGTGTACGCCGGCGCGCCGTACCCGTTCAGCTGCCAGTGGCCCGGGACCGCGAGCGTGTCCCAGCCGGAGGTGTCCGGGTCCTTCAGGTCGTCCGGCGCGTCCGCCACGGTCGGGGACAGCCGGAAACTCCAGTCACCCGACAGCGGCAGCCGCCCGGAGTCGTCGTCCAGCCAGGCGCGCGGGGGCAGGACGTTGGCGCCGGAAGCAAAGTCCTCGACGTAGCTGTGGTCATGAGTCACAACTCAGGAGCCTAAGCCCTCCCTGTTCATGAATCCACACCGATCAACAGATATGGACAGCCCTGATCTGATCAGGCCAGGGCTGTCCGGGACTCTCCTAGCCGGTGGTGGCGCTGAAGATGTCGTTGTTGCCGAACGTTGCCGGGCAGTCTCCGAGCGGCCACGGCGCCGGCAGTACGACCTGGCCGGCCGTGGCGGACGCCTGACGCCATGCGTCGATCGCGGGGCAGTCGGCGGTACGGCGGACATCGGTCCACACGCCGGCCCCATAGGTGCGAGTGGCGATGGCATACACGTAGTCGCCGAGGAACTCGTTGTACAGGATCCGGCCCTGCGACGTCCCGCGGGCGTCACCGTCCGGCCCCGAGTAGTCCGTTGTCCAGGCACCTGGCGCACCACCTGCCCCGACCGCCGCACTCTGCAGCACTCCGTGCTCCGGCCGCGGGTTGGCCGTGGTCGTCTGGAACGGCTGCGTGAACGCCTGGGACACGACGTAGATCCGGGCGCCGTTCGGGCTGATGGCCGGAGCGGCGTACGACGTGATGTCGCCGGGCGGCGAGATCGGCGCCGGTGGACTGAACGAGTTCGCGCCGTTGGTCGAGTAGGCGAGGAACGCGTGCTCGTGGTCCGGGCCGTCGCGGCCGTCGACCCAGACGTCGACGATCTCGTTGGTCGCGTCCGCCCCGGTCGGCGCCCCGTTGGCGATGTCGACGCTCGGCATCGCGGCCAGGTCCGTGCGGGCTCCGGCGACACCGTCGATGACGCACCGCCCGCTCACCGGGTCGGTGTGGAAGCACGGATCCGTGATCCGCACGACGTCTCGCGGCTGCCGCCAGGTCTGGCCACCGTCGTACGAGCTGATCACGGTGTGGAAACCGGACAGGCTGGTCCCGCCGAAGTGCGTGAAGAACACGTGGACGACGCCGTGGCTGTCGGTCCGGACAGTGCAGCCGTCGTACGCCCCCTGCTTCGCGTTGGCGATCGCCGGTGCGACCTGGTGCTGCTTCCAGGTGACACCGCCGTCGCGCGACGTCGACACCATCGGCTTCAGCGGGAACGCGTTGCCGCCGCTGAAACTGTGGAAGTCGGAGTAACAGACGTAGACGTTGCCGAAGAACGGGCTCGAGGATGCGTTGTCCGCCCAGACCTGCTCCTTGTCGAGGCCGGAGCTGAACGCCGCGTGCGGCGCCGCGAAGTACGGCCGCGACCAGTTGCGCTGATCGGCGATCCGGGCCGGTGTGACGTTGTCGATGTGCGACACGTTCACCCCGAAGAAACCGTTCTGGCTCGCGCCGGTGTTGCGCATCACGGTATCGGTCAGGTTGGTCGACAGGCTCGAGAAGTACAGCCGGTCACCGTTGGCCCAGGAGAACCCGTTCGGACCGGGCGCCGGGCCGAAGGCGACGCCGGTGTCGCTGCGCGAGCGCAGTCCGTTCTCGTAGTAGTTCGGCACCGTGTGGATCGGTCCGAGGTGCGGGACACACGGCTCGATCGTGGGACTGCAGTCGGCCGCCGTCAGGCCGCGGTACGTCGGCTGGATCCAGGTGTGTCCGCGGTCGAACGAGAAGTGCACCCCGGACAGGCCGACGCCCAGGTTGAAGGTACCCAGCGGGAACGAGCAGGCCGCGTGCTCGGTGGCCGCGAGCCGCGAGCAGGGCTGCATGTCGACCAGGTCGTTGGACCCGGCGGCGAGCACGTCCGCCCGGATCGCGCTGACCGCCAGGGACGGCTCGTTGGACGAGTTCCGCGGGTGAAGGTTGGTGGGACTGGCGACGCTGACGAGAGCGTCCACAGCCGGGGCGGAGTTGGCTGCCGGTACTCCGATCGCGCCGAGCGCCAGAGCAGCTGCCAGGATCAGACATCGTCGCATGGAACGCACGGGGGACTCCTCTCCGCGCGGCCCAGGTCCGGGCAAGCGGAGCGTTCACCACAGGTTTGGCCTGGGCCGTGACAAACGTGTCCGGCGCCAGCGTAAATCCGCGACGGCCCCGCCGCGAAGATGTCGCTCAGGTGTTCTTGGCGCAGTTCTGGCAGACGCCGATCAGGGCCACCTGTTCGGGGGCGAGCTGGAAACCCAGCTCGCGGGCGACCTTCTTGCGGGCGGACTCGAGGATGTCGCCGGGGGCGTCGTACACCGTGCCGCACTCGGAGCAGCGCAGGTGCAGGTGCCGCGGCGCGAGGTCGCCGGCCAGGTGGTACGTCGTCCCCGCCCGGCCGAGATGCACGTGCGTGACCAGGCCGAACTCGCCCAGCGCGTCGAGCGCCCGGTAGACGGTGGCGCGGTGGATGCCCGGCCGGAGTTGCTCCGCCCGCTCGCCGATCTGCTCGGCGCTCAGGTGCTCCTCGGTCCCGGCCAGCACCTCCACGACCGCGAGCCGGGCAGGCGTGACCCGCTCGCCCCGCTCCCGCAACCGCTGCGCGCTGACCTCGACCGCACTCGTCATGGGCGCCGCTCCCTCAGGACTTCTTGGCTGCCGTCTTCTTGGCCGCCGTCTTCTTCGCAGCGGTCTTCTTCGCGGCCGTCTTCTTGGTCGCCGTCTTCTTGGTGGTAGTCGTCTTCTTGGCGGCGGTCTTCTTGGCCGCCGTCTTCTTCGCGGCCTTCTTGGCGGTCTTCTTCACCGGGCCGCGGGCGCGCTTCTCCGCGAGCAGCTCGGCCGCGCGCAGCAGCGAGATGGTCTCCACCGAGTCGTCCTTGCGGAGCGTCGCGTTGGTCTCGCCGTCGGTGACGTACGGACCGAAGCGGCCCTCCTTCACCACCACCGGCTTCTTGGACTCCGGGTCCTCGCCCAGCTCCTTCAGCGGCGGGGCCGCAGCCCGGCGGCCGCGCTGCTTCGGCTCGGAGTAGATCTTCAGCGCCTCTTCGAGGGTGATGTCGAACATCTGTTCCTCGGACGACAGCGACCGCGAGTCCGTGCCCTTCTTCAGGTACGGCCCGTAGCGCCCGTTCTGCGCGGTGATCTCGTCACCGGACTCCGGGTCCTTGCCGACCACGCGCGGCAGCGACAGCAGCTTCATCGCGTCGTCGAGCCCGACCGACTCCAGCGTCATCGACTTCAGCAGCGACCCGGTCCGCGGCTTCGCGCCCTTCGGCGCGTCCTCCGGCAGCACCTCGGTCACGTACGGCCCGAACCGGCCCGCCTTCGCAACCACCTTCAGGCCGGTGTCCGGCGCGTTGCCGAGTTCGTGCTCGACACCCGACGGCTGCGCGAGCAGCTCGTGCGCCTTGTCGACGGTCAGCTCGTCCGGCGGCAGGTCCTCCGGTACGTTCGCGCGCCGCTCGTCCTTGTCCTCGACGTACGGCCCGTAGCGCCCCACGCGCACCACGATGCCGCTGTCGTCGCCGCCGACAGCGAACGTCGACATCTCCCGGGCGTCGATGTCGCCGAGGTCGGTGACCATCGACTTCAGGCCCTCGAGGTCGTCGTCGCCGAAGTAGAACCGGGACAGCACGCCCTCGCGCTGCAGGTCACCGGCCGCGACCTCGTCGAGCACGTCCTCCATCGTCGCGGTGAACGCGTAATCCACCAGCCGGGTGAAGTGCTCCTCGAGCAGCCGGACGACGGCGAACGCCAGCCAGGCCGGCACCAGCGCCTGGCCCTTCTTGTAGATGTACTTGCGGGCCTGGATCGTGCCGATGATCGAGGCGTACGTCGACGGCCGCCCGATCTCCCGCTCCTCCAGCTCCCGGATCAGCGTCGCTTCCGTGAATCGCGCCGGCGGCTTCGTCTCGTGCCCCGAGGCGAGCACCTCGAGCGCGGGCAGGACGTCGCCCTCCTCGACGTTCGGCAGCCGGGTCTCCTGGTCGTCGGTACCCGCGGACGGGTCGTCCGCGCCCTCGACGTACGCCTTCAGGAACCCGTGGAACGTGATCACCCGGCCGGACGACGTGAATTCGCACTGCTCGCCGGTCGATGCGGTCGCGTCGATCCGGATCGAGACGCTGTTCCCTGCGGCGTCCTTCATCTGGGACGCGATCGTCCGCATCCAGATCAGCTCGTAGAGCCGGAACTCGGCACCGCTCAGACCGGTCTGCGCCGGAGTCTGGAAGGTCTCGCCGGCGGGGCGGATCGCCTCGTGCGCCTCCTGCGCGTTCTTCACCTTGGAGGTGTAGACGCGCGGCTTGTCCGGCAGGTACGACGCGCCGTACAGCTCCCGGACCTGGGCTCGGGCGGCGGTGATCGCGGTGTCCGACAGCGTGACGCTGTCGGTACGCATATAGGTGATGTTGCCGTTCTCGTAGAGCCGCTGGGCGACCTGCATGGTCTGCGACGCGGACATGCCGAGCTTGCGGCCGGCCTCCTGCTGCAGCGTGGTCGTCCGGAACGGCGCATACGGCTTGCGGGTGTACGGCTTGGACTCGATCGACCGGACCGTGAACTGCGAGTCGCGCAGCGCTCCGGCCAGCGCGGTCGCGGTCTCTTCGTTCAGATGGACGGTGTTGGCGCCCTTGAGCTCACCCGTCGAGCTGAAGTCGCGGCCCTGCGCCACCCGCTTGCTGTCCACCGAGACCAGGCGGGAACCGAACTGCCGCGGCGTCCGGCTCTCACCGGCGTCCAGGGTCGCGTCGAGGTCCCAGTACGACGCGCTGCGGAAGGCGATCCGCTCGCGCTCGCGGTCCACCACCATCCGGATCGCGACGGACTGCACCCGGCCCGCCGACAGCCGCGGCATGACCTTCTTCCAGAGCACCGGGGAGACCTCGTACCCGTACAGCCGGTCCAGGATCCGGCGCGCCTCCTGGGCGTCGACGAGCGCCTCGTCGATGTCGCGGGCGTTGCCGACCGCGTCCTGGATCGCCTTCGGGGTGATCTCGTGGAACACCATCCGGCGGACCGGGACCTTCGGCTTCAGCTCCTCCAGCAGGTGCCAGGCGATCGCCTCGCCCTCGCGGTCCTCATCGGTCGCCAGGAAGAGCTCGTCGGCGCCCTTGAGCAGGTCCTTGAGCTTGCGGATCTGCGCCTTCTTGTCGGCGGGCACGACGTACAGCGGGTCGAAGTGGTCCTCGACGTTGACGCCGAGCCGGGCCCACGGAAGGCCCTTGTACTTGGCGGGGATCTCGTCCGCCCCGCTCGGCAGGTCGCGGATGTGGCCGAAGCTGGACTCCACCACGTACCCGGACCCGAGGAAGCCGGCGATCATCCGCGCCTTCTTCGGCGACTCGACGATCACCAGACGCCGACCCTGGGATTGAACAGAGCCTGCCGCTGTCTTCGTCCCTGCTGCCCCTGCCACTGCGCTCCCTACTCTCGTCCTGCCGACAACGTCTCGTCCGCGACGTCTGTTCCCCCGAGCACAGACCGACCCCGCCCGAGGACAGGGTAAGGCCGACGGCAACGCGTTTTCTCAACGCACGGTAACCGCTGACGGCCCCTGCATGCCTCCGAGGGTGCCAGAAAGTGTCGAACACCCCACCGTCACCGCGCGTTGCGACACCGCCACAGTGTGCCCAGGGCGACGGCTACGAGCGTACGCCGTCTCAGCGGGCGAAGCGCACTTCCGGGAATTTCGGCGACTCGCCCCGGAGCAGCAGCGCGGGGCGGCGGCGCAGCGTCTGGTCGAAGAACGCGGCCAGGTACTCGCGCTGGGCGAGAACGCTGCGCGCCGGTTTCGCGCTGCCGACGAGGGCCTTCATGACCGAGGTGATGATCGGGTCCTCGCCGTAGATGTCGTGGAACAGCTGGGAGAAGACGAACTGGTAGTCGGTGAACGCCTTCTGCTTGGTGCTCCGCAGGGTCAGGTTCAGCTTGCCGCCGCGCTGAGCCTCCCAGAAAGTGGCCCATGACTTGTCGTAATGGTCCTTGCCCGGATCGGTCCGCTGCGTCTCGGCCGAGCCGAACAAGAGGAACGGCCGGTCCAGTCCGCGCTCCGCGACCTCGCCGAGCGGTCCCTCGAGCCGGTCGTCCTGCAGCGTGCCGTCCAGGTCGACGCCGGCCAGGAACCGCTCGTCCTCGAGCATCGTGGTCGCGGCCGCGTATCCCCCGAGCCCGAACCCGAAGATGCCGGTCTTCCGGAGGTCCAGCGCCGCGGCCAGTCCGCCCGGCAGGTCGGCGCCGTCGGCATCGACGTTCTGGCCGCCGGCGATCCGCTCCAGCTGGTCCAGCACGAACCGGGCGTCCGCGATCCGGGTCTCGACCGCCTTCCGGATCGTCTCCGGGTCGACCGGCTCCGGCGCCGGAGCACTCGGCAGGAACCGTCCGCCCGGGAACTCGACCGGCGTCTCGTGCGTGTGGTCCATCGTCACCACGACGTACCCGCGGCTGACCAGGTCCTCGACCTGCGCGGTGTTCACGAACCGGCTGTATTGATAGCCCGGCGAGAACAGGACGACGGGGTGCCGCAGCCGCTGCACCGGTACGCCGATCCGCGCGTGCGTCTCGGTGTTCGCGAAGTCGAACGACCCGCTGGGCAGCGCGAGCCCGTACTCACCCGTCCACGCGGCGTCCACCTCGACCGCCGTCTTCGGCGGCAGGTACTTCGCGAGCGGCGCCGCGCCGAACGTTCCCGCCGGGTACCAGAGGCTGATCATCAACTCCCGCTGCCCGCTCGGCATGCTCGGGTCCGGGCGCGACCGGTCGACCAGGTGGATCGCGGTCGTCCCGAGCGCCTTGCGCCCGGTCGGCTGCGGCAGCCGGAAGCGCACCGGGTGGAAGTCAGGGTCGCCCTGCGCACGGATCCCGCCGGGCTCGAAGGGGGATGCCTGTGCCAGGTCCGCCAGGGCGCCCGTGACCCCAGCCGCCAAGCCGGCCGTCAGGCCGGCCCTGAGGAGGCCTCGCCTGGTGAGGCTGTGGCCGGTGGGGCTGATGGGACGCGAGTTCGCCATGCGCTCATCGTCATCGGCCCGATTCACCCTGTGATCGCGACACCGTCTCAACTTGATGAAGCTGACCTGATGACAATCCCGATCAGGTGAGCTTCAATGTGCGCATCTTGTTCATTGATGCGTGAAGTGAGGCAGTCGTGAGCATCTTTGTCCGCATGAAACGTTCAGTAGTCGCCTTGGCCTTACTAGCAGGTGCACTTGTGCACACGGCGGGTTCCGCACAGGCCGCCGGCACCACGCTCGGTGACGTCACCGGCTTCTCCGCCGACCAGGCCACGTACACCCTCAGCGCCGGGACGGCGAAGGTCCGGGTCGTCTTTCTCGAGGACGACGTGTTCCGGCTGTGGATGGCGCCGGACGGGAACTTCACCGACCCCGCGACCACCGGCGAGGGCTCGAAGATCGTCACCAAGACCGACTACGGCACCCCGCGGACCTCGTGGCGGGATCGTGGCTCCTACTACTCACTGACGACCGGCAAGATCGAGGTCCGGGCACAGAAGCAGCCGTTGAAGTTCTCGCTGTACCGCTCGAACGGCCAACTGGTGTGGTCCGAGGCCGCGCCGCTGTCCTGGACCGACACCTCCACCACGCAGACCCTCGGCCGCGGCGCCAACGAGCAGTTCTTCGGCGGCGGCATGCAGAACGGCCGCTTCTCGCACCGCGACCAGACGATCAAGATCTCCCGGGACTTCAACTGGGAGGACGGCGGCAACCCGAACGCCTCGCCGTACTACATGAGCACGGCCGGGTACGGCGTACTCCGCAACACGTTCAGCCCGGGCAGCTACGACTTCAGCAGCCCGGTGGCGACAACGCACGACGAGAAGCGGTTCGACGCGTCCTACTTCGTCGGCGACCTCAAGACCTCGCTCGACCGCTACACCGAGCTCACTGGCCGGCCGTTCATGCCGCCGATCTACGGGCTCGAGTACGGCGACTCGGACTGCTACAACCGCGGTCACTACGCGACGGACCCGGACCCCAGCAACGACTGGAAGGTCAACCCGGACAAGGTGACGACGCTGGACGCGGTCAAGGTCGCGCAGCGGTTCAAGGACGAGGACATGCCGGGCGGGTGGATGCTCGTCAACGACGACTACGGCTGCGGCTACTCCGACAACACCGAGTCCGAGCAGGTCGACGGCACCTGGTGGGGCAAGCGGGACATCCCGGCGCTGAAGCAGGCCGGTGACGAGCTGCGGGCGCGGAACATCCAGATGGGCCTGTGGACGCAGTCGAACCTGGACCGGCAGCCGGCCGAGGTCGGCGACGCCGGGGTCCGGGTGCGGAAGCTCGACGTCGCGTGGGTCGGCCCGGGGTACCGGTACGCGCTGACCGCCTGCGACACCGCGCACGACGGGATCGAGCAGTACAGCAACGCCCGCGGGTTCGCGTGGATGGTCGAGGGTTGGGCCGGCGCGCAACGCTGCGCGGTGCAGTGGACGGGCGACCACAGCGGCTCGCTCGACGCCATCAAGTGGCAGATCCCGGCGATCACCGGGTCCGGCAACTCCGGGATCGCCTACAGCGCGGGCGACGTGGACGGCATCTTCGGCGGATCGGCGACGTCGTACGTCCGGGACCTGCAGTGGAAGGTGTTCAACCCGGCGTTCATGAGCATGTCCGGCTGGTCGACCCCGGCGTACAAGCAGCCATGGGCGTACGGCGATCCCTACACCTCGATCAACCGCAAGTACCTGAAGCTTCGCGAGCGGCTGCTGCCGTACTTCTACACCTACGCCGCCGAGGCGCACCGGACCGGCGCACCGCTGAACCGGTCGCTGGTGCTCGAATACCCGACCGACCCGAAGACATGGGACGACACGACCAAGTACGAGTTCCTGGCCGGCAAGGAGTTCCTGGTCGCGCCGATGTACGGCGCGGACGAGGTGAAGAGCGGGATCTACCTGCCCGCGGGCCGGTGGATCGACTACTGGACGGGCCGGGTGTACCAGGGCCCGACGACCGTGAACGGGTACCACGCGCCGCTCGACACCTTGCCGCTGTTCGTGAAGGCGGGCGCGGTGGTGCCGATGTGGAAGTCCGGGATCAACACCGCCGCCGAGCAGCGGCCCGGTGACCCGATCGGCGTCGACATCTACCCGTCCGGCAAGTCGTCGTTCAGCATGTACGAGGACGACCGCGTGACCCGGTCGACCAAGTCCGCCACGCAGACGTTCGCGGTGGACGCGCCGACCACGGGCCGCGGCGACATCACGGTCACCATCGGCGCCAGCATCGGCTCGTACGACGGCAAGCCGACGGCCCGCCCGTACGACCTCACGCTCCACACGGGCAGCGCTCCGCACAATGTCTCTGTCGATGGCAAGCCGGTCAAGTGGACGTACTCGGACGGAATCATCCGCATCCAGACCGCGGCGATTTCCACCGCACGCAACGCCGTCGTCCAGATCAGCGGCACCTCCGCGGTCGGCGGCCCCGACGTGACGAACACCTTCGGCACACCTGAGCTCAGCACACCGTCGCTCTGGAACGCTCCGGGCCAGCCGACCGAGGTGACCGCGACCTTCCGCAACGGCACCGCGACGACCGTGCGCAACGTCCGGCTGGACGTCCAGGTGCCGTCCGGGTGGAGCGTGGCGGGCCCGAACACCTTCGCCTCGGTGGATCCGGGCCGGACCGTGACGACCAAGCTGCAGGTCACGCCCGGCGCCGACGTGAAACCGGCGAGCTTCACGTTGACGTTGAAGGCGTCATACGTTGCTCAGGGCAATAACTACGCGACCAGCGCGACGGGGACGGCGCAGTTGCCGTACGCATCGGTGTCGCAGGCCGCGAACGTGGTCGGCGTGAGCGACGCGTCGACGTACAAGCAGGGCAACTTCGACGGGTCGGGCAACAGCTTCAACGGTGAGGCTCTTGCGGCTGCCGGGTACACGCCGGGCGCGACCGTGAACGTGCAGGGCGCCGACTTCACCTGGCCGAGCGGCGCACCCGGTACGCCGAACCTGGTCAAGAACCAGTCGGCGCCGATCCTCGTGTCCGGCACCGGATCGCATCTCGCTCTGCTGGGTGCGGGCGCCAGCCTGAACGCCCGTGGCACCGTGACGATCATCTACACCGACGGGTCGACGTCCGAGGGGACGTTCCAGTTGCCGAACTGGTGCTGCCAGGACCCGACCACGGGTGGCGCGAAACTGGCCGTCTCGGTCAAGGGGCGGTACACCGCGGCCGGGTTGAGCAACACGACGACGGACTACCGGGTGTTCTACACCGCCGTACCGCTCGATCCCGGGAAGACCGTGAAGGCGATCAAGCTGCCCGGCGGCGGGCTGGGCTTCTTCGCCGCGACGATCGCCGACAAGCCGTTGCCGCCGGCACCTACCGGGGAGAACTGGGTCAGCGACCTGGAGTTCCTCGACTCCACCAACGGGTGGGGGCCGGTCGAGCGTGACCACAGCAACGGCGAGGACGCGGCCGGCGACGGCGGGCCGATCACGCTCGACGGCGTCCAGTACGCGAAGGGGCTGGGCGCTCATGCACCGTCGTCGGTCAGTGTCCGGCTGGGCGGCAACTGCACGAGCTTCACCAGCAAACTGGGCATCGACGACGAGATGGAGGACCGCGGCAAGGTCACCTTCAAGGTCCTGACCGACGGCACCGCCAAGTACACATCGGAACAGCTGACCGGTACGTCCCCGACCGCCACCACCACGGTCGACGTCACCGGCGCCCAGACCCTCACCCTGCAGGTCACCGACGGCGGCGACGGCAACACCAGCGACCACGGCGACTGGGCCGACGCCAAACTCACCTGCAACCCGTAACCCTCGAGCGCTACGTCCGAAGAAGTGGTGAGACGTCGCACCACTTCTTCGGACGTAAGCTCCGGCTCGGCGGGTGGGGTGGGGTGGGAGGATGGCGGCATGCGGCAGTTGACGGGGAGTGTGGTGGAGGGGTTGCGTACGGCGTTCGCCGGTGCGGGGTACACCGTGGACGGGGTGGCCGAGCGGCTCGGGGTGCAGGCGAACGCTGCGCTCGCGCGGAACGAGACTGCGCCGGCGGCCCGGCGTACGGGGTCAGGGGATGCGCTCGACGCGATGATCCGGCTGTTCCTGCTGCAGCGCGCGGTGCCGGAAAACCTTGTGGGCAAGGCGTTTCCGGGTGTTGATCTGGTGGGCCTGGGCGTCGTCGAGCGCAGTGGCGGCGACGTACGGGCGGTTCTCGACATCCGGCCGTTCGCGGAGGACGGGCGGGAGTGGTGGGTGGTTGCCGACCTCACGCCTGGGCTCGACGGGCGGCGGGAGGCGATGCGGTCCGACTACGTGCTCGGCATCGCGCCGGCCAGCCTGAGCCTCATCCAGCTCACCGTCCCGATCAAGGCCGAGCGGGCTCTCGACATCGGCACCGGGTGCGGTATCCAGTCGCTGCACCTGGCGGATCACGTCAACCAGCTGACAGCCACCGACGTCAACCCGCGCGCGCTTCAACTGGCCCGTGCGACGGCGGCCCTCAACCACCTCGACCTCGACATCCGCGACGGCAGCCTGTACGAGCCGGTCCGCGGCGAGCGGTTCGACCTGATCGTCAGCAACCCGCCGTACGTGATCTCACCGCCCGGCGGCGACCTCACCTACCGCGAGACCGGATTCACCGGCGACGCCGTGGTCGAGCAGCTCGTCCGCCAGGCGCCGGACCACCTGACCGACGGCGGCTGGAGCCAGCTGCTCGCCAACTGGACCTGCGTACGCGGCCAGGACTGGCAGGACCGCATCGCCTCCTGGACCGCCGACCGCTCCGCCTGGGCGGTGCAGCGCGAACAGCTCGACCCGTCCGAGTACGTCGAGCTCTGGCTCCGCGACGCCGGCCTGCACGGCTCGCCGCAGTACACGACCCGGTACGACGCGTGGATGCGCTACCTGGACGAGCACGACGTCGAGGCGATCGGCATGGGCTGGATCACCCTGCACAACGTCGAAGGATCGCTGCACGCGGAGTCCTGGCCGTACGAGATCGAGCGCCCGATCGGCCCGCACGTCCTGCACCGCTTCGAACGCCTCGAAGGCCTCCCGGCCGACCTCACCGCGCTGCACCTGCGCGTCGCCGACGACGTCGTGCAGGAGACCGCCGGGCAGCCAGGAGCCGAGGACCCGGCGACGATCGTGCTCCGGCGGCAGCGGGGCATGCGCAGAGCCGAGCAGGTCGACACCGTGCTGGCCGGCTTCGTCGGCGCCTGCGACGGCGACCTGAGCACCGGCCAGATCCTCGCCGCCCTGGCCGACCTGATGGACCGCCCGGTGGTCGACGTCCTGTCGGACTACCTGCCCCAGGTCAGGAACTTGGTCGTGGAAGGCTTCCTGGACTACTGAGCGCCCGCCGGCGCCGGCGCTTCTCGGCGTACATGCGCCGATCGGCCTCGGTCAGCAGCTCGGCGACCGGCGTACCGTCCGTGCTGCTCGCCTGGCCGACGCTCAGCCGCAGCATCGCGAACCACGGCTGCTCCGCGCGTGCCGCCTCGCGATCGGCCGCGCCCTTGATCCGCTCGACCAGCTCGGGCGCACCGCGCTCGTCGGGGTTGTCGAGGACGACGACGAACTCGTCCCCTCCCGCCCGCGCCACGACGTCCTCCGCGCGGCACTGCTCGGTCAGCAGCGTGCCGACCCGGCGCAGGACGTCGTCGCCGCTGGCATGACCGTAGCTGTCGTTGATCACCTTCAGGTTGTCCACGTCGATCGCGAGCACCGCGATCGAGCGGCCGGAGTCCTGCGCCACCGACATCCGCTCGTCGAGCGCGCGCCGGTTGCCCACGCCGGTCAGCGGATCCTCCCGCGCCGCCCGCCATTCGGCGTCGTGCCGGATCGACAGTTCGTGGCTGGCCAGCGCGCTCCGGACGGCGTACAGCCCGCGCAGCCGCTCCGCCCACCATCCGCGACTGATCGCCCGCGCGTACTGCAGCCCGGTCACCGCGCCGGGGTCACCGGACTCCGCGATGATCTGTACGGCGGTGTGCCGGATCAGCGCCTCCACCGGCGGATCGGACGTCGGCGGCAGGTCGCTCGCGGCCCGGTCCGCCGCGTCCATCGCGTCCCCGCCCCGGCCGAGCGCCAGATACGCCTTGGCCAGGTAGGTGCCCGTGATCGCGGCCAGCTCCAGGTCGCCGAGCTTGGCCAGCTGGTCCCGGCAGTCCTTCAGGATCACCGCCGCCTCGTCGGCCTCCGCGGCGTCGTTGCTCGCCGCGAGCCACATCCGTCCGGCGATCGGCCAGTACCCGAGCAGGTCTGCGGCGAGGATCACGTCGACCGCCGCACCCGCCCAGCGGTGCGCCTCCCGGCGGCGTTGCCGGATCTCCTCGTCGTACGACGTGTCGCCGAGCCGCTCGAGCTCGTGCGCCCAGCGCAGATTCGACTCGGCCAGGTTCAGCCGGTTGATCGCCGGCGCCTCGGACAGGCCGAGCGGGTCGTGGTCACCGTCGGCCGCGAGCTCGAAGTGCGGGATGCACAGCTCGTACAGCCGGAGCAGGTCGTAGGCGTAGCCGAGACCGGTGTGCGCCCAGCCGGCCAGGCCGAGGTCCCGGGTCCGCGACAGCGCGTTCTCCGCGGCGACCAGGTCGGCGACCGAGTCACCGCCCTCGCCGGTGCGGATCAGCGTGACGATCCGCAGCGCGATCGCGTTCGCCTCCCAGCCCGGCTCGTCGATCGCGCGGGCGACCCGGATACAGCCGTCGACGGCGTCCAGCGCCTCGACGGAGTCGGTGGCGTGATGTGCCGCGACGGCCCGGACGTACTCCGCGGCGGCCCGCTCGTGACTCGGCTCCGGGCCGAGCTCGGCGAGCAGCGCGTTCAGCTCCAGCGCCGCCTCGGCCGGACTGCCCGACTGCGCCCGCGTCATCGCGTCCGCGATCCGCGTCGTCACCCCCGACGTCTCCCGCACCACACCGCCCGCCCTTCGTCACTTCTTGCGGCGCTTCTCCTCGTACAGACGTTGGTCCGCCCGGGAGATCAACTGCTCCACACCGATTCCTTCGGCCGTCGCGGCGTACCCGATGCTCACCCCGAGCCGACGCAGCCACGGCCTGTCCGTCGTCGCCGCGATCGCGTCGAGGGCGATCCGGATCCGCTCGGCCAGCTGCGCGCCGCCCTTGGCGTCGGGCTGGTCGAGGACCACGAAGAACTCGTCGCCACCCGATCGAACCACGGCATCGGTGGCCCGCGCCTGTTCTACCAGGAGATTTGCCACAACCTGCAGCAATTCGTCCCCGCAGGCGTGCCCGAACGTGTCGTTGACGAGCTTCAGTCCGTCGACGTCGAGCGCGAGCAGCGTCACCGCCCGGCCCGAGTCGCGCGCCGCCGTCAACCGCTCGTCCAGCGCCCGGCGATTGCCCACGCCGGTCAGCGGATCCTGCCGTGCCGCGTGCCATTCGGCGTCGTGCCGGGCCGGCAGATCGTGCACGGCAAGCGCATGCCGTACGGCGTTGAGCGCGCGCTGCCGCTCCTTCCACCAGCTCCGCGCGACCGATCGGGCGTAGGCCAGCCCGGCCACCGCTCCCGGCGTACCGCCCGCCGCCTCGATCTCCGAACGGGTCTGCAGGACCAGCACGTGGGTCGATGGATCGGCCAACGGAATCAGATCGTCGGCGGCCCGGTCCGCGGCAGCCTTGGCCTCGTCGGGTTTTCCCTGCGCCCGCAGGGCCCGGGCGAGGTAGGCGCCGGCGAGCGCGAGCCGCTCGGTCTCCCCCAGCTTGCTGATCTCGTCGCGCAGTTGGGTCAGGTCGTCGACCGCGCGGGCCGGGTCCTCGGCAGTCACGGCCGCAGCCAGCCAGAGCCGGGCGCTGAGTCTCCAGAACTCCTGGGTCTCGTCGTCGACCAGAACGTCTTCGGCCTCCCGCGCCCAGTACGCGGCGGACGCCAGGCGGTCTTCGATCTCCTTTGTATACAAGGGATCGCCGAGCCGCTCGAGTTCGTGCGCCCAGCGCAGGTAGGTCTCGGCGAGGTTCAGGCGGTCGATGGCGAGCGACTCGGCCAGCTCGAACACGTCGTCGTCCAGGCGGGTGGCGAGCTCGTAATGCGGAATGCACAGCTCGAAGAGCCGCAGGACGTCGTACGCGTAGCCCAGACCGGTGTGCGCCCAGGCGGTGAGGCCCGGGTCGTCGGTGCGGTTCAACGCCGCTTCGGCCGCGACCAGGTCGTTGACCGTGTCACCGCCGCGGCCGCTGCGGGCGAGGTTGATGATGCGGATCGGCAGTGCGTTGGCTTCCCAGCCCGGTTCGTCGATCGCGCGGGCGATGTCGATGCAGGCGTCGACCGCCCGGAGCGCTTCGTCCGCGTCACTGGCGTGGTGCGCCGTCACTCCCCGGACGTACTCCGCGGCGGCCGCCTGGTAGCTCGGCGCCCCGCCCAGCTCGGCCCGGATCGCGTCGATCTCCGCGGCCGCCGTCGCATGCCCGCCCGACTGGGCCGCCGTCATGGCAGCGGCGATCCGAACGGTCAGCGGGTCGTCCGCCGCCATCTCGCCATTGCCCATACCGCCGACGGCCCTTCCCTGATCCGTCACCCGCACCTCGGGCCGGACCGCCCATTGTGACCACCTACCCCACATCCTGTCACGACCCGATCAGGCCAACGGCAACCTAGTGCCACGCGAACCGTACTCGGCGTATCGCTTTTCACTTGCTGTCATCGACGCGGCACTGGCTCAAGGACCTGCGTCACCTTAGGGTGAGCAGTCGGGTGCCGAGCGTTCTGGGGGACGCGTTGGAAGATCACATGCGCAGGCTGGACGAACTGGCGGCGGCCGATGCTCGACGAGGCGGCGAGCGGATCGCCTTCGAGCGGGAGTGGGACGAGCTGCTGGCGGAGATCCGGCGCATCGACGGCTTCTCGGGCTTCCTCCGGCCACCGGGCCTGGACGAGCTGCGGCGGGCCGCGATCGGTGGGCCGGTCGTGGTGGTCACGGTCGGCCGGCTGCGGTCCGACGCCGTGATCCTGGCGGCGGATGGTATCGAGCGGGTGATCCAGCTGCCGGCGACGTACGACGACACCGTCGAGGAGGCGCTGCGCTACCTGCAGACCGTTCACGACTTGGAGGTCGCGCGGCAGGTTGCGGCCGAGGCCCAGCGCCCCTTCCTGGACGGCGACCGGTCGATCGCGTCCATCCAGGCGTTCCACGCCGCGGCGGCACAGTTGCACGCCGAGCGGATCCGCGGGGAAGGAACCATCCTCGAGGTCCTCGACTGGCTCTGGACAGCGATCGCGGAGCCGGTCCTCAGGGCGCTCGGACACACGACGACACCCGAGGGCGACACCTGGCCGCGACTGTGGTGGTGCCCGTCCGGTTTGCTCACCGCGATGCCGCTGCACGCCGCCGGGCGGTACGCCGCGGACGCCACCGGCGACACCGTGCTCGACCGGGTCGTCCCGTCGTACACGCCGACCGTCCGGGCGTTGCTCGAGGCAACGAAATCGCCGGTCGGCACGCTCGATCCGGGGCTGCTGGTGGTCGCGGCCCCCGACGTTCCCGGCCAGACTCCGCTCCCCAACGTCGAGCGCGAGGTCGAGCTTCTGACCCGCCTCTTCGCCGGCAGCAGCACGGTCCTGTACGGCGAGGCGGCCACCACGACCGCCGTACGGGCCGAGCTGGGCCGCCATCCCTGGGTGCACTTCAGCTGCCACGGGAACCAGGACGTCACCGACCCGTCGAACGGCGGCCTGATCCTGCACGACGGCACCCTGACCGTGCACAGCATCACCGGCGGCACCTACCAGGGCGAGCTGGCGTTCCTGTCGGCCTGCAAGACGGCGACCGGCGGAGTCGAACTGCCGGACGAGGTCATCACGCTGGCGGCAGCCATCCACTACGCCGGCTACCGCCAGGTCATCGCCACTCTCTGGTCCGTCTACGACCCGACCGCCGCGGATGTCGTCGAGGCGGTCTACACCGAGCTCGCGGGCAACGGCGGCCGGCCGGACAGCACCCGTGCCACCCAGGCTCTGTACCGCGTGGTCCGCCGCTTGCGTGACCGCTACCCGACCAGCCCGAGCGTGTGGATGCCGTTCATCCATCTCGGGCCCTGACCGATCAGCGGCGAAGGAGAGACCGTGACGACAGACGACGCCGTGCGGAACGGACCCGTTCCGTATCGCGAGGTGAGCGAGCCCGGGTACGCCGAGCAGGCCGCCGGGACGTTCGTCATCGAGAACTTCGGAGTCGGTACGTCGCTGCTCGGCGGCCGCTGCCCGCGCTGCGACGCCTCGATCGAGGTCCCGTTGCTCGACGACGTCTTCCGCGGTGATCTCGGCAGCCGGCCGGGCGGCGGGACCGGTGCGCCCGGCGGCATCCGCTCGGTGCCGATCATCTGCACCTGCGCCGAGGCGCACCCCGGCAGGCCCGCGGACCGGGTCGGCTGCGGCGCCTACTGGATCTTCGACGTCCCGGCCGGCTCATGACCGACCGTCCGGCCGCCGGCCGCGCGGCCACACCGGCCGATCTCCGGCGGGCCCAGCAGCTCGACGCGATGCGCCGTACCGAGCTCCTGCGGGTCCGGACAGCGGCGACCCAGTGGCGCAACGGCCTTGCCGGCCTGCTCGTCGCACTGATCGGCTTCAGCCTGGTGAAGGGCCGCTCGGATATCGGCGAGCTCGCCTCCGGGGCAGCCATCGCGGTCGGCCTGCTGCTCCTGCTCGCCCTGGTGGCTGGTGCCTCCGGTGCGCTCTACCTGCTCCGGGCGGCCAACGGTCGGCCATCGGTCGTGCAGGTCAGTACGCTGCCGCCGGGCCCGATCGCGGACCACCGTGAGGCCCAGGACGCCGCACGCGCACTGCGCCGCGGCATCGCGCTCAGCCTGACCTGTGCGGCGCTGCTGACCGCCGCGGTCGCCACAACCTGGTACGGCCCGGCCAAGGACCAGCCGATGGTCGAGCTCACGACCGACAGCGCTGTGCTCTGCGGTGCGGTGATCCGGATCGACGACGGCCAGGTCACGCTCCGGACCAGTGCGGGTGAGCGGCTGGTCGAGCTGGGCAAGCTTCGGGCGATGCGGGCGGTGGGCTCATGTCCCGGCAGCTGATCGACGCGCTGCTCGCACGGGTGGCGCGGTGGGAGCAGGATCCGGCCAGTGACGCCGTACTCGGCCCTGCGGTCGACGACGAGCTGGAGCGGCTGACCGCGCTCCCCGGCTTCCCGCAGAACCTCGAGGCCCGGTACGCGGTCGGACTGGTGCTCTGGTGCCGCTGCATCGCGCTGGGCCCGGACGGCGAATTCGCTCTCAGCAAGGCCGTCGACATGCTCGCACCGATCGCTCATCAGCTGCCGTACGCCCTGCCGGAGGAGCTGCGGCACTGGGTGCGGATCCGCGAAGAGGCCGTCGCGGAAAGTGTCGAGGCGATGCAGGAGGTTGACCGGTACTACGAGTCCAGGAACCTCGAGACCCTCGACCGGGCGATCAGCCTGCTCACCAACGCCGCGCATCGGCTCGACGACACCAGACCCGCCACGGCGACGTTCCTGTTCGACCTCGGGAACCTGTTCTGGATCCGCTATCAGCACACCGGTCTTCCGATCGACCTGTTCATCACGGCCGATGCGATCACCAAGGCGACCGCGGCCGACGAATCGGGGTACCTGCTCGGGCGCGACGGGCTGCTCAACGATCAGGCCTCCCAGGTCTACGCGGTGTGGGAGCGGGACGGCTCACTGGAAACCCTGCAGGCCGCGGTCGACCTGCAACGCTGCGCGTTCCGGCTAGCCACGACGGACCGGCCGTCCCAGGCCGCATCCCTGGCGTATCTGGTGCAGATGGGGTACGAACGCACCGGCCGGCGGGAACTGCTCGACGACGCGATCGCCACGTCCCGGTGGGCGGTGGCTCAGGAGCCGGCGAACGGATCCGCGCTGCTCAACCTCGCCTATGCCCTGACTCATCGCGCCCGCGCCGACCAGGACACAGCGGTCGCGCACGAGGCCGTCGACCACGCACGGCGGGCGGTCGGCGCCGCCCCCGCCGCCCACCGTGGACGCGCGCTGCAGATCCTCGGGAACGCCCAACGCGTCGTCCACACACTCGCGCCCGAGCCCGCGGTGCTCGCCGAGGCCGTGGAGACGCTGCGGCAGGCGGTCGCCGAAACCGATCCGGAGGACCCGGACCACGTTCGGCGGCTGATGGCGCTCGCCGACGCGCTGCGGGCAGCGGCGAGCGACGAGTCCGAAGCTATGGAGGCGGTCGCACTGGCACGACGTGTTGTCGCTGCGACGGCCCCGTCCGCACCGGAATTCCACGTCCGGCGCGCGATCGTCGTCACGGCCCTCGTCAAGCAGCACGAGCTGACGAGGGACGCTGCGGTCCTGGCCGAAGCGGTCAGCGAAGGCCGCGCGGCGCTCGAGGTCACGCCCTCCGACTCGGTCGAGCTGCCCTCGGTCGTCCGCGCCCTCGTCAGAGCGCTCGGCTCCGGCCGGGTCACCGCCGACCGCTCCGCCGTACTCCAGGAAGCCGTCGACCTCGTCCGCGACTGCATCGGCTGGATCGCGCCGTCGCACCCGGAGGCCGACGCGCTGGTCGGCGATCTGGCTGCACTGGAGGCCGACCACGCCGACGCCCAGTTGCTGCGGTACGTCGAGTCGCCCGACGACGCCGCCCTCGACCGGATCATCGCCTCGGCCGAAGCCGGTACGGCGGCAACCAGCACCGCGCTGACGACGCTGTGCGAGGCGCTGCGCCTGCGGTTCGAGGCGTACAGCGAGGTCACCGACCTGGACCGATCCATCGAAGCCGGTCTGCGGGCGATCGACGAGCTCACCGACCAGCCGGAGCCGCTGAGTCGTGCGCAGGTCGCCGTGGGTTTCAGCCTGCGGCTGCGCTACGAGCGGACCGGGCACCTCGCCAGCCTGGACGACGCGATCGAGCTGCTGCGCCGGTCAGCGGCGGCCGCCGAGGCGCAGCCCGGCAGCGCGTTCCTGGCCGCACGGCTCAACATGCTCGGCAACGCGCGGTGGGAGCGGAGTATGCGCGCCCAGGACGCCAGGCTCCTGGAGAGCGCGATCGCCGACCTCCGACGCTCAGTTGAGCTCGGGGCTGCGGCCGGTACCGTCGATCCGGGCCACCTCAGCAACCTCGCACTCGCCGTGCGAACCCAGTACGAAACGACCCACGAGCCGGCGCTGGTGGACGAGCTGGTCGAGATTCTCCAGCGCGCGGTGCGGGAATCCAGGCCGGACAACAACCGGCTGCCGGTGTTCCGGTCGAACCTCGCGATCGCGCTGACCGACCGCTACAGGCGCGACGGGGATCTCGCGGATCTCGACGCCGCGATCGCCGTCCATCACGAAGTCCTCGCCGCACCGACGGCCGGGCCGGCGTTCCGGGCGGGGAGCCGGACGAACCTGGCGCACAGTCTGGTCCAGCGTTACCGGCGTACTGGGGACCGCGCGACGCTGGGATCGGCGTTCGCCGAGTACCGCGCCATCGTCGGCGAGACGTCGCACCCGCCGATCGGGCGCTGCCAGTCGGCCTTCGCGTGGGGTGCGCTGGCGGCCGAGGTGCAGGACTGGGCGGAGGCGCTGGAAGCGTACGCGGCGGCGATCGCCCAGCTTCCGCTCGTGGCTCCACGCTCGCTGGATCGCGCCGACCAGGAACACGGCCTTCGCCAATTCACCACGCTCGGCCCGGACGCCGCGGCCGCCGCCCTCCAGTTGGCCGACGCCGCGAACGATCCGGCAGTCGCCGGCGAGCTTCGCGCCCGCGCCGTCGAGCTCCTCGACCAGAGCCGCGGCGTCCTACTCACACACCAACTCGAGTCCCGCAGCGACCTCTCCCGCCTCCGCACCCACGCCCCCACCCTCGCCACCCGCTTCGAGAACCTACTGGCGCTGCGCAACCAGCCAACTTGATGGATGCGGCCGGACCAGCGAGGTCAGCCGGCGGCTTGTTCGGTGGTGGCGCGGTGTAGCTGGACCGGGAGGGACTCGACGCCGTAGACGATGGAGAAGTCGCGGAAGCGGAGCTGCTCCTCGGGGACGGCCAGGGCCAGGTCGGGGAAGCGGTGCGCGAGCGCGGTGAACGCGGCGCGGAGCTCCATCCGGGCGAGTTCGGCGCCGACGCAGCGGTGCATGCCGTGCCCGAAGGCGAGATGCGCGGCGGACACGGTACGACGGGGGTAGAAGTCCTCGGCGTCCGACCCGAAGACCACCTTGTCCCGGTCCGCACCGGACAGCGACACCGCGACCAGGTCGCCCTTCTTCACCGGGTGCCCGAACAGCTCGTGGTCGTGCCGGGCGAACCGCGGGAACGCGACCTGCACCACGGTCAGGTACCGCAGCAGCTCCTCGACGATCCCGTCGACGGCGCCCGGCTCGTTGCGGATCCGCTCGAAGTTCTCCGGATCACGCAGCAGCACCAGCGTCCCGAGCGCGAGCATGCTGGCCGACGTCTCGTACCCGCCGAGGAACACACCGTCGGCCAGTCCGCCGAGCTCCACGTCGTCGAGCGTGTCGCCCTGGGCGCGGATGATCGACCCGATCAGGCCGTCGCCGGGGTTCACCCGCTGCTTCCGGACGATCTCGAACAGGAACTCCCGCGACTCCGAAGCCGACCCGAACAGCCCGATTCCGCCGCCGGACATGTCGAACCGGGCCGGACCGAGCGCCCGGAACCGGTCGCGGTCCTGCTCCTCGACCCCGAGCAGGTCCGCGATCAGCAGGAACGGCACGTTGAAGGCGAAGTCGGAGACGATGTCGGCGACCGGCCCCTTGGCCTCCATCAGGTCCAGCTGGTCGTTGACGATCTTCTCGATCGCCGGTTCCAGCCGCGCCAGCCGGCGCTTGGTGAACTCCGGCGTCAGCAGCTTCCGCAGCCGGGTGTGGTCCGGCGGGTCGGTGAAGCCGAGGCCGCCGATCCCCTCCGACGGCTTGTTCGGGTCCGAGCCGACCAGCGGCCGGATGTCGTGGCTGTAGTCCTCTTCGTTGGACAGCACGTACTTCGCCTCGGCGTGCCCGCTGACCACCCAAACGTTCAGCCCGAACAGGTGCGCCAGCTTGTGCACCGGCTCGGTCTCCCGGACCGCGGCCAGCTCCGGCACCGGGTCCACCCCGTGCCGGCGCAGCGGCATCGAGACCGCGCTGGGGAACATCCGCATCTTCGACAGGTCGAGACCACCCTTGCGGGTGGACCTGTTGAGGATCCGGCTGCCGACCCAACGCTTCAGGTATGTCGCAACCATGACTTCTACGCGCCCTCTCTCAACTGCGCCCCCAGGCTCTTGTCGGTAAAAGCTAACCTCGCGGGGGGACCAGATCTGATGGTGTTGGCACTACTCCGGTAGTGGCGTTGGCACCACCATGGGAGGGGGCCACGGCATGCCAGCAGAGACATTGTCATGCACAGAGGCTCCGTTGCCACCGGAACCCACCTGTACTGCGCCCCGGACTGTGACATGGCGTCGCTCAGGGAGTTTTCAGGGAAACCAGCGACGAAAGTCGGATGCGCGATCCGTCCGGAGATCGTTGCCTGGACGCTCAGAGGTAGTACGGAGTCACGATCCGGAGTACGTCGGCCAGCTTTGTCTTGACCTGCTCGCGTTGCGGGACCTGTGTGAGTTTCTTCGCATCTCCCACCCGCAGACCGTGATCGGCCAGGACATACACCACCCGCAGCGTCCGGATGGTGTTCGTCACCTCGGGTGTGATGCCTTCGGCCGGCGGGTTCGACAGCGCCCGGATCGCCGGGTCCAGCCATTCCGTGGCATCGCTGCCGCTCAGGTCGGAGCGGGTCAGCGTGGCCGCGAGCGCGTACCCGAGGCGGTCGTCCTCCATGTCGCGCAGCACGTACGACGTCGGCGTCAGTAGCCGCCCGATCCCGAGCCGCAGCATCTGCACCGGCTCCACCGCCTCGTGCAGCCCGAGCGTCCCGAGCAGGTCCGCACCGTGCGCGACCGCGTGCAGCCAGCCGAGCTTCTCGTCGTACCCGCGCAGGTCCTCCTCGCCGACGTACCAGCGCTCGAACGGCGGCACCCAGCTCGGCTCGAAGACCCCGGCCGAGACGATCGAGTCCAGGATCAGCGGAGCGAACGTCCGCGCCTGGATCTCCGGGTCGCCGAACCGCGGCACCATCAGGTCGCCGAGCGCTCGCAACTCGTCCGCGGACAGCACGCCACGCCCGATCCAGGTCGCCAGGACGGAGTACGCGTGCCGGTCCCGGACGACGGGATCCGGCGACCGCAGCATCCCGGCCAGCTCGGCCACCAACTCGCCCAGCGGCCGGCCTTCGGGAACCGCGTCATCGGTGTCGCGCACCTGAGCCCAATCGGTCATGCGCGGCACGGTAGACGTTTGCCGGGCCACCGGCCACCCCAGGACCGGAAAGGGAAACGGCCCGCGGTCCATCCGGAGACCGGATGCACCACGGGCCGTCGCGGCCAGGACCCCTCAGCCCGGCCGGGCCCCTGCCCCGGTCAAGGGCCCCTCAACCTCCGACCGGGGTGGACTTGTCAGGCGTCGCGCTTGCTCGCCGAGAACAACGCGATCGCCATCAGCGCCGCGGCCCAGGCCGCGAAGTACAGCAGCGCCCACCACGGACCCATCGCGTACTGCGCGTCGGCCGGCGGACCGTTGACGCCGAAGTCCTGGCCCTGGTTCAGAAACGAACCGGCGTTCTGGAACGGGGACCAGCGCGACATGTCGTCGCCGACCTTCGGGATCAGGTTGAACAGGTTCTCGACCAGCAGCGGCCACAGGATCAGGATCGCGATCGCACCGGCGCTCTGCCGGATCAGGATGCCGACCGCCACCGCGATCACCGCGGACAGCGCGAACACCAGACCTTGACCGGCCAGCAGCCGCCATTCACCGGCGGTGTTGATGGACAGGTCCGCGCCGTCCTTGAAGATGTTGCCGATCCCCCAGGCGCCGAACGACGCGATCAGCCCGACGAGGGCGGACAGCGCGGCGACCACGGCGGTCTTGCCGAGCAGCAGCGCCGCGCGCTGCGGCACGGCCTGGAAGCTGGTCCGGATGGTGCCGAACCGGTACTCGGTCGTCACCGCCAGCGCGGCCATCACCATCATCACCATCTGGCTGAGCTGCGCTCCGCCCTGGGTGAGGCCGATGGTCACCGGGCCCTCGGAGAAGCCCGCGGCCAGCGCCGCCAGACCGAGCGTCAGCACGGCGGCGACGACCATGCACCACCACGGTGAGCGGGTGGAGAAGAGCTTGATGCGCTCGACTGCGATCACCGACATGTCAGTTGTCCTCCTTCGGACCCGCGGCCACCTCGGCGGCGTCGGGGGCGTCGAGCGACGTCACAGCGGCGATCTCCTCGTGCGCGTGGTACTCGACCGAGTCACCGGTCATCTGCATGAATGCCTGCTCCAGCGAACCGCGCTGCAGCGTCAGCTCGTGCAGCACGATGCCGTGCGCCGCGGCGGCCTCTCCGATCTGGTCGGTGGTCAGGTCGCCTTCGACAAACAGCACCTTGCCCTGGTCCTCGACGTCCTCGATGCGGGTCGCCAGCTGCTGCTGGCTCAGGACGGCGGCGAACTGGTCGAGCTGCGGCGTCCGCACCTTCACCGTCGTACCACTGGCGCGATCGACGAACTCCTGGGTGCTGCTCTGCGCGATCAGCTTGCCGCGGCCGATGACGACCAGTTCCTCGGCGGTGAGCGCCATCTCGGACAGCAGGTGGCTGGAGACCAGCACGGTCCGGCCCTCGTCGGCCAGCCGGTGCATGAAGGTCCGGATCCAGACGATGCCCTCCGGGTCGAGACCGTTCACCGGCTCGTCGAACAGCAGCACCTCCGGGTCGCCGAGCAGCGCGCCGGCGATCCCGAGCCGCTGCGACATGCCCAGCGAGAAGGCCCCGGCCCGCTTGTTCGCGACCGAGCTCAGGCCGACCATCTCGAGCACCTTGTCGACCGATGACTTCGGCAACTTGTTGGACGCGGCCATCCAGGTCAGGTGGGCGCGCGCCGAGCGGTTCGGGTGCACCCACTTGGCGTCCAGCAGCGCGCCGACCTTGGTCAGCGGCCGGTGCAGGTCCCGGTACCGCTGCCCGTCGATCGTGACCTCGCCGGACGTCGGCGTGTCGAGCCCTAGGATCATCCGCATGGTGGTCGACTTGCCGGCCCCGTTCGGGCCGAGGAAGCCGGTCACCTTGCCGGGTTTCACCTCGAAAGACAGGTTGTCAACGGCAACTGTCGTGCCGTATCGCTTGGTGAGGCCCTTTGCCTCGATCATCGCCGTGCTCCTCGTCAGATGGCGTGAAATCGTCCCCGGTCGGGCGGGATGTGTCGTGATGAGATCAGTATCGAGGCCCACCCGGTGCTGAGCATCGGACCCCGGGCGGATCCGGTGTGTCCACCCGTGGGTTGATTCTGCCGTCGGCACCCGAACGGCTGCTATCGGTTAACTCCCTGACCACGACCCCGACGATCCCCCATCCCGCGGGGGAGCACATCAGCCGAAAGTCGACGGCGGGCGTACTTCGGTCGACCGTTGCTGGAAGTGACTACCAAAAGATCAGTCGACCGGAACGCCGTAGAGCACCAGGTTCTGGCTGTAGCGGTGCGCCGCACGGTCGTACGAACCGGTGCAGGTCACGAGCGCCAGCCGGGGCTTCGCCGCGCCCTGGAACAGGTCGGCGGGCAGGGCCTCCTGCTTGTACGTACGGCGCGCCACGATGCGGTACCAGTGCTCCTCGCCGTCGCCGCTCGTCACGCCGACCGTGGCCCCGACCGGCACCTCGGACAGCGCCGCGAACACACCACGCCCGCGGGTGGTGTCCACATGTCCTGCGAGCAGCACGGTGCCGCCGTCAGCGCCCGGCGCCGCACCCGCGGCCCACCAGCCGACGTCTGCGCTCGACTTGGGCACCTGCAGCTGGCCGTCGGCTCCGGTCCCGACCGGCCGCACCGACGCCTCCAGGACACCGGGCAGCTTCAACCGGACAGGCGGTACGGCGGCCTCGCGCTCCGCGGCGGTCTTGCCGGCCGCCGGGACCTTGCCGGTGTTGGCGGGCTGGTCACCGAACAGCATGACCAAACCGGCTCCCAGTGCGATGACTCCGGCCAGGCGTCGCCGTACGGAGATCGACTTGCCGATGAAAAGCAGCACCGCTCCGATGCCGAGCAGGATCACCGCTGCCCGAGCACGGGCCTTCTCCGCATCCGCATGCTGGCCGCCGTCGCCGGTCGGCACCACTGGGGTGACGGACGTGGTCTTGCAGGTGCCTGCCACCAGACGCTGATGCATCTGGAGCACTGGCTTGGCACCCTCCGCCAGTGACTCGACGGCCGGTGACGCGCTGATCGGCAGCTCACCGTTGACCAGCGCCAGGTACTGCTGATGCTCCTGGCGCTGCAGGGCCAGCCAGGCAGCGTCGTACCCGGCTGTCCCGGCTTTGGCCGCGACAGCGTTGAGTTGCTGGCGCTGCGTCGCAGAGGGCTCTGTCGGCAGCAGGATGTTGAGGCGGGTGGCGACGTCGAGCTCCTGCGCCGAGAGCTTGCTGTGGTCGCGCTCGAGCTGCGCGGCTGCCCGTCGTACGCAGGCGGTCTTGCCCTTGGTCGTCGCGGCGTGCGCGGACTCGATGATCGTGAGGTTGATCTGGTGCGCGGCGTTGAGGTACGCGACATCCGGTTGCGGCGTCGCGGCGTTCGCCGGCTGCAGCGCGCCGAGCACGCCCACCGCAACCAGGAGCAGCAGCGCGGGCACCCGGGCGATCCTCACAGGACGACAGTAGAAGAGTCGACGGCCCCGGGTCCAGACATGCGAAACGGCCCGCCGGACAGGCCGGCGGGCCGCTTCGGAAGGTACCGCGAATCAGGCGGCGGCGTTCACCTCGGCCGGCGTGTCGGCGATGACCGACTCCCGGCGCTTGGAGACGAACACGGCGGCGGCCAGGATCACCACGGCCACGACCGCGATGATGATCCGCAGCGCGGTGTTGGTGTCGTCGCCGATCGCCGACATCCCGACGACCGCCGGAGCGATCAGCACCGAGACCAGGTTCATCACCTTGATCAGCGGGTTGATGGCCGGACCGGCGGTGTCCTTGAACGGGTCACCGACGGTGTCACCGATGACGGTGGCCTCGTGCGCGGGCGAACCCTTGCCGCCGTGGTTGCCGTCCTCGACCAGCTTCTTCGCGTTGTCCCAGGCACCACCGGAGTTGGCCAGGAAGACCGCCATCAGGGTGCCGGCGCCGATCGCACCGGCCAGGTAACCGGCCAGCGCCGAGGCGCCGAGGCCGAAGCCGACGGCGATCGGCGCGGTCAGCGCCAGCAGACCCGGGGTGGCCAGCTCCCGCAGCGAGTCGCGGGTGCAGATGTCCACGACCTTGCCGTACTCCGGCTTGCCCGTGCCCTCCATGATCCCGGGGATGTCGCGGAACTGGCGACGGACCTCGTAGACGACCGCACCGGCGGCGCGGCCGACGGCGTTGATGGCCAGACCCGAGAACATGAACACAACCGCGGCGCCGAGGATCAGACCGACCAGCGTGCCCGGGTTGAACACCAGGGCGTCGGCCTCGAACTTGGCGTACTGGTCGCCGAGCGAGGAGCGGATCGCGTCGGTGTAGGAACCGAACAGCGCGGTCGCGGCCAGCACGGCGGTGGCGATTGCGATGCCCTTGGTGATCGCCTTGGTGGTGTTGCCGACGGCGTCCAGTTCGGTGAGGATCTGGGCCGCCTCGCCGTCCACGTCACCGGACATCTCGGCGATGCCCTGCGCGTTGTCGGAGACCGGGCCGAAGGTGTCCATCGCGACGATGACGCCGACGGTGGTGAGCAGACCGCAGCCGGCCAGCGCGATCGCGAACAGCGCGACCACACCGGAGCCGCCGACCAGGAAGGCGCCGTACACGGCCGCCGCGATCACCACAGCGGTGTAGACAGCGGACTCGAAGCCGACCGAGATACCGGACAGGATCACCGTGGCGGCACCGGTCAGCGACGACTTGCCGACGTCCTTGACCGGCTTGTCCTCGGTGCCGGTGAAGTACCCGGTCAGCGCCAGGATGACGGCCGCCAGGACGATACCGATGATGACCGAGATGGTCGCGATCAGCCGCGGGTCGCCGTCGGTCACGGCGATCGACTCGCTCGCGCCGGTCAGGTCCTTGAAGCTGCTCGGCAGGTAGACGAACGCCGCCACCGCACACAGCACACCGGAGATCAGCGCGGAGATGTAGAACGCCCGGTTGATCGTGCGCAGGCCGTTCTCGCCGGTCCGCGGACGGGTCAGGAAGACGCCGACGACGGCGGTGAGCGCGCCGATGGCCGGCACGATCAGCGGGAAGATCAGGCCCTGCTCGCCGAACGCGGCCTTGCCCAGGATCAGCGAGGCCACCAGCATCACGGCGTACGACTCGAACAGGTCGGCCGCCATTCCGGCGCAGTCGCCGACGTTGTCACCGACGTTGTCGGCGATCGTCGCGGCGTTCCGCGGGTCGTCCTCGGGGATGTTCTGCTCGACCTTGCCGACCAGGTCGGCGCCGACGTCGGCGGCCTTGGTGAAGATACCGCCGCCGACCCGCATGAACATCGCGAGCATCGCGGCGCCGAAACCGAAGCCCTCGAGCACGGTCGGGGCGTCACCCTTGAACAGCAGCACGACGAGCGCGGCGCCGAACAGGCCGAAGCCCACGGTCGCCATGCCGACGGTGCCGCCGGTGCGGAACGCGACCCGCATCGCCGGGTTGCGGCCCTCGTCCCGGGCGGCCGCGGCGACCCGGACGTTGGCGCGCGTCGCGAGCCACATGCCCAGATAGCCGATCGCGGCGGAGAAGCCCGCGCCGACCAGGAAGAACACCGAGCGGAAGATCTTCAGCGTGGTCTCGTTGCCGCCGTCGGTGTGGGCCGGCAGCAGGAACAGCAACAGGAACGCGACCACGGCGAAGATCGACAATGTCCGGAACTGCCGGTTCAGGTACGCCGAGGCGCCTTCCTGAACCGCCGCGGCGATCGTCTTCATGTTCTCGGTGCCATCGTTCGCGGCAAGCACCTGGCCCCGGAAGACCATCGCGATGACGACCGCGAGAATCGCGATCACCCCGACAACGATCACCAGTGTGGTGTTGCTCGACGAAAGATCCACCGCTTGTGGAGCAAGCAGCGCGGACATCCGTCCTCCTTGTAGGCAACCCATCCAGGCTTGACGGCCCCCGTCTGCCGCAACCGAAGGGTTGGGGAAATACGACACAGCGCCAGTGGACTGGCGCGGTGGGTTACTCTAACGGGTTCCCGACCAGACCTGACGACAGGGTGGTCTACGCCATACCGGGTCGGCCCGGCAAGACCCCTGCCGGAACCTGGGCGGAACAATCACCGAAAGTAGCGAGGCGGACACCGTTTCGCTTCATCAGATCGCCGAGGCGACGTCCGGGTGGATGTCGAAGACCTTGGTCAGGCCGGTGATCCGGAAGATCTTCAGCAGCCGTTCCTGGGTGCAGACCAGGGACAGGGATCCGTCGTGGGTGCGCACCCGCTTCAGGCCGCCGACGAGGACACCGAGGCCGGTGGAGTCCAGGAACTCCACGCGTTCCAGGTCGATGACGATGTCGTAGACGCCTTCTTCGACGAGCGTGGCGATCTTCTCCCTGAGCTTCGGTGCGGTGTAGACGTCGATCTCCCCCGCAACCTCGATGACGGTTCGCCCGCCCTCGGCGCGCGCGGTCAGCGACAGATCCACTTCAGCCTCCGATCCCATGAACTGCTGCATTCAACCATGTACGGACCGTGAGAAGACCCGTTGCCGAAAACTCTTTCATCTCGCCCACCCGAAGTCGATTCCCCTCCGGAAAAAGCCGCGTGCATCCGCGCGTGCATTCTCAGCGGACTCTCAGCGGCAAGCCCTTGTCCGTGCAGGGCACTACGCTCACCGTATGCGTGCAGGTGGTGAGGCGGCTGCCGTCCTGAAGCGCCTGGCCGCCGGTCGTGACGACCGGTTGACGCATGTCGAGGCGGTGCCGCCACGGCTGGGACAAACGTGTGATTGGCCGCGGTGGGTGCCGTCCGAGGTGCTCGACCAGTTGCGGGACTCCGGCATCACGGCCCCTTGGACCCATCAGGTCGCGACCGCCGAGGCGGCGTATTCGGGCAGGCACGTCGTCGTGGCGACCGGGACGGCATCCGGCAAGTCGCTCGGGTACCTGTTGCCGGCCTTCGCCACGTTGAGCATCGCGCAGGCCGCGTCACCACACCGTCGTACGGCGTCGGTGCTCTACCTGTCTCCGACCAAGGCCCTCGCCCACGACCAGTTGCGCGCGGTCTCGGCGTACACCGTGCCGGGCCTGCGGGCCACGACGCTGGACGGCGACTCGGAGCGGACCGAGCGGGACTGGGCGCGCGACCACGCGACGTACGTGCTCAGCAACCCGGACATGCTGCACCGGTCGGTCCTGCCGAACCATCAACGCTGGGCGCGGTTCCTGGGCTGCCTGCAGTACGTCGTGGTCGACGAGTGTCACCACTACCGCGGCGTCTTCGGTGCGCACGTCGCCGGCGTACTGCGGCGGCTGCGGCGGGTCTGCGCGCAGTACGGCGCCAATCCGATCTTTGTCTGCGCCTCGGCGACAGTGGCCGAGCCGGCGCTGTCAGGTGAGCGCCTGACCGGGCTGCCGATGGCGGAGGTGGTCGAGGACGGCTCTCCACGCGGCGGTATCGCCTTCGGCCTCTGGGAGCCGCCACTGACGGCCCTGCACGGCGAGAACGGCGCACCGGTACGACGGTCCGCCACAGCCGAGGTGGCCGACCTGCTGACCGACCTGGTGGTCACAGGTGTTCGCACGGTCGCGTTCGTCCGCTCGCGGCGTGGAGCCGAGACGGTGGCGATGACAGCCCGGGAGAACCTGGCCGAGGTCGACCCGGCGCTGACGGACCAGGTGTCGGCGTACCGGGCCGGGTATCTACCGGAAGAGCGGCGGCGGCTCGAGGGCATGTTGCAGAGCGGCGAGCTCACCGGCGTCGCGGCGACGAACGCTCTCGAGCTGGGCATCGACATCGCCGGACTGGATGCCGTGCTGCTGTCAGGATGGCCCGGCACTCGCGCCTCGCTGTGGCAGCAGGCCGGTCGCGCCGGGCGCGCCGGCGGGGACGCGGTGGCGCTCCTGATCGCGCGGGACGACCCACTGGACACCTACCTGGTGCGCCACCCGGGCGCCATCTTCGGCCGCCCGGTCGAAGCCACCGTGTTCAACCCGGAGAACCCGTACGTGCTCGGGCCCCAACTGTGCGCCGCCGCCCAGGAGCTACCGCTGACGCCCGACGATTTCGAGATCTTCGGCGAGACGACAGCGCAGGTGATCGCACAACTCGTACGGCAGGGTGCGCTGCGCGAGCGGCCGCACGGGTGGTTCTGGACGCGCCGGGAGCGCGCCGTCGACGCCATCGACATCCGGTCCGCCGGCGGCAAGACGGTGCAGATCGTGGAGGACCGAACCGGTCGCCTGCTCGGCACGGTCGACGGCGGCTCGGCGCATGCGTCGGTGCACGAGGGCGCCGTCTACGTGCACGCGGGCGAGTCGTACCTGGTGCGGTCGCTGGACCTCGAGGAGCACGCCGCGGTCGTCGAGCCCGCCTCGCCCGACTACACGACCTTCGCGCGGGACGTGACCGAGATCAGCATCCTGGCGACCGAGGAGACGTGCACCTGGGGGACGGCGGAGTTGTCGCGGGGCTGGGTCCAGGTGACGAGTCAGGTCATCTCGTACCAGCGCAAGCTGATCGCGACCGGCGACGTACTCGACGAGCAGCCGCTGGATCTGCCCGAGCGCACCCTGCGGACCAAGGCGGTGTGGTGGACGATGCCCGACGCCGCCGTCGAGGCGCTCGGGCTGGCCGACGTACCGGGTGCGGCCCACGCGGCCGAGCACGCGTCGATCGGCCTCCTCCCGCTGTTCGCCACCTGCGACCGCTGGGACATCGGCGGCGTCTCCACCGCCCGGCACGCCGACACCGCCCGGCTCACGGTCTTCGTGTACGACGGCCACCCCGGCGGAGCCGGATTCGCCGAACACGGGTACGCCGCGGCGCGCGAGTGGTTGACTGCGACACGCGAGGCGATTGCACACTGTGAATGTACGGACGGATGCCCTTCGTGCGTACAGTCGCCCAAGTGTGGGAACCAGAACAACCCACTCGACAAGAGCGGCGCGGTGGCGTTGCTCTCCGCATTACTGAGCAGTGAGGCCTGACGAGTCCGGCGGTCTCCGGACGGAGAGGCAGCGTGCCATGGTCGTCCTCGGAGTTGTTCTGATCGTTCTGGCCGTGCTGTTCGGCCTGGGTGTCTCGGTGTCGTCCACTGCTTCGACGACGATGGAGGTGTTCGGCGTCGACTTCGGTGTCTCGGTGCCGACGATCTTCTTCCTCGGCGCTGTGACCGGTGCCGCGCTGATCGCCGGCCTGTGGCTGACGAAGAAGGGACTCGGTCGCGGCTGGCGGCGCCGCAAGGAGATGCGCGAACTGCGCGCCCAGGCGGCGAGCACGCCGAGTAACACCGTCGGCGGGGAGATCACGGAAAGTGACGCCGCTGCCGATGTCCCGCCGCGCCTCGAGGGTTCGCCGGAAGCGCCCGCCGACGAGCGCCTGGCGACCGAGCAGGAGCTCGCGCCGGACCCCAGGGACACCAAACAGCCCCACTGACAACTCTGTTGCCTACGGCATCTTCTAACGCAGTGCGCTACCGGAATCGCAGCGGATTGCCGTAAGATCTCGAACAGTTCACAACGGCGGAACAGCAGCCTCGCATCCCAATGTAGATGCCTTGCGCAACGACGCGTGCCTGGCAGTTAGTTGCCATTGGCATCAAGTTTCGCAAGATCGGCATAACCTCCTCGGTCGCTCCTGTGCCTTACTTGTTGTGGCGTCAACGTCGCGCTGAGTCACTGCCGGCATTCCGGCTCGCGCCACGGGGTCCCGACGACCTGACGCCAAGCGATGGCACGACCTCTGGAGGTTGTCTTGATCATCCGAAAGCTGTTCAGTCGCACCGGCGTGGTGGTGCTCGCGGTCAGCGTGGCGATCGCCACCGCCGTACCGGCCCAGGCCGCGAACCCGGCACCCCGCGGTTCGACGGCACCCGGCGTCACCGTGGGCGTGGCACAACAGATCGCCACCCGCTCCGACACCCGCTACTGCCTGACGTTCGTCGCGGCCGGCAAGGTCCCGATGGCGGTCATGATGGCGTGTGCGCCGGGCAAGGAGGGCAAGACCCAGGAGTGGATCTACACCGAGTCCGGCCAGCTGCAGGTCGCGATGAGCAAGAGCGTCGGTGGCGCCCTTGCCGCGACCGGAGCCTGCCTGGACAGCGGTGCGGACCTGGCCAAGGTTCCGGCGTCGGCTCCACTGCTGGTCCTGCCCTGCCGTGACGGCGACGGCCAGAAGTGGAACTACGACGAGGACACCGGCACGTTCGTGAACGCCGCCAGTGGGCTCGCCCTGACCTCGCTGCTTGGCAAGGGGAAGGCCAAGCAGGCGCAGCCGACCGGCACGATGAGCGCCGCGGGCACGCCGATCCAGGCCTGGAGCGGCCTTCCGGTGCCGAGCCTGGACATCCTGGGCGCGGTACTGGCACTCGTGAACGCGCTGCTGGCGTCGCTGGGCCTGGCCCTGCCGCTGCCGATCGCGGGCGCGGCCGCCAGCTTGCTGTCGCTGCTCAGGCCGCAGGTTCCGATCCCGGCCCAGATGACGGTGCTGCCGAAGCAGATGATGCAACTGGCCCAGAGCTGAGCCGAGGAGGACAGCAACCACTAGCCAACGAGAGGACGGCCGGCCCCGACATCGGCGGGGCCGGCCCCGTGTGACAGCGGTTGTAGAGGGCCCGCGCGGGGCGGCGGGCCGGCG